>JAEWVC010000029.1 GCA_023459275.1 Bacillota bacterium | reverse complement strand
TGCCTGATAGCCTTATCAGGCATGCCCCTTTCCAATTCAGCAATCTTCCCTTCCAATCCATGCAAGAAAAGGAGTGCCGCCCTTGAGTGTATCCATTGCGTTTACGGACGTTGTCAAAAAATACGGCGACAATGTCATCATTCCGGACTTATCCCTTGAGGTGCGGGAAGGCGAATTCTTTACCCTGCTGGGGCCTTCCGGCTGCGGCAAGACCACCCTTCTGCGCATGGTGGCGGGCTTCAACAGCATCGAGGGCGGTCAGATCGCCTTTGACGGCCATGTGATCAACGACATTCCCCCCGCCAAGCGCAACATCGGCATGGTGTTTCAAAACTATGCCGTGTTCCCCCACATGAACGTGCGCCAGAACGTGGGCTTCGGGCTCACCAACCGGGGCATCCCCAAGGCGGAGATTCAAAAGCGGGTGGACGCCATCCTGGAAACCGTCAAAATCACGGAGTTCGCCTCCCGCATGCCCGACCGCCTCTCCGGCGGGCAGCAGCAGCGCGTGGCGCTGGCCCGGGCCATCGTGATCCACCCCAACGTGCTTTTGATGGATGAACCCCTGTCCAACCTGGATGCCAAGCTACGCATTGAGATGCGCAACGCCATCAAACTGATCCAGAAGGAAGTGGGCATCACCACCATCTACGTGACCCACGACCAGGAGGAGGCCATGGCCGTCTCCGACCGCATCGCCGTAATGGACAAGGGCGTCATCCAGCAGGTGGGCACGCCCAAGGCCATCTATCAGCGCCCGGCCAACCTGTTCGTGGCCAACTTCATCGGCCGCAACAACACCCTGGACGCGGACCTCTCCTTCCAAAATGGCGAAGGCACGCTCACCTTCGGCAATGGCTACGCCGTGCCCTACCGGTATCTGAAACAGGGCGTTACGGAATCCCAGAAGGTGAAAGTTTCCGTCCGGCCCGAGGAATTCCTGCTGGAAAGCGGCAGCGCCGGCATAACGGGCGAAATCCTCTCCAGCGTGTTCCTGGGCTTGAACACCACCTATTTTGTGAAGCTGTGGAACGGGCAAATGGCGGAGATCGTGGAGGAAAGCTCCATCTCCGGCATTCTGGAAAACGGAACGAAGGTGCGCCTGGGCCTCAAGCTGGACAAGATCAACGTGCTTACGGAGACAGGCGGGGACAGCCTGACCGCGGGGGTGGTAAACGATGCGCGCTAAGCACGTCCGCTGGGAAGTGTGGCTGTTCATCTCCATCGCCGCCATGCTGCTGTACGCGCTGTTCCTGCTCTACCCCCTCATCACGCTGCTGGCCCGCAGCTTTCTGGGGGACGACGGCGGGTTTTCCCTGCAATACTTCCAGCGCATCTTTTCCAAGGCGTACTATCTGCGGGCCATGGGCAACAGCTTCAAGGTCACGCTGACGGTAACGCTTTTCTCCGTGCTGCTGGCCACGCCCCTGGCATACCTGATGGCCGTGTACCAGATCAAGGGCAAAACCGTGCTGGAGATCTTGGTGCTGGTCTCCTCCATGTCCGCGCCTTTCATCGGCGCGTATTCCTGGATCATGCTCTTTGGCCGCAGCGGGTCCGTGACCACGTTTTTGAAGGAATTTATCAGCTTCAAGCTGCCGGACATCTACGGCTTTCCCGGCATTGTGCTGGTCATGTCGCTGCAGTTGTACACCCTGGTGTACATGTTTGTTTCCGGGGCCTTCAAGAACATGGACAACTCCCTGATCGAGGCCTCCGAATCCATGGGCTGCACGGGCGTGCGCAAGATGTTCAAGGTCGTGCTGCCCCTTTTGATGCCCACGCTCCTGGCCGGGGCGCTGATGGTGTTCATGCGCACCTTTGCCGATTACGGCACCCCGCGCCTGATCGGGGAAGGGTATATGACCCTGCCGGTGCTGGTGTACAATGAGTTCATGGGCGAAGTGGGCAGCAGCGACGGCCTGGCCGCCGCCATCTCCATCGTGGCCGTGGTGATCACCACCTCCGTGTTCCTGTTCCAAAAATTGGTGGTCAACCGCAAGCAGTTCTCCATGAACGCCCTGCACCCCATCCAGCCCAAAAAGCTCAAGGGCGCCGGATTCTTTTTCGCGCACCTGTACTGCTACCTTACGGTGTTCATCGCCATGCTGCCGCAGTTTTACGTCATCTATTCCTCCTTCCGCAAAACCAGCGGCAAGCTGTTTGTGGCGGGCTTCTCCCTAAACAGCTATATTGAGGCGTTCACCACCGTGGGCCGGTCCATCGTCAACACCTATGTGCTGGGCTTTGCCTCCATCGCGGTGATCGTGGTGATCGCCATCCTCATCGCCTACGTGGTGGTCAGGCGGCGGAACCCGCTGAACAGCATGCTGGACGTGACCGCCATGTTCCCCGAGACCGTGGCCGGCTCCATCCTGGGCATCGCGCTTTTGATGGCCTTCAGCAAAAAGCCTTTGTACTTCAGCCAGACCGCCTTTATCATGATCCTGGCCTACACCATCCGCCGCCTGCCCTATACGGTGCGCTCCTCCTCCGCCATATTGCACCAAATCAGCCCTTCCATCGAGGAGGCCGCCATCAGCCTGGGCGCGTCCAACCTGAAAACCTTCTTCAAGGTCACCGTGCCCATGATGCTCCCCGGGGTCATTTCCGGCGCGATTTTAAGCTGGATCATGATCATTACGGAACTCTCCACCTCCATCATTCTGTACACCACCAAAACCAAAACCATGACCCTGGAAATCTATTCCCAGATCATACGCGGCAACGACGGCATTGCCGCCGCCATCTCCTCCATTTTGACCTTCTCCACCATCATCGCCCTGGCCGTGTTCTTCAAGGTCAGCGGCAAGAAGGAGATTTCTTTGTAGGGGCTCCGCCAGGGGCGCTGCCCCTGGACCCCGCTCAAGGGATACATCCCTTGAGAATCCCTGATGTTGGGAACGGTATATCGCAGACCACGCTGTAAAGCGGAGCAGGGAAGGCCAGCCAAGAGGCCCCCCAAAAGCCTTCCCCTGAAGGGGAAGGTGGCGCGTAGCGCCGGATGAGGTGGGAAGGTATCATCCGGGCTGATGGGTGAGGTGCCCGCAGGCGGCATTCGGATGCCACTTCCCCCTTTGAAAAAATCCGTCAAAAGCCTCCCCCAACCCAATTGCCCCCTCGGAACTCTGCTGCGTCCACCTATCGGTCCAAACCCCCGCCCGCCGTTCCCACAAAAAGGAATGGCGGGCGTTTTGTGGAAAAATACTTCCTACCGAACCTTTTTACCTCCTTCCGCGTCTTACAGGCGGATCAGCGCTGATGCAAGGAGAACCACATGACACAGGAAGCATTTGAGGCGGAGGTCACCCGGCTGACGCAGTCCATGTACCGGGTCAGCTTCGCTTTGCTGCCAAGGCTGCAGGACCGGCAGGACGCGGTGCAAAACGCCATTTTGAAGGCCTGGCAGCACAAGGACAGGCTGCGGGACGAAAGCAGGTTTGCTTCCTTCCTGCTCAAGGTCCTGGTCAACGAATGCCATACCATCCGCCGCAAAACCAAGCGGGAACTGTACATCCCCATCCCGGAGGAAGGGGCGGGCCTTCCCGACACGGCCCTCCGGGAAGCCGTTTCCGCCCTGCCGGAAAAGCTCAAAGCAGCCGTGGTCCTGCACTACCTGGAAGGCGCTTCGGAAGAAGAAACCGCCCGCATCCTGCGCATCCCCAAGGGCACGGTGAAGTCCCGCTTAAGCAGGGCGCGGATGCTGCTGCAAAAAGCGCTATCCAAGGAGGTGTGAGCATGGAAAGCAAAAAAATCTCCCGGGAGCGCTGGCAGGGGATGTGCGGCACCGCGCCGCAGGAATTCCATCAATTGGTGCAAACAACCCTCAAAAAAACAAGGGAGGCTCCCGCCATGAAGCGTTTTACATTGCGCACCGCGCTGCTGGTGATCCTTTGCCTGCTGCTGCTAACCGGCATCGCGCTGGCCGCCGCCGGGGTGTTCGGCACGAAAAATTCCCTGGGCATGTATACCTCCGCGCCCAAGGACGGCGCGGGCGTGGACATCCAGACCGACCTTAACCAAATCGGAGGCGATTTCCCTGACCTTACCGTTACCGTGAGGGACGCGGTATACGACGGCGTTACCGCCTATGTGACGGTGGAATACCGGGCCAAGAACCCGGAGCAGGATATGCTGCTGTGCCTGATGGACGCCTACTTCCAAAATCGCCCGGAATCGGGCCGCTGGCCGGGGTACAGCTCCATTCCCCTCTCCGACCCCCTCACCGATCCCCGCCGCAAGCTGGCGGTGGACATCGCGGACGCGATGCTGGACGGTATCCGGAATACCGCGCTGCCCGATTTCATCTATGAATCCGACGGCGTGCTGGTGGGCACCTTCCGCATCCGCCTGGACAGCGACGCCCTTTTCGAGATCCCCCAGGACCCCGCCGCCGTCTTCACGGAGGAAGCCGGGGTCATCGTCGGGCAGTATACGATCCCTTTCGGCACACCCGAACCCGCAGGGGAGGAGGAAGGCTTCACCATAGAGCGGGAGGCGGTTTTAGAGCCGACCCCAAGGCCCCAGGATTTGACGGACCTCATGGAAAAGCTCCGGCGGGAGGACACCCTGGACCTCACCCTGAAAACGGCCCTCTGGCTGTGGGATTTCGGCGCGGCGGAAAAGCCCTGGAAGGAGCTGTACAGCTGCGATGTGTCCGTCACCCTGCGCAAAACGGATACCCCCGTCACCCGCATGTATCAAACGCCTTGCGCATCCGGGGACATGACGCTGACAAACGTCCGGGTCTCCTTTACCAAGCTGGCCACCTACATGGACATTTCCAGCGAATACCCCCTGGGCCTTGGCGTCCCGCCCGATGAAAACGCGGACCCGGAGGATGACTTGCTGGGCTCCCGCCTGGTCTTTGACTGGGTGGACGGCCAAGGGAACGTCATCACCCGGCTGGGCCAAAGCTCCCTGGGCACCTACGATGCCGGAGACAAAGACGGCAAAAGCGTGGAACTGAACCACTATACCGCCTTCTGGCCCGCGGTGATGGAAGTTCCCGAAACCATCACCCTGCGGGCCGTGAACCTGCTTACCGGCGAAACCCTGGCCGCCTTCACCCTGCCCCTTGTTAGGGTGCCGGAGGAAACCCCGGTGCCATAAGGCAAAACATCAAAAAGCGCCCGCCTCCCGCACAAAACGGGAAACGGGCGCTTTGCCTTCAGCAGGGTATGATATCCAAAACATACTTGCGCCGCCGGCTGCGCCAATATATAGGCCGCATATCCGGGCTTGCCGTAAAGTTCAGGAAATAGGCTTCCATGGCTTGCGGCACGTAGGGGGGGCAAGCCCCCGCCGCTTCTGCCCTCCATCAGGCTCTATTGAACAGCACCGCTTTCGGCGGGGGCAAGCCCCCGCCCTACAGGTTACGGCCAACATGTGAAGATATGCAATTCTCGATTGGGGCAAGCCCCCGCCCTCAGGGATACGGTTTACAATGAGGTGCTTGCCCTGCCGCATCAGTTTTCTCCGAAAGCCTTCACAAACGCGTCCAGCGTATCGTCCCGCAGGATAAAGCTATCCTTTGGTTCCTTGCCGTCGATCTTTTTCACAATGAATTTCTCAAAAAAGTTCATGTCGGAAACGCAGAAGCCTCCGCCCAGCACACCCTTTGCCGCGGCGGTCTTCAGCAGGGACGCGGGATAGGCGGCCTCCATCTGCTTTTGCGCCTGCTCCCCATCGGCCATGCAGCACAGGAACAGCCCCAGCTTCTTCTTTGCCAAGGCGGCCTCCTGCCCGGCGGCAAAGGCCTTCAGCCGCTTTCTGGGCATGCCCGCGTACACGGACCCGCCCAGGATCACCGCGTCATACTTTGTAAGGTCGGGCTCGCTGCTTTTCAGGTCCCAAACCTCCGCGCCGGGCAGGCGGGCTTTCAGCGCGTTTGCGCACTTTTGCGTGGTGCCGTGCTTGCCGGTGTATGCAATCAGGATCGCCATGCTCATTTCTCCCCTTCCGTCAAAGCGTTCTCAATGGCTTTCAGGTATGCGTTGCAGGTAACAGTGGCCCCGGCCACCGCATCCACCTTGGTGGATTGGGCGTCCACAACCCTTTGAAACAATTGGGCGGAGGTCTCCTGCTTGGCAAACATTACATCCTGCAAAAGCGCGATCTCCGTAATCTGCTCCCCCGCCACATGAACCCGTACCCGGTTCGTCCACCGGCCGCCGTCATAGCCGCCTTCATAGGCGCCGTCCATAAGCCCCGCGGCCGTCATGCCTAAGAGTTCCGGCTGGCTGTTTGCGCCAAGGCCCCTGACGAGAAAAAGGAAGAACCCCGCAAAAACGATCACAAGAACGGTGAGGATGACGGCAAAAAACTTCAAGGCCTTTTTCATGTGCTTTCCCTCCGGCGGCACGGCTTGAGCCGAACCTTTGCCATTATACGGCAGGCCGGTGGGAAAAATCATGATAGTTCCATTAGAATTTTCTTAGAAATGACCAGGGGAAAGGGGGGCTTGCCAAGCTGCTCCAAAAACATATGTTTTCCGGGGGGCGACCTCCTTCCGGCGCTGCGGCGCCACCTCCCTTCCAGGGAGGCAGGGGGCGGCCAGGGGGAAAAGGGTTTTCAGCAGGAGCAGTGAAAACGCAGGAT
>JAEWVC010000028.1 GCA_023459275.1 Bacillota bacterium | reverse complement strand
TTTTCGCAGGAATTTCGAAGAAATTCCTACCTTGCCCGAGCAAACGGCCGTACGATGGCGCAGCCGTCGTGCAGTGCAGCGAGGGAAAAACTCGAAAAAGTGGCAACGCCACTTTTTCGACACGCTGAGCCGCGGGATTTTGCTCCCGCGGCTCTTGCATGCTACGCCGGGTCTTTTTTCAATAATTCCATAAGGCAGGGCAGCGCGGCCTCAAAGCGCACGCCGTAGCGGAGTTCCTGGCCGGATTCCAGCGTATACCGGATGCATCGGTGGGTAAACGTCACGGCCAAGGCGGCGGAAGCCGCCAGGCTTTTTCCGTTCATCAGCCCGGCCAGCAGGGCGCTGGACAGGATATCCCCCGTGCCGTGGAAGATGCCGGGGAACCTTCCCTCGAAGGCATAGGAAACCTTACCCGTTTCCGCGTCGTAGGCCGCTGTGCCAAGTTGGTCTTCCCCCAGCGTGACCCCCGTCAGCACCGCCTGCCGGGGGCCAAGCTCACACAGCCTTTTGAGCATGTCCTCCGTCTCCTTGCGGGTAAAGCCCTCTGGCTTGTAGGGAATGTCCAGCAGGATGCACGCCTCCGTCATGTTGGGAGTGATGATGTCCGCCTTGCGGCACAGCCTGTGCATACCCTTGGCCATTTCCTTTGTATAGGTGGCGTACAGGCGGCCGTTGTCGGCCATCACCGGGTCCACCATACGCAGCGCGGATTTTTGAGAAAAGTCCTCCATCAGCTGTGCCACCAAGCCGATCTGGTCATAGGAGCCCAGAAACCCGGAATACAATGCGTCAAAGGAAAGTCCGAGCGTTTTCCAATGATCCGTGACGGGCAGGATATCCTCCGTCAGGTCCCGGTAGGTGTACCCCTGAAAGCCGCCGGTATGGGTGGAAAGGATAGCTGTAGGTAGCACACCCGTATCCAGCCCTGCGCAGCAAAGGATGGGCAGGGCCACCGTAAGGCTGCAGCGCCCCACACAGGAAATATCGTGTATGGCCAGGACCCGTTTTTGCCGTTCCATGGAAAGCCTCCTTTGTGATTGCCCCCTATCATACAGGATTTCAAACCAAAAGGGAACCCCCACCGTGTAAAACGGCACATCCATGGGAAGGACAGAAAGCTTTCTCGAAAAGGCCAGCAGCCTGGTATAATCCTCAAATCTCTGCCGCCGGCAGGGGCGGCATTAACGTGCCTTACATGGCTTCCGGAAACGGGCCTCCGTGCGGATGTTTACGGGCGGGGGCCCTTTTCAAACTTTATCCGCATGGAAGGGCAGGCGGCGCAGCCGCCCTCGCCGGTTTCCCGCAGGGAGGCGGGCATGGCATCGCCCACATCCTTCATGGCCAGAATGACTTCATCCGGGGGGATCAGGCAGGTGATGCCGGAGAGGGCCATGTCCGCGGCGGTGAAGGCGTTGGCCACACCGCCCACGTTGCGGTATACACAGGGCACCTCCACCAGGCCGCCCACGGGATCGCAGACAAGGCCCATGCTGTTCATCAGGGCAAAGGAGCAGGCGTCGGCTGCCATCATAGGTGTGCCGCCCATGAGCTCCGTCAAAGCTGCGGCGGTCATGGCAGCGGCGGAGCCGCTTTCGGCCTGGCAGCCACCCTCCGCGCCGGAAATGGTGGCCTCATAGGCGATAGCCTGGCCCACGGCGGCGGCGGTGAACAGAGCGTCGGCCACGGCGTCATCGGAGAAGCCTTTTTCTTCCTGCACGGCCAGCAGGGCGGCGGGCAGGATGCCGCAGGCCCCGGCGGTGGGAGCGGCAACGATCTTGCCCATGCAGGCGTTGCATTCCGCCACGGCCAGCGCGTAGGCTGTGGCTTTGCCCAAAATGCCGCCGCACAGGGAAGCCCCACGTTTGAACTGGGCATGAAGCAGCGCGGCCTGGCCGCCCGCCATGCCGGATACGGAGCGCAGTTCGGGATTCAGGCCCTCCTTTACGGAATCGCGCATCAGCTGAAGGTAGGCAAGCATGCGCTGGGTAAGCGCCTCAGCCGTTACGCCGTCCTCCTCCGCCTGGGCTTTCTTTGCCGCGGTGGCCAGGGTGGATCCCTGGGCCATGCTGAGCAAATCGGACATGGTGTATTCCATGACATTACCTCTTTTCCAGGAAGGTGACAGAGTCAATTTCCTTCAAGGCGTGCAGTTCTTCAATAAGCGCGTTTTCGGGCCGGCCGTCCACCTCCAGCACCATTACGGCCTCCGCCCCCTGGCGCCTGCGGAAGACGCGCATGGTGGCGATATTCATCTTCCGGGAGGCGATGAGCCCGCTCACCTTGGCGATGACGCCGGGCGCGTCGTGATGCTGGATGACGATGGTGTTCTCCGCGCCGGAAAAACCCACCTCCAGCCCGTTCATGGACTGAACGCGGATGCTGCCGCCGCCGGTGGAGGCGGCCTGGACTACGATGCGCCGCCCGTCCGCGGCCCTGGCATCGATGACGATGGTGTTGGGGTGGGCATTTTTCAGGTTCACGGTGGAAAAGCGCAGCACCATACCGGCTTCCCGTGCCAGCGCCAGGCTGTCCCGGAGCCGGATATCGTCCACGTCAAAGTCCAGCAAACCTCCAGCCACGGCCCTGTCTGTTCCGTGGCCCGCATAGGTTTTGGCAAAGGAGCCGTGAAAGGCGATATCCGCTTGCACAGGCTGGGCACCAAGTAGCCTTCGCGCCACGCGGCCGATGCGCGCCGCCCCGGCGGTGTGGGAACTGGAGGGGCCGATCATTGCCGGCCCGATGATATCAAACAGATGCATGACTGGCCTCCGAAAATAAGTTCCAGCATGAAGTATACCCGGCTTTGCGGGTTTGTCAACCGCGGAGATTGTACAAAGCCTTCCACCGCATGTATAATGGGTTTATCTTTTTTTCGGAGGCAGGCATGATACAAAACATCATCTTTGATATGGGCAACGTGCTGAGGGATTTCAATCCCATGCGCTGCATCCTGCCCTTTGCCCAGGGGGAGGATGCGCTTCTCATCGCCCAGGAGGTCTTCGGCAAGGCGGAATGGCGGGCGCTGGACAGAGGGGATACCACCTATCAGGAGCTGGCGGAGAAATGCAAGGCACGCCTGCCGGAAAGGCTGCACAGCAGGGTGGATCAAATCCTCGCCCACTGGCATGAGTACATGCCGGAATTTCCCGAGATGGCTGAACTTTGCCGGCGGCTGAAGGAAAATGGGTATCATTTATATCTTTTGTCCAACGCCAGCGTACGGTTTGACGCGTACAAGGGCACCTTCCAGGCACTGAAATATTTCGACGGGGCTATTGTTTCCGCATTCTGCCATACGGTAAAGCCGGAGGAGAAAATCTACCGGATTTTGTTTGACACCTATGGCTTGAAGCCGGCGGAATGCTTTTTTATCGACGACAGCGCAGCCAATGTGGAAGCCGGGCGCGCACTGGGCATGCCCGGCCATGTGTTCACGGGGGACAAAAACGCGCTGATGGAAGATTTCATAACATACGGCATCAAGGGATAAGGCGGGATGGCTTTTCATTGCTGCAGGGCGCGCATTTGCGCCTTTGCGGCAAAATTTTCGCGACCTTCTATCCTTTGGGAAGCCCCGCGCGTATACCATGCGAAAAGGACCGCCGCAACGACGAAATAATGTTTGGAAATAGTATCAAACGCACCTGATCAAACCTTCGGAGGCTGCCATGATCTCAGGCGAACGGTTCACGGCGGAAGTGACGGCAGCATCGGCCACCCTTTACAGAATAGGCATGAGCATCCTTCGCTCGGAGGCCGATACGCAGGATGCCGTCCAGCAGGGGCTGATGAAGGCCTGGGCCCTAAGGGAAAAGGCGAGGCCGGAGAGCTTCCGCCCATGGCTGACGCGCATCATCATCAACGAGTGCCGCAACATACAGCGCCACCGCAAGCGCGTCGTCCCCATGGCGCAGGCGGAGCAGGCGGGGGAAGCGTACATCCCTGAAAACCTGGCCCTGAAGGCGGCTATTGACGCGCTGCCGGAAAAGCTGCGCACCCCCCTGCTTTTGTACCACATGGAAAACTATCTGGAAAGGGAGATCGCCGCGGCCCTTGGCCTTTCGGTGGCGGCCGTCAAGAACCGTTTGTTCCGCGCACGCCGCGCGCTGCGCACGGCCCTTACGGAAGGGGAGGGGAGCGAACGATGAAAAGACTGAATCTGTCCCGGGAAAAACTCCGGTTGCTCTATCCGCCCGTATCCCCAGCCTTTGAGAAAACGGTCCGGCAGACGCTCCAAAACTTTCAAAATGAAAAGGAGCAGCCCGTGATGAAAAAAAAGATATCCCTGGGCCTTGCGGTTGCGCTGGTCCTGATCCTGCTCACCATCAGCGCGGCCATCGCCCTGACACAATCCGACCTTCTGGACCGCCTGTTCGGCGGGGATCAAAGCGTTCCGGAAGCCGCCCAGGAGATGATCCGCCAGCCCGACACCTCGGTGGCGGCGCAGGATGTGACGGTGACCCTCAATGAATACTTGTATGACGGAGAAACCCTGCATCTGCACTGGACGGTGTCTTCCAATACGGACAGGCAGGTGATGATCACCATGAGCCCGTTTTTCGCCGGTGGCCGCGAACTCCTGGAGAACGGCCCCGCCGTCCAGACGCCGCAGCACGACTGCGGGCAGCTGCTTGGCGGGGAGGTAGAGGGGATCGCGCTTCCCGCAAGCGCAAGCTATTTTGCCACTTGCCCAGGATACCTTGGCGAAGAAGAACCGATTCCCTTTACGCCGGGGGAAACGCTCTCCCTCTCCTTCACTGTGTACGTATGGGAGCCCCAGAGCACACCTATTTTGGTGGATGCCGCTGCCATGTGGGACAACGAGGATTTTGTGAAGGTCTTCAACCAGCACCGCCTGCCCGCTGACCGCACCGGATTTTGCGAGCTTGCGAAATTCGTGATGGATGAATCCCTGATGACGGATTACAGCGGGGAGGATTACCGGCGCGTATACGGGCAGCTTGGCTGGGCCAAGGTTGCGGCACAGCGGGACATCACCTTTCAGGTGGCGCTGGACGGCCCCGCCGGGCAGCTTAGACCCGTGCTGACCGTCTATGAAACGGAAAGCTTTACGCTGGAGATCGAAAAATTCGCCTATGCGCAGACGGGGGGAAGCATAGAGCTGCGGGTATACCCCAAACCCTTGGGGACGAAACTGAACATGGACCCGCTGCACGGTGCCACAAGCGCCTTGTGCCGCCCTTTGGGCGTTCTGGACGCGGACAGCAAAGGTCCGCTGGACAATGGCCATAGTTATGGGCTGGATGAGGATGACAGGGGAAATCAGTACGTGCACTACCAGATAGACCTTGCGCCGGTTGCGGGGGAAATGCCCTCCGCGCTGCTGATCGTGCCCAAGGAGTATGTGCCGGAGTGGGACAAGGAAGCGGATGTGTACGATCCCCATGCCGCGCAAAATCCTGTGAACGGCACGCCCTACCGCTACAAAATGGTGGATGCGGTGCGGGCGGAACTGAAATAGGCGGCGCGCTTTCCGGGCCGCCGTGCCGGGGGAAAGCCTGCACGGCGGCTTTTTGGTGTTCTATGCGTATCCGCCGTATCCGCCACTAGCGAATATGTCATCCAAAGCGAGAACCTTGTAAGGAATGGAGAAAATTGCTTCAGCGTCTTTCATAGTTGCTGAAATGTGCTATAATTGCGGTTGTGACTTTTTTAGGAAGAGGAATCTGTTATGAACCGTTTGGAGGAGAACCAGTATCAGGCAGCCATCTCCATGCCCACGCGCAAGGCCGGCCTCATTGGGAAAAGTGCTGTGATCGGGGCCAGTGTGGGGCTGATCGCAAGCTTGTACCGCTTTGTGCTGATGAAGGCGGAGACCCTCTCCTTCGCGGTGTATGATTACATAAGAAGCAATCCTGTACTGATCCCGTTTCTTTTTCTGGCGCTTTGCGCGCTGGGGTACGGGGTGGGGTATCTGGCCTCAAAATACAAGTATATCGGCGGCAGCGGTATCCCCCAGGTGAAGGGGATCATCATGGGGCATTTTGAGGTGCCGTGGCTCAGCACGCTGATCGCTAAATTTGTGGGCGGCGCCGCTTCCATCCTGGCCGGGCTTTCCCTGGGACGGGAGGGCCCGTCCATCCAGATCGGTTCGTGTGTGGCAGAGGGGATCGGGAACAGGCTCGCCTCCTCCCGAACGGAAAAGCGCATGCTCATCGCGGGCGGCGCCAGCGCGGGGCTGGCGGCGGCGTTCAATGCACCGCTGGCAGGGGCCATGTTCGCGGTAGAGGAAATCTTCAAATATATTTCTCCCGCGATTCTGCTGGTGACCATGGTTTGCGCCGTGCTGGGCGATTTTGTGTCCAAAATGGTTTTTGGTGTCAACACCGTTTTTTCCTTTCATACGCCTGTGGGTATCCCGCTGAAAAGCTACTGGCTGCTGCTTTTGCTGGGCGTGCTGCTGGGATGCATGGGGGCGCTGTACAACTATGTGCTGCTCAAAACCCAGGCGCTGTATAAAAGCATGAAGCGGCTGCCGCCCCCCGTGCGGGTGATGATCCCCTTTGTGCTGGCCGGCTGCCTGGGCCTTGTATTCCCTACGGTCCTGGGAGGCGGACACGCGGTGGTCACAAAGCTGGAGGAACCAACCGGGCTGTCCATGCTGCTGTTGATCTTTGCGGTGAAATTTTTGTTTTCCATGGCAAGCTTTGGTTCGGGCGCACCAGGCGGCATTTTTTTTCCGCTGCTGATCATGGGGGCGGCCCTGGGCAGCATCACCGGGGAGTTTTCCGCGCTATATCTGAATGTGGACAGATCCCTGCTCAATGACCTGATCGTCATCAGCATGGCGGGCTATTTTGCGGCCATCGTGCGCGCGCCTTTTACGGGTGTGATTCTGCTGCTGGAAATGACCGGTTCCTTTGTCAACCTGCTGCCCCTGGTTATCGTTTCCCTGGTGGCCTATGTGGTGGCCGACCTTTTGAAGAGCAGGCCGATCTACGATTCGCTTCTTGCCAATCAGCTTGCGGAGCGCGGCTGCGGCGCCAAGTGCAGCCGCCGGCGGAAGATCACCGTGGAGACCATTGTGCAGCACGGCTCCAAGGCGGCCGACCAGACGGTGAAGTCCCTGACCTTCCCCAAGCACAGCCTGCTCATCGCCATCCGCAGGGATGAGGAGGAGTTCATCCCCTCCGGCAATACGCTGATCCGTCCCGGCGATTATCTTGTTTTCCTGCTGAATGAAGAGGATGAGGCAGAGGGCAGAGGCTTGCTGGAGGAGATTACCACGGGTCATTGACAGGGATATGCTGCATTTCTGGAAATATAAAAATTTTATTACAGCGCGTAAAAGTTTCGAAACACCTGTTTACTTTTCCTGCATAATATGGTAGATTGAGGCCAGCAACAAACGAGAAGGTGGCTGACCTTGAAGGAACGTTTTGTAAGGCGAGCAATCTGCCTGCTGGCGTGCGCTATGCTTTTGCTGCCCAACATCGCCCTGGGGGGCTACGCCACGCTTCGTCCAGGGGCCAGGGGCGAAGATGTGCTGCGTATGCAGCAGGCATTGAGCAGCCTTGGGTACGCCCTGAAACCGGATGGCGTCTATGGCCGGGGCACCGAAAGCACGGTGCGGGCTTTCCAGCAGGCCCAGGGGCTGAAGGAGGACGGGAAGGCGGGGGATCAAACCCTGTCCAGGCTGTACGCGCTGGCGGAGGGCGATGCGGGCTCCGCTCCCGCAGCATCCGCGGTGACGCCCACGCCTGCCGCGCCTGCGCCCACCGCGGCCCCGACTCCGCCTCCCGGCGGGGAATACGCCACGGTGACAGGCGGCAGCCTGAAACTTCGCAGATCGCGCAGTTCGTCCGCGGCGTGGCATACCATCATCCCGGACAAGGCCAGGGTGGTGGTCACGGAAAAAGGTGATACCTGGTGCGCCGCCGCATACGGCAAATATAGCGGCTTTGTATTGACAAAGTATATGACATTCGACAGCGCGCCGGCAGCGGAGAAGGCGGCAGAGACGCCTGAAATAACGGCGACGCCCGCGCCCGTGAGCGGGGCGGTTAAGGCGACCGTCTCCACTCCGTCAGGCTCCCTGAACATGCGCAAAGCCGCCAAGGGCTCGGCCGGCATTGTGACGAGGATCCCCGGCGAGGCGGCTGTGACCGTTCTTTCCTATGAAGGGGAATGGGCGAAGGTGACCTACAAGAACTATACGGGCTATGTCAAACGCTCGTTTCTGACGGAGGAGGGCGAGGGCGGCGCACAGGAAACCTCCGGCAGGCTGTATCCCGGGCTTCCCATCTCCTTTGTCCGTATCGGAGCCAGCGAGGATGCGGCGATCATCGATCAAATGGACTGCTACAGCGTTTTCACCATCCTTTCCCGTGGAAAGGTGTGGACGAAAATCAGGTATGCCGAAGGTGAAACCGGCTATGTGCTGACCTCCACCCTCAAGCCCGAGACCCAGGAGGAAGTGGAAACTTCGCCCTCCCGGCACTGCATTTCCTACGCCGTGCTCAAAAGCGACCAGGCGATGTACCGTAGCGCGGCAGCCTCCTCCGCGATCACCGGCAGTCTGAAAAAGGGCGGACCGGTGGAGGTGCTTTACGTCATCGGCGGCTGGAGCAATGTGTCCGATGGCGCCATTCAGGGCTGGGTAAAGACCGGTGCGCTTGACTTTGACAATGTGGACAGGAACGAAGCGGCCAAAGCCGTGATGAACGCGGCGGTGGCCGGAACAGCCACCCCCGGCCCTGCCTGGACGCCCGCCCCCCGCCAGTCCTACGGCAGCATGAAGGAAATTTCCAAGGAGCAGGCGGCCAACATCGGCGCCAGCGCCCTGGCCAAAAAGTATGAAGCCTTTGCGGGCCCCTCCGCCTATACGGTGGAGGCCTCCTACCATGACAACGAACCTACGCAGTTTGAGCAGCCTTACTGGCAGTTCAACTACGTGACAAACGTGGAAGGCTATCCCCAGCACACGTCGGTCACGTTCATCGTGATGGTGCATACGTATACCCAAAAGGTGATCTACATCCTCCAGGGATGGGAGCCCGACTTGACTGAGATCAGCTACGCCACGCCTACCCCCGCACCCGTCTACAGCCAGGAGCAAATGGCCAACCCCCTTTCCAAGGAGGATGCGCTTTCCATTGGCCAAAGCGCGCTGGCGGGCAAATATCCGGGCTTCAATCCCTCCGCTTACACGGTGACCATCCGGTACGCGGAAACAAGCACCGCTTTTGAGGCACCCTACTGGCAGATCGACTGCATGAACAAGGACCGGGGCGGCTGCGAATACGAGATCATGGTGCACGCCTACACCCGGAAGGTGGTCTATATCAGCGGGCCAGGCGAGGGGCACGGCTGACGGGAAATGCGGTAGACTTGGCTGCAGCCGACTTGTGGGGGAAGGCGGCTGTCCTTGAAAAAGGCATCCTCAAGCAGATCATCTGCCTGCTGGCCTGCACCCCTCTGCTGCTTTCGTACTGGGGGATTATGTGGGCGACAGGGGGGGGACGTATGCCACCAGCTGCACCGCCACCGTCACGGGCGGGAAGATGCAGTTCTATCCCAGCTGCTCGAGGGGTGACGCCATCGCCGCCATTCCTAACAAAGCCAAGATGCATGTGGGTTACAGTAAGAGGGGAAAGAGGCGTGCCGCTGAAGATGTACAGGACAGCCGGTGAAACCGCCGAAGTGCTCACCGCCATTCCCTGCGGCCAGCGCCTGATCCTGTTGGGAAAAGGGAAAACCTGGCGTAAGGCCCACTACGAAGGCTATGCCGGCTACGTGAAAAGCGATGTGCTGGAATTTGGGACAAATCAGGCGGAGTATGCTTTCCCCGTCATCACTCCGCCGCGCTGAAACACTAAGGGGATTCCATACACACTTTCCTTCCCAAACCTTTTTTCAAAGCCGCCCGCACGGCGGTTTTTTTATGCTTTCAGGAAAGTTCCGCAACAGGGCTGCCGCCGCATTTCAAGGCTGCCGCTTGAATCGCAGCTTTTACCGTAGGGTGGGGGCTTGCCCCCGCCGCATATGCGGTGGTCACCAGGCGGGCAACGGTATTCGGGGTTGCATGGCAACGATCCGGAAAGCGCTCCGCAGCACAAAAAAAGAAGGGCCATGACAGATGCGCATGGAAATGCAGGCCTGCATATTGCGGTATATGCAACCGCTTTGTATATGGCGGATTTGTTCGTGATCCCATCGCTCCCGCGGAGCAAGGCGGCATCGCTTCTTTCACAGTTCTTACATCTTCATATCTGCCCGCGCACAGAATTCTTATATGATTCTATTGTACATGGAAGCAAGGTGTCAGAAAGCGGTGAAATTAGGTGAAAATCGATCTTCAACATATCAATTTGTATTACGGAACGCTGCATGCGCTGAAGGATGTGTCCCTTTCCGTGAGGGAAAAGGAGATCACCGCGCTGATCGGGCCATCCGGGTGCGGCAAGTCCACACTTTTAAAAATCCTCAACCGCATGAATGATTTGGTGGAAGGTGTGCGGATAGAAGGAAAAGCGACGTTGGATGGCAAAGATATCTATCAGGAACTGGATGTGACGGATTTACGGCGCAGGGTGGGCATGGTGTTTCAAAAACCCAATCCCTTTCCCATGAGCATTTTCGACAATATCGCCTATGGGCCCAGGACCCATGGCATCCGCAAAAAATCGGATCTTGACGGGCTGGTGGAAAAGAGCCTGCGCCAGGCGGCCATCTGGGATGAGGTCAAGGACCGGCTGAAAAAAAGCGCCCTGGGCCTCTCCGGCGGACAGCAGCAGCGGGTGTGCATCGCAAGGGCGCTGGCCGTGAGCCCGGAAGTGCTTTTGATGGATGAGCCCACCTCCGCGCTGGACCCCATCTCCACCAGCCGCATCGAGGATTTGATGATGGAACTGAAAGCATTCTACACCATCGTCATCGTGACCCACAACATGCAGCAGGCAGCCCGCATTTCCGACAGGACGGCCTTTTTCCTCCACGGGGAGGTCGTTGAGTTCAACGATACATTGACGCTGTTCGCCCACCCCAGGGAAACCAAGACGGAGGACTACATCACAGGGAGGTTCGGATGATGCGTTCCAAATTCCAGCGGGAAATGCAGGAGCTGAATGAAGAACTCAAACGTATGAGCCGGTTTATAGAGGATACCCTGGGAAACGCTATGGAAGCGCTGCGCTCCGGCAGCCAAAGCCTGGCCCGCCAGGTGTATGAAAACGACCATATTGCCGACGAACTGGAGCTTTCCATTGAGCGCAAATCGCTTTTGATCCTCTTGTCGGAGCAGCCGGTGGCGAAGGACTTGCGCGTCATTTCCACGGCGCTGAAAATGATCACCGATATGGAGCGCATCTGCGACCAGGGCGCGGATATCGCGGAGATCGTGCTGCACCTGGGGGAGGAGCCCAATGCCAGGCCGGCGCAGCTGTACACCATGGCGGACAAGTGTGTCATCATGGTGAACGAAGCCATCCATGCCTTTTTGACGGACGATACCATGCTGGCCGAAGCGGTGATCCAGAGCGATGATGAGATCGACAGGCTGTTCATGCAGGTGCGTGGCGAGCTGGTAAAGGATATTTTAAAGGACCCCAGCAGCTCCAGCCGCAAGATGGATGAGCTGATGATCGCCAAATATCTGGAGCGCATTGGCGACCACGCGCAGAATATCGCCGAATGGGTGATCTTTGCCGTGACCGGGGAACACAAGAACAGGCAGATCCTTTGAGATATGATTCCGAAAGATGGGGGGAGCGGCATGGCGAAGATCTACATTGTGGAAGATGATGAAAACATTGGGGAACTCATCGCGGCAACGCTTTCTGCGGCGGGCCATGAGGCTGCTTTGGTAGGCAGCGCGGAGGGCCTTACGGAAAAAATGAAGCAGGAACCGCCGCAATTGCTGCTGCTGGACATCATGCTGCCGGGCAAGGACGGATGGTTCATCCTGAAAGCCTGGAAGGAAGCGCCGGAGACTGCCGCCATCCCCGTGATCATCCTTTCCGCCAAAGGCGAGGAATTGGACAAGGTGCGGGGGCTGGAGATGGGCGCGGAAGACTATATTACCAAGCCTTTTGGGGTACTGGAACTGCAGGCCCGTGTGAAAACGGCGCTGCGCCGCATGGAGGATGGGGGAAGCATCATGCGGGTAGCGGACCTCACGATGGATTTTGACAAGAAGGAGGTCCGGCAGGATGGCGTGCCCATCCGGCTGACCCACCAGGAATTTGAGCTTTTGGAGTACCTGTGCCGCCACGCGGGCTTCGTGGTCAGCCGGGACAGGCTCTTGGAAAACGTGTGGGGCTACGACTTCAGCGGCGAAACCACCAGGACCGTGGATTTCCATGTGCGGTCCCTGCGCATGAAGCTCAATGACAGCGCCGATCATCCCAAATACATCGAAACCGTGCGCGGCTATGGCTACCGCATGAAGAAGGACTGAGCCTGCCCTATGAAGCGGTATGTGAAACGCCTGAGTTATCTTGGCGCGCTTTTGATCGTGGCTCTGATGCTGACCGGCTGCATTCTGGTGTTTGACGGCGTGCAGCGGGAAGAGGTGCGCGACCATCTGACCGCGCTTTTGCAGACCGCAAACGCGCTGATGGGGGAGACACCCGTCGATTACGCTGCGCTGGCTTCGCAGATCGCTTCGGGAGACCCGAAACTGCGCGTTACGTTTATCGACGCAAAAGGAAAGGTGCTGGCCGACAGCGCGGCGGACGCCTCACAAATGGCGACACATGCGGACAGGCCTGAGGTTGTTAAGGCGCTTAACGGGGAGACCGGCACCGATACGCGGGTAAGCAGCACGCTGGGCATTGAGACGATTTACGCTGCCAGGCTGGTACGGGACAATGTGGTCCTGCGTCTTTCCTTTCCGGCGTCCACCGCCGCGGCGTACTGGTGGCGCCTTCTGCCGGTGGTGGCGGTATTGACCGCCCTCACCCTTGTCGCCGTTCCCTTTTTTGCCAACCGGCTGGAAAAGCGTGTTTCCCAGCCGCTGATACGCGTTAATGAAATGCTTATGGGCAAGGGGGATGTTGGCCTGCTTCAGGAGGACATGGACCGGGCGGAGCCCGAAGTGCGGCCCATCCTGGATAATATCAGCTATCTGATTGAAAAGCTGCGGTATGATTTTGAGGAAGTGCAAAAGACGCAGCAGCTTCGTTCCGATTTCATCGCCAACGCCTCCCATGAATTGAAATCCCCCCTGACCTCCATCAAGGGCTTTGCCGAGCTGCTGGCGGGGGAGATGGTGTCCGACAAGGAAAAGCAAAAGGCTTATTTGAACCGTATCGTATCGGAAAGCGACCGGCTGCTGAACATCATCAACGATATCCTGCGCCTTAGCAAGGCGGAGGGGAAGGTGCTGGAAAAGACGGAAATGGTCTCCCTGCAGCCCTTGACCCGGGAGGTGATCCAAGCGCTGGAGCCCCTTGCCCGCATGCGGGGGATCACCGTTACCATGGACGGCGTGGGCAGGGTGCACGCCAACGCCAAGGACCTGTGGGAGCTGATTTATAACCTGGTGGACAACGCCATCCGGTACGGCAAGCCGGGCGGGCATGCGGTGGTCCACCTGGGGGATTTTTTCCTGTCCGTGGAGGATGACGGCATCGGCATGGAGGAGGAACACCTCACAAGGGTTTTCGAGCGGTTCTACCGCATCGACAAATCTCACAGCCGGCTGACGGGCGGCACCGGGCTGGGGCTTTCCATCGTCAAGCACATTGCGCAGAATTACGGCGCCAAGCTGCAGGTGAAAAGCGCGCCGGGGGAGGGGAGCACCTTTTCCGTGCAGTTCCCCTATGACAGGGCGCTGGATGTACGGGAAGAAAAATAGGGGCCGGCTGATGGAGGACCCGGAAGCGGATACGCCGGGGGCTTTGCATTTTTGCGGTTTTTTGTATATAATTGCAGATGGAATGCTTATGACCGGAGGATGACCATGCGGCCTACTTATGAACAGTCCTGGGAGCTTTTGCGTCGCTACAACAAGGAACCTTTCCATCTTCAACATGCATTGACGGTATCCGGGGTGATGGAGGAGATGGCAAAGCTGCTGGGCTACGAGGAAGAAAAGGAATTCTGGTCCATCGTGGGGCTCCTGCATGACCTGGATTTTGAGATGTACCCCGAAGAGCATTGCATCAAAGTGCAGGAAATCATGATGGCGGAGGACATTGATGAGCAGATCATCCATGCCTGCGCCTCCCATGGATATGGGCTCGCGGCGGATGTGAAGCCCGAGCACGAGATGGAGAAAGTGCTTTTCGCGGTGGATGAGCTGACAGGGCTCATTGGCGCGGCGGCCAAAATGCGGCCCTCCAGGTCTGTGATGGATATGGAGCTCAAATCCGTGATGAAGAAGTACAAGTCCCCGAGCTTTGCCGCCGGATGCTCCCGGCAGGTGATCGAGCAGGGAGCCGATATGCTGGGCTGGACGCTGGACGAGCTGATTGAAAGAACGCTTCAGGCCATGCGTGTCCATGAGGAAGCGATCAACAAGAAGATGGAAGCGATCCTTGCGGAAAGCGGGGAAGGCGGTTGAGTATATTTTCCCGCACGGAGCTTCTGCTGGGGAAGGATGCCGTTCAAAAGCTCAAAATGGCGTCGGTGGCGGTGTTCGGCGTGGGCGGCGTGGGTTCCTACTGCGCGGAGGCGCTGGCGCGGGGCGGCATCGGGCGCATCGATTTGGTGGATAGTGATCGCGTGTGCCTGAGCAATATCAACAGGCAGCTCATTGCCACCCATGAAACCGTGGGGCAGCCCAAGGTAGAGGTGATGCGCCGGCGCATGCTGGCCATCAACCCGGAGGTGCTCGGGCAGGATTATCAGCTGTTCTATACGGCGGACAATGCCGGCGCCTTTGATCTGACGCCCTATGATTATGTGGCGGACGCCATTGACACGGTATCCGCGAAGATCGCGCTTGTGGAAAGGGCCTCCTTGGCCGGGGTCAGGATCATCAGCAGCATGGGCGCCGGCAACAAGCTGGACCCCACGCGCTTTGAGGTGGCGGACATCTATCAAACCGCCGTTTGCCCCCTGGCCAGGGTGATGCGCACGGAGTTGCGCAAAAGGAACATCCCTTCCCTGAAAGTTGTGTATTCCAAAGAACCGCCTGGGAAGCCGCAGGACTTGCAGGAAGCGGAGGAGGAAAATTCCGTCCGCCGCCAGACGCCGGGCAGCATTTCTTTTGTTCCCTCCGTGGCCGGCCTGATCATGGCCGGAGAGATCATCAAGGATATCGCGGGCATCCGGTGAGGCATGCTAAAAAATCCCGGAAGGGGAAGGCCCACGCCACGGGCAGCAGAAAACAGGAGGGAGCTGCCCGTCCGGCATGGCCTTTTTGTATTTGCAATGCACTATTGCCGGGCGGCAGCCTGCTCTGTATTCTTTTTGCACAGCAGCCTTATTCCAAAGAATATCAGCACAATGCCCACAGCCACATTCAGAATTTGTATAATAACCGGCGGCAAAAAGCCGCTTACTATACTTCCCAGAAGTGCGACGGCCGTCAAGAAAGTGACCGTGGCCAGAACACAGCCTGCGGCAAAGAAAAAGAGCTGCTTTTTGTTCCACTTGTTTTCTATCATCTGCGTGGAGAACATTCCGCTCCAAAAAATAATGGTCAATGGATTGGAGGCCGTAAGCAGCAATCCTTGAACAAATAGGTTCTTGCTTGATGCGCCGGAGAACAGGGCGGCATTGGGCAGAAAAGAGAAATCAAAAACACCCGCTATTGTGTTTGCCCCAAAGAAAACCAGCACCAGGCATCCAATCACCTTCATGGCCGCCTTTACCCTTGCCCGGTTGATGATGGCGGCAACGCCAGCGCAGGATAACGCAATATAGACGGCGTCAACAAGCGCGATTGCAGATACAAGATACAGGCCATATACAAAACCGTCTGTGGTCGATGTATGAAACACCATGAAACACATCGGCCCAACGGCCAATTGCAGCAGCATCCCAAATTTGAGGCCTTTCCAAACCATAGCGATACCTCAGTAAAAAATTCACACAAAGGAACCTGCATGACGGCTGCCCGCCGGGATATTGCTTGCTGCTGTTTTTTATGCGTCCTGCCCATTTTGGGCGGTTTCCGGCAGAAGGTGTTGCCCCAGAAACCGCCCGATCTCCTTCAGGGACAGCCGGCTTTCCGGGAAGCCGAACACCTGGAACACATGGCACATGCCTTCCCAGCGCATGAGCGTCACCTGGACTTCGTCCCGCTGCATGGCTTCCGTCAACGTTTCCGCATCACTCAAAAGCAACTCTTTTGTGCCCGCATGGATCTGTACCGGCGGGAAGCCGTGAAAGTCGGCATGAATGGGGGAGACCAGCGGGTCATAGGCAAGGGAAGCATCGCCGCCCAGAAAATCCAGAGCGGCTTTTTGAATGGTGGCCCGGTCCAGGGTGGGGTCAATGCCCTGGAGTTCGCGGTAGCTTTCCCCCGTAAGCGCCACATCGCCCCAGGGAGAAAGCAGGCTCAGGCAGGCGGGCAGGGGCTTTCCTTCCCTTTTCAGCGCCAGCGCCAGGGCCAACGCCAGATTTCCGCCGGCGCTTTCCCCAGTAAAGGCGATGCTTTGGGGTGCGTACCCCTGCTGCAATAGGTGGCAGTACACGGCCCGCGCATCGTTCAGCTGCGCGGGATACGGGTATGCGGGCGCCAGGCGGTAGGCGAAGGTCATTACATTCAGGCAGCTTGCAGCGGCGATATGGCTGGCCAGCACCCTGGCTTGCAAAAGCCCGCCGGAAACATACGCGCCGCCGTGCATGTGAAGAATCACGGACCTATCGTCCTTCAGGCAGTGGGGGGATACCAAAATGGCGGGCACATCTCCAATTTGCAACGGTGTGCCCCGCGTGCCAAGCATGGGAAGGCCGGCCACCTGCCCCGCGGGAGCGTCCGCCTGCATCATGCGGCCGCTGATCCTGTCAAACAGGGCGCGGTTATGGCGGATGGTATTCAATATCCATTGGCTTCGTCTGGTGGGCATACTTTCCTCCCGCATTGGCGAATTCCGCAGCAACAGCATACCAAGCGGCGGTCCGCCGGTCAATATAAAGTTTTTAAGGATAGGCTCTAACCTGGCGAAACGCTTTGCACAAGGCCCGGAACATGGTATAATCAACCTGTCAGCAGCGGAAAGGAACCGAGCGGGCCGTGGAGAAAATGCTAAAAATGCCCCCTAAAAACTGGTTTCGCCTGGATAATGCGGGAAAGCTGTACCCTGCCATCAAAAATTCCCGCTGGACAAGCCTGTACCGTATGTCCGTGTCCCTGACGGAGCCCGTGGACCCCGTTAAGCTGCAGCAGGCGGTCAATGATATCCTGCCCCGCTTTCCCTCTTTCGCGGTGCGCATTCGCAAGGGTGCGTTTTGGTATTATTTAGAGGAAAACACTTCGCCCTTCTCCATCCTCCGGGATGAAGGCCATCCCTGCTACCGCATGCGGTGGCAGGAAAGCGGCGGGTACCTGTTCAGGGTCCTGTATTACGGCTGCCGGATTTCCCTGGAAATGTTCCATGGTATCGCGGATGGCAGTGGCAGCATTGTGTTTTTGAAAACCCTGGTGGCACAATACCTTCGCAGGCAGGGGATCAGCATTCCCTGTACCGACGGCGTGCTGGACATCGGTGAGCCGCCCGCCAAGGAAGAAGTGGAGGACGCCTACGGCCTACTGCCCAAGGGGTTCCGGCAAAAGCGCACAGAGAAGCGGGCATACCACCTGCCGGCCACCCGGGAGGTGTACCATACGCTTCATGTGGTCACAGCCAGGATGCCGGTGGAGGCGCTGAAAAAGGCAGCCAAGGCATATGATGTCACCATTACGGAATATTTGACCTCCGTGATGATTTATGTGTGCTACCTGGTGCAGCAGAATGGCAAGCGGGACAAGAGATCCCCGGTAAAGGTTTCTGTCCCCGTGAATATGCGCAGTTACTTTCCTTCCAGAACGCTCAGGAATTTTTCTTTCTTCATCAACCCGGGCATCGACCCCCGGTACGGAACGTACTCTTTTGAGGAAGTGCTCCGGCTGATCCACTACGATATGCGCTATCATCTGGACAAACGGTTTCTGGCGGCGGGAATCGCCACCAATGTGGCCTCGGAGCGGAATGTTT
Organism: Bacillota bacterium; assembly: GCA_023459275.1. Classification (GTDB taxonomy): domain Bacteria; phylum Bacillota; class Clostridia; order Christensenellales; family Aristaeellaceae; genus JAEWAH01. The sequence goes on along the minus strand of JAEWVC010000028.1, from coordinate 10,838 downwards.
TCATCCGTATCTGCCCCCTGTTTATAAAGAACCTGATCATGAACGGTATCTTCAAGCGCGTGGGGGAGAGCCGCGTCACCACCACCATCACCAACCTGGGAGTCATGACCCTTCCCAGTGCGATGCAGCCGTATGTCACGCAGGCGGAGGTGCTTCTGGGCGCGGCCGCCACAGGCCGCTGCAACTGCGGCGCCATCAGCCTGAAGGATGAGATGACGCTGGCTTTTACGCGAAACATCCGGGAAACCACGCTGGAGCGGGAGACGATACGCTTTCTGGTGGAAGCGGGAATCCCCGTGACGGTGGAAAGCAATCAGGAGTAGAGAAGATGTCCTACTGTGTGGAATGCGGCGTAAAACTTGGCGGCGGGGAGGAAAAGTGCCCGCTGTGCGGGACGGCGGTGCAAAACCCCATCCACCCCTACAACCCCCGTGCGCCCAAGCCCTATCCCGCGCGGACGGCGGAGCAGAACCTGCAAATCGACAGGCGCTATCTGCTGGGATTGGTCAGCTCGGCCATGCTGCTGCCCGCGGCTATTCTGGTGGTGCTGGATCTGTTCTTCAGCGGAGGGCTTTCCTGGTCACTGTACCCCCTGGGGGCTTTGGTGTTGTTGTTTGTGGCGCTGGCGGTGCCCATCCTGGTAAAAAAGCACCGTATCTATATCACCATGGCCATTGACGCGGCTGTGCTGCTCGGATATTTGAAAATGGTGGAGAGCGTGTCCGGCGCGCGCGGGTGGTTTGACCCGGTGGTGTTTCCGCTGATTATTCTGGCGGCGCTGATGGTACTGGGGGTGACAGCCAGTATCCGCCAGCGGCTGTTGAAGAATCTGGCTATCCCCGCCGTCATCCTAACGCTGGTGGCGCTGCTTTCCCTGGCGGTGGAACTCCTGGTTTCCAGCCAGATGCTTAACCGGCTGCAGGTGAGCTGGTCGCCTTTCGTGATGCTTCCCTGCGGTTTTATTGCCCTGATGCTGTTTTTGATCCATTCCCACAAACCCCTCCAGGCGGAGTTGAAAAAAAGGCTGCACCTGTGAATAGGCCGCTTACCCATGGATGAAACTGGGTGTGTCACCCGTTTATTTTTCAGAAATCGATGGTGAGGGAGGAAGCCACCCCATGGATCTGATCAAAACGTTGCTGGTATACATGTCGCTTGTTTTTTCCGCCTCGGTGATGACCACAACGGCACCAGACACCATACCGCCGGCGGCGATCATAACGCCTACGCCTGTGGTGGCTACCGCGTCGCCCTCCCCAACGCCTACGCTGGCTCCCACCCCCCGCCCGGACCCCACCATTACGCCTTCGCCGGAATACAAAACACTCTCTGTGGGCTCCAGGGGTACGGAGGTCACAAAGCTGCAAAGGCGGCTGAAGGAGTTGGGCTACCTTACCGGGACCGTTGACGGCGCCTTTGGAAACCAGACACGGCGCGCTGTGGAACGCTTCCAGTATTACAATGGCCTGACCGTGGACGGCATTGCCGGACCGCGTACCCAGACCATTTTGTATGAGAGTTACGATGTGGTATACGCTCCCGTGGATGTTGCATCCCCCTCTCCGACGCCTACACCCACGCCAACGCCAACACCAACACCGACGCCTACGCCTACGCCTACGCCCACGCCCACGCCTACGCCATCGCCTAGCCCCTCACCTACATTGGCCCCGACGGCTGCCCCTTCACCATCCCCAACCGTGGCCCCCACGGCAGAGCCTACAGCCGAGCCCACAGCCGAACCCACGGCTGAACCCACGGCTGAACCCACGGCTGAACCCACAGCCGAGCCTACAGCCGAACCTACAGCCGAGCCTACGGCCGAACCTACCGCAGAGCCCACCGTTGAGCCCACCGCAGAGCCCACCGCAGAGCCTACAGCCGAGCCCACGGCTGAACCAACCGCCGAACCTACGGCCGAGCCCACCGCCGAACCTACGGCTGAGCCCACGGCAGAACCTACAGCCGAACCTACTGCGGAACCTGTCTTGGCGCCCTCGCCCATACCGGATTCCCAGATCACGGTCAATGGTGAGATAACGCTGGAGGATGAGGATGGCAGACCGGTGAACTATAGCCAGGATGCAAATGGCTCTGTCATGCTGCCCTTTACCACCCTGGTCAGCCGGCTTGGCTGGGAGAGCGTTGCCGATGCCCAGAACCCCGACGCCTACACCGTGACGGCCAACGGCTATTCGCTGTATATTTTCTATAGCAGGGATGCATCCGGTCAGGTGACAGGCGTAGACATCCAGGCGGATGGCCTGCCCGTGGAGATTCCTGCAGGCCAGGCTATAGTTTCCGGAGAAGAGCTGTTCCTGTCGCCCACGCTGATGGAAACCATGCTGGGTGCGGAATGGAGCCTGGACGAAACTGCGCTGACCCTTACCATCAACTTCCCGCAAAAGGAAACGGTCGTCAATCAGTTTTTATAACAAAACGGAAGCATAGAAAAAGCGGGGCCTGCGGATTGCGGGTCCCGCTTTTTCTTATATATCCTTTATCCTGCGGCTGTCATACCTGAACCATGCTCCGCCTGAGCAGCTCGTCCCGCACGTAGCCCGCCAGGATATCCACGATCCTGGCATTTTTTCCGCCCCGGGCTACGATCACATCCGCCTGGTTGACGTAATTGCGCACATATCTGTCATACATGGGCTTGACGGTGGTCAGATACTGGTGGGAGATCCCCTCAATCTGCCGCCCGCGCTCCAGAATATCCCTTTGGATGCGCCGCAAAAGGCAGATATCCGGCTCCACGTTCATATACAGCCGCAGATACATCCTTTCGCACAGCCGCTCATCGTAAAACACATGGATCCCTTCCAAAATCAGCACATCGCAGGGCAGGATAAGCGCATCGGAGTCGGCACGGCGGTGCTGGTTGTAGTCATACCCCTTCCGGGTAATGGGCTCGCCCGCAAGCAGCGTTTCCATGTCGCTTAGCAGCAGGTCGTGGTCGAAGATCTCCGGCTCATCATAGTTGAGCAGGCTCCGTTCCTCGAAGGACAGGCTGGGATGATCCCTGTAGTAGGCATCCTGGTTGATGACGGTACATTTCACGCCGATAGACGCGCTCAGTTCCTGCGCCAGGGTCGTTTTTCCGCTGCCGCTGGCGCCGCAGATACCGATAAACAGCATGCCATCCTCTCCCATTCCCGTACACAATACAGCAGGGAATACCGCGTGTCAAGGGCGAAGGGAGCGCTTTTCGCAAAAAGCGCCCCCTCCGCGCCTCCCCTTCAAAATCTTCATGTAGGCTCATTCAAAAGTTGCGGCGCCATGTGCCTTGTTTCCCCATACAAAATGTAACATTGTCGGAAAAGATAGAAATATGGTATCATAAATACCATGGAAACGGTTGTTTTCCATGGCACAAAAGCGGCGCAGCCCCGCCTGATCAAATACATCATACGGGAGGACGGGCTTTTGCGAAAACTGCAAGGGGGAAGGCTTTCCTTTAGGGGGTGGGTCGGCGTATCATGTGTGCTCATGGTACTGTGCCTGATGTCCGCTCCCCAAATGACCACGGCCCCGGCCAACGCCGCCGGGGAGGAAACAAAAGAAGAGGGGAATGCGCCTGTGGTTTCGGCGTATATCTATGACAGGGCCGGCCTTGTGATCCGGGACGAGGATGCGCAATACATGACGCAGATGAACTTTTCCTTCGCTTTGATCAAGGCGGGAAGGGTTTCCGGCGATCATTGGGTTTCTATTGATACCTTCAAGGACTACATCAGCCGCCATCCGCAGATCCTGCCGGTGATGGCGGTGGGCGGCTGGGGCGCGGACGGCTTTTCCCAGGCTGCGGCAACGGAAGCTGGCCGGGCGGCTTTTGTGGAAAGCGCCCTTGAGCTGATGGAGGAACACGGCTTTCTGGGGATTGATATCGACTGGGAGTACCCGGGTTCCTCTGTGGCAGGCATCGAAAGCCGCAAGGATGACCCGGATCATTTGATCCTGCTTTTGCAGGCTCTCCGCGCGGCGCTGAATGAGAAAACGGCGCTGGATGGCAGGAGGCGGGTCCTTTCCGTGGCGGTGGGCGGTTCAAAGCAATATGCGGACAGGCTGGACTGCGAAGCCATCGGCGCTTTGGCGGATCAGGTGAACGTGATGACCTACGACCTGCGGGGTGCTGAAAAGGTGACGGGACACCATACCTGTCTGTATCCCCAGACGGGGGATGAGAGCGGGATCGGCGCCGCGGCTGCCATGGAGGCGTTCCGGGAGGCCGGCATCCCCGGAGAAAAGCTGATGATGGGCGCAGCCTTCTATGGCCGGGCCTGGCGCGGTGTGGAAAGCGGCGCGAACGATGGCCTGGGGCAGAAGGCACAAACCAGCGGAAACAAATCTTACGGCTATGACAAGATCCTGGAACTGATGGATGGCGGGGATTTCACCCGCTATTGGGACGCGGGCGCCATGGCTCCGTTCCTGTTTGACGGCAGCACCTTTATAAGCTATGAGGACCCGCAGTCCATCGCCGTCAAGGGCGCCTATGCCCTGCAAAACGGCCTGCTGGGTATCATGTTCTGGGAATACGGGCAGGATTCCTCCGGCACGCTGGTCAGGGCGCTGTACGAGGCTTTGCGCTGAATTCCCGTGGTTGAGGCGCTTTCCATGCATCCCGGGGTGTGCTATACTATAGCCGCCCCGGTTCCGTTTTTTGGTTCCGGGGGAAATGAATGGGCAAGCGGGGTAGGATTATGGAAATTCATGCAACCACCGTGTATGATGAAAAGACCATGAAGGATTTCATCGGCTTCAGCCTTTTCAAGGGCAGGAATTATCAGCTAAGGCGCAGGGTTGCCTTTTGGATATGGCCGGTGCTTATGCTGCTTCTGCTGGGCCTGATTGTGCTGGAACTTGCCATGAGGCTGAATGCCGACACGCTTGATACGCTGATATTCGCGTTCTTTTTATGCGTCCTGACGTGGGCCGGTTTGTTTTACCTGCTCCCCGCTTTTTTGTTCCGTCAATCGAAAAAGCTTTTGGGAACGGTGAACACCTTTGTCTTTCAGGAAGATGGCTTCCTTATGTCCTCCGAAAGCCCCCTTTTCAAGGGGGATTCCACGTGGCAATACAGTGCCCTGCACAAGGTGTATGAGACCCAAAACTATCTGTACCTGTTTATCACCGGCGCGCAGGCCTATATTCTTCAAAAAAGCGGCATCACCGGCGGAACGGCGGAAGAGATAAGGTCGCGCATGATGAAGCGGCTTCCATCCGGCAAGTATGTCGTTTGCAGGGGTGCGGCAGGCGGGAAATGATCCGGGACAGCATATCCGCTTGACAAGCCGGCCTGGTTCCGGTATAATTTTTCACGTTATCACTTTATCACGATAAAGTAACGGAGGAAAAGATGAGCGCCAGGGGCCAACTGCCGGAAGGCATGCAGGATACGCTGATGGGGGAAAGCGTGCGCAAACGCTGCATAGAGCGGCAATTGCGCACGCTGTTTTCGCTGAGCGGGTATGCGGAAATCGAGACGCCTGTGCTGGAGTATTTCCGTACCTTCGACGACGAGGTGTACGGCTTTGACGACCATCACGTATGGAAGACCTTTGACAGGCAGGGCCACGTGCTGGCGGTCCGCCCGGACAACACCATCCCTGCGGTGCGGGTGGCCGCGTCCCGCCTGCGGGAGGAACCGCTGCCCCTGCGGCTGTGCTACCTTCAAAGCGTGGCCTCCTATCCCCAGGAAGGCTCCGCCGCCCCCTGCGAAAGTACGCAGGCAGGGGTGGAGCTGATGGGGGAAGTGAGCGCGCCGGCCGACGCGGAGATCATCGCCCTGGCCATCCGCTCATTGCAGGAGGCCGGGCTGAAGGAATTTCAAATTGATCTGGGGCAGGTGGCCTTCTTCAAGGGCTTCATGCAGGAGGCGGGGCTGACCAAGGAGCAGACGGAGACCTTCCGCCGGTACGTGGAAGAAAAAAATGTACTGGCCATGCAGCTATTCCTGCGGGAATGCGCCGTGCCGGGGGAGGTATCAAGGCGCCTGATGGAGCTGCCGCAGCTGTACGGCGGCGAGGAGGTGCTTGCAAAGGCGGAGGCTATTACGAAAAACAGCCTGTGCCAAAAGGCGGTGAGCAACCTTCGGCAGATTCTGGATGCCCTGGCGGCTTACGGGTTAAGGGAGCATATCAGCATTGATCTGGGCATGGTCCACGCGGTGAACTATTACTCCGGCATGATTTTCCGGGGCATTACGGGGTATCTGGGCCAGCCGCTGCTTTCCGGGGGCCGGTACGACGGGCTGCCCGCAAAGTTTGGCCGGCCTATGCCGGCCACCGGGTTTGGGCTTTCGGTCAGCCTGCTGCTTGCGGCCCTTTCAAGGCAGGGGGATGCGTTTCCTTTGACGAAAGCGGGCTATGTCCTGGGGATGTCCAAACGCGGGCTGCCTGAGGCCCTTGCCTGGGCCGACGAAAAGCGCGGGGAGGGCGTTAGCGTATCGCTGCAGTACGGGGCCACGAAGGAAGACCTCATCCGGCTTGTGGATGTGGGCCGGGCACAGGATGCCGCCTGGGCCGCTGAAGGCGGAGTTGTGGTTTGGTCCAGGGAGGAACAGGCATGGAAATGATCACCATAGCGCTGGCCAAGGGGCGGCTGGCGGAGGAGACATTCAAGTTTTTGGAGGGCATGGGCATCGACTGCAGTGCCCCAAGGGATCCCGGCAGAAGGCTGGTACTGGAAGACAGGGAACAGGCCATACGCTTCATCCTGGTCAAGCCTGCGGATGTGCCCACTTATGTAGAGCACGGCGTGGCGGATATGGGCGTGGCCGGCAAGGATACCCTGATGGAGGAGAACAGGCCGCTGTATGAACTGCTGGATCTGGGCTTCGGCAGGTGCAGGCTGTGCATCGCCGGATTCCCGGATAGGCCTCTTGGCACCCTGTACGCGAACCAGCGGGTGGCCACAAAGTATCCAAATATCGCCAGGAATTACTACGCTGCCCAGGGAAAGAACATACAGATCATCAAACTCAACGGCTCTGTGGAGCTGGGGCCCATTGTGGGCCTGAGCGATGTGATCCTGGACATTGTGGAGAGCGGCTCCACTTTGCGGGCCAACGGCCTTGCGGTGCTGGAGGAGATCTGCCAGGTCACCGCCCGGCTGGTGGTGAACCGTGTGGCGCTGAAAACAAAGCGGGCAAGGATCCAGGCCCTGGTGGAAGGGATACGCGCCCAGCTTCCCGAATCTGTCAAGGAGTGAAGGAGGGGAACCCTATGGTGCCCGTTATTCCTGCCGGAGACAAGGCAGCGCTTCGCGCCCGGCTGATGAACAGAAGCCAGCTCAACGATGAAACGGTTACGGAAAAGGTCAAGGAAATCGTTAAAAGCGTGCGGGAAAAGGGGGATGAAGCCCTTCTCCAATATACCGCGCGCTTTGACAAGGCGCATTTGACGGCGGATGGGATGCGGGTGACGCCGGAGGAGATCCGGGCCGCCTATGACGGGGCCGATCCCGAATGGCTCTGCGCCATGCGGGAGGCAGCCAGGCGCATCACCGCGTTCCATGAAAAGCAAAAGCAAAAAACCTGGCTGGATTTTCAGGAAGGGATGCACCTTGGGCAAATGGTGCGGCCGCTTTCTGCGGTGGGGGTGTATGTGCCCGGAGGCACGGCGGCCTATCCCTCCTCGGTGCTGATGAATGTGCTTCCCGCCCGGGTGGCGGGGGTGCAAAAGATCGTCATGGCCACGCCGCCCGGGCCGGACGGGCATGTTTCCTACGCGCCGACGCTGGTGGCGGCGGACATCGCCGGGGTGGATGAAATCTACAAAATGGGCGGGGCCCAGGCCGTCGCCGCGCTGGCTTTCGGCACGGGGACCGTGCCCAGGGTGGACAAGATCGTAGGCCCCGGCAATATCTACGTGGCAAACGCCAAGCGCGAGGTTTTCGGCCATGTGGGCATCGACATGGTGGCCGGCCCCAGCGAGGTGCTGGTGATCGCCGACGGCAGTGCCAACGCGGCTTTCGTGGCGGCCGACCTGTTAAGCCAGGCGGAGCACGACGTGCTTTCCGCGGCGGTGCTGGTGACTCCGTCCCAAGGGCTGGCCTACGCGGTAGCCCATGAGCTGGATAAGCAGGCGGAGGCACTTTCCCGCAGGAATATCGCGGTGGCCTCCCTTTTGACATACGGAACCATCGTGCTGACGGAGGACCTTCGGGAGGCGGCGGAGATTGCCAATGAGGTGGCTCCGGAGCATCTGGAGCTGTGCGTGTCCGATCCCTACGGCCTGCTGCCCCTGATCCGCAACGCGGGCGCCATCTTCCTGGGCCATTATTCCCCGGAACCCCTGGGCGATTATTATGCGGGGCCCAACCACGTGCTGCCCACCAGCGGCACGGCCAGGTTCTTTTCGCCCCTGTCGGTGGACGATTTCGTGAAAAAAACCAGCCTTATCCACTATGAAAAGGATGCCCTGCGGGCGGCGGCGGAGGACATCATCCTGCTGGCCCGCAAGGAAGGGCTCACCGCCCACGCCAATGCGGTGGCCATCCGCTTCGGCCTGCCGATGGACGGCGAACAGGGAGGGGAATGAGATGCGAAAGGCGGAGATCGCAAGGAAGACCAGGGAGACGGATATTTTTCTTTCCCTGGAGCTGGACGGCGCGGGGATCACGCAGCTTGACACCGGCATCGGCTTTTTTGACCATATGCTGGACGCCATGGCCCGCTTCGGCTTTCTGAACCTGAAGGTTGCCTGCAAGGGGGACCTCCGGGTGGACGGCCACCATACGGTGGAGGATGTGGGTATCTGCCTGGGGCAGGCCATTAAGGAGGCGCTGGGCGGCAAGGAAGGCATCCGCCGGGTAGGGCAGGCCTATATGCCTATGGATGAATCTCTGGCCCTTGCGGTGATGGATATCTGCGGGCGCAGCCACGTGACCTTCGAGGCGGATTTTTTGTCGCCCATGTGCGGGGAGTATGACACCCAGCTTACCCTGGAATTCTTCCGGGCGGTGGCCCAGCATGCCGGGATCACGCTGCACATGCAGGCGGTGCACGGACAGAATGCCCACCACATCACCGAGGCCCTTTACAAAGCCTTTGGCAAGGCCTTGGACGAGGCGGTATCCATCGACCCGCGCATCCGGGGCGTCCAGTCCACCAAGGGGGCGCTGGGCTGATGGAGCAATCGCGCTTTACGGTTTTTCCGGCCATCGACCTGATGGGCGGACGGGCGGTGCGCCTGCGCCAGGGCCGCCGGGAGGATTTTTCCGACTGCGGCGATCCGGTCCAGCTGGCCGCGCAGTGGCGCGACCTGGGCGCGCGCTGGCTCCATGTGGTGGACCTGGACGCGGCTTTTGACGGCCAAAGCAGCCAGGGAGAGATCATTCAAAGGATGGCGGAGGCCTTTAGCGGCCCGGTGCAGCTGGGCGGCGGCATCCGCATCATGGCGGATATTGCGGAAAGGCTGGAGAAATGGGGCGTTGCCCGGGTGATCCTGGGCACCGTGGCAGTGACGCAGCCGGAGCTTGTGAAAGCAGCCTGCCGGCAGTACCCGGGGAAGATCGCCTGCGGCATTGACGCCAGGGAGGGTATGGTGGCCCTGCGGGGCTGGGTGGACACGAGCGCCGTTCCTGCCCTTGCGCTGGCGCAGCGGATGGAAAAGGCTGGCGTATCGGCCGTCATCTATACGGATATTGCCAGGGATGGCATGCTCTCCGGCCCCAACGTGGCGGCCACAAGGCGGCTGGCGGAGCAGGTTTCCGTTCCGGTGGTCGCCTCGGGGGGCGTCGCCTCCCTTGCGGATATCGGCAACGTGAAGGCGGCGGGCTGCGCCGGGGTGATCGTGGGCAAGGCGCTGTACGCCGGCGCGTTCACGCTGAAGGAAGCACTTTTATTGGAAGGGGATCGAAATGATGCTGGAGATTGAAAAGATCAAATTTGATGAAAAGGGCCTGGTGCCCGTGGTGACCCAGGACATCAAAACGGGTACAGTGCTGATGCTGGCCTACATGAACAAAGAGGCTTTGCAGATGACGCTGGATACGGGATATGCCGTGTACTTCAGCCGCAGCCGCCAAACCCTGTGGAAGAAAGGCGAAACCTCCGGCCACGTGCAGAAGGTGCGGGCGCTGCATTACGACTGCGACGGGGACACGCTGCTCCTTTTGGCGGAGCAGACTGGTCCGGCCTGCCATACGGGGGAATACTCCTGCTTCCATAACGCCTTGATCAGCCTTGTGGAGGATGGCAGCAAGGTACCCTCCCCCCACATCCTGCAGGAAGTGTTCAACGTCATCGCCGACCGGAAGGCGCACCCCAAGGAGGGAAGCTATACCAACTACCTGCTGGATAAGGGCGTGGAAAAGATCTGCAAGAAGTTAGGGGAGGAAGCGTCGGAGTCCATCATCGCGGCGGTGAAGGGCAGCCGGGACGAGCTGCGCTATGAATCGGCGGACCTTGTTTATCATCTGCTGGTGCTGTTGTTTAACCAGGGCCTTACGCCCATGGAGCTTTGGGCCGAGCTGGAAAAAAGGCGGTAAGACAGCCGGATTCCTTTGCTTGCGCATGCGTCAAAAACCATGCGCAAACAAAGGAAAAAGCAAAGGGAAATTGTAAAGAAGTTATTGACAAACGGGCGCGATCAAGGTATGATAGTTGACGTCGCCGCGCTGGAAGCGCGCTGGCGGAAGGCGTCAGGGAGCATAGCTCAGCTGGGAGAGCATCTGCCTTACAAGCAGAGGGTCACAGGTTCGAGCCCTGTTGTTCCCACCAAATTGGCCCGGTAGTTCAGTTGGTTAGAATGCCAGCCTGTCACGCTGGAGGTCGAGGGTTCGAGCCCCTTCCGGGTCGCCAACTTGCCTTGGTAGCTCAGTCGGTAGAG
>JAEWVC010000027.1 GCA_023459275.1 Bacillota bacterium | reverse complement strand
GGTTGTTACGGAAGAGCCGGTTGTGACGGAAGATCCGGTTGTGACGGAAGAGCCGGTTGTTACCGAAGAGCCGGTTGTAACCGAAGAGCCGGTTGTAACCGAAGAGCCTGTAGATGAGGAAATCCATTTCAATGCCGAGGGACTCATGACAACCGAGGAACCCGTTCAGACGGAGGCGCCCGTGGTTACAGAGGCGCCCGCGCCTCAGGGAACGATCACCCTTGGATCCGGCGGCAGCCTGTTGGTGACGGTTTCTGCCGTTCCGGGCACTGTGATCCTGCTGAACGCTCCCACCGGGCAGACGGAGCGGACTGTTGGGCTTGAAGGGACCGAAACCTTCGAGGCTGCTCTGGGGGCTGTCAACCACGGCGACCGCATCTCCCTGATGGCAGGTGATGTGGAGCTGGCTTTCGCCTATGCTGCCTTCCGGTTTGCCGACAATCATACCTTTACTGTCATTTTGACGGACCAGGAGCCCGAACCCCTGCCCACTGAGCCGGTGTTGATCACCGTGTCGGCTGCCGGCTATCTGGACCGCAGCAGCCGGACCATGACGGAAGCCCTGGCCAACCTGGCCGCCGCCTTCCCCAATGGCGGTGCGGGAGATGTGGATGCGTTGCTGGCCGGCGACACGGCTGAACCCGATTCCAGCCTCCTGTTGCCCAGGGGCAGCGGCATCGCTTCCTTTACATTGCATGCTGAAAGCCAGGCGGCCATCAGGACCGATAAGGGGTGGACTGTAACGCTGTTCGCCTATGGCATTCCTACTGTCGTGGAGAAGGTGGATCTGTTTGGCGTCCAATTCGAGCCGCCACCTCCCATCCTGACGGACAAGGAAAAGTATGCTCTGCTGCAGGGCCTGAGCGATGCGGAATTGGCTGAAGAGCTCAATGATATGACGCCCGAAGAGTTGCAGGACATGATCGTCCAGTCCAACAGCGGGAGCGAAGTGGAAAAATGGACCGTATTGCTTTCGCCTGAAAATTTGCGGGAGTATCAGAAATTTATCTCCGGCAGCCTGCCGGGGAATGGGCGCAGCGTGGCAAGCGCCGGCTTTTTTGCCGGCGCGGCCGGCTATTCTCTCAGTGCCAGCGGTTCTGAGGCGCCAGCCGCCTATGTGAAAAAAACAGTTGTCGTGGACTCGACAGATCCCAGGTCCTTCTATATTACGCTGGAGGCCTGGAAGGGCAAAGAAACAGCCATCATTACAACGCCTCTGGACATTGTGCTTGTGTTGGACCGATCGGGATCCATGACGACCAACAACCTTACCCAATATTCGTTTACCTATGTAGGAGAGTATTCGACCAGCATTGGCAACAACAACCCATCGAAATGGCCGACATCGAACTCCGGCACGAAATACGTGCTTGTTGATGGGGGGTATTGGGAGGTTGGCCGTGCCGGCTATAATCCCAATCGTTATTGGTATGCTACCGTAAACGGTTCGACTTACAATTTGCAGCCAGGCGATAAGATATATACCCGTCAATCCACTACGGTCACCCGCTTGGAAGCGCTGAAAAGCGCCGCAACTTCCTTCGTAACCAAAGTGGCGGCGGCGGGGGCGGGTACGGAGGTCCGCTTTTCCGTGGTCAGCTTCAGTGATACCGCGTCGATAGACAGGGGCTGGACTACCAGCGCGAGCAATACCAACAGCACAATTTACAATTTGAATGGTGGCGGGTATACCAATGGCGCGGACGGGCTTGCCAAGGCCATTACGCAGATGGGTCTTAGCGTGGCTTACGAGAGTTCCGACACATATACAGGGGCCCGGACAAGGATTGTGGTCTTTTTTTCCGACGGCGAATTCAACAGGCCCACGGGCGGCTACGGCGACAACAGAACGGCCAGGCTTGATGCCATTGCGAATGCGAACACGCTTAAGGGTTCCACATATGGAGCGAAAATTTACGGCATCAATCTGGGCGGCGAAGGCGCCGGAGATGTGGCCGATATTGTTTCCTCGCCTTCCAGCCAATATCTGAAGACGGCGCTTACTGACGCCGATCTGCAGAACATGTTCAACGAGATCCAGCAGGACATCAGCACAAACTTGCAGGCGCGGCTGGTGGACTATATCGATCCTAGGTTTGAGGTGAAGCAAAGCGACGTTGGGGACGGCGGTACGGTGATGACCGATAGCACGGGGCGGCAGTATATCGTCTGGAATGTGACGGTTGCTGCTCAAACGCTCAACAGTGACGGATCCCTGCCTACCGGTGCCTCCGCCTCGGTGGTGCGTACCTTCAAGGTAACGGCCAAGGAAGATTACATGGGCGACAACTATGCCTGGACCAACGGTTCGGACACAGCCCTTTACAAGCCGGAAGGTACCTTGAACGAAGCCAATACGCTGGTTTCCTACCCCCTGCCGGAAGTAAACGTGCCCATCGACGTAGACCCCCAAGACGTGGTGGAGAACCTGCTCAAAGGCATGGGCCGGACGTATGATACCACCAGCGCGGTTCTGACGCAGATGTTGCTGCCCTATGATGCCAAGGAGCCGGACTACCGGTATCCCGCTGATTACGCAACGGGAAGCTGGACCGGAAGCACGCCTCCGGCGACGCCTACGGACCCCACCGCTACCTATACCATGAACATTACGGTAAAGCCTACCGGCTCGAACCCGGGCGGCGTTGCCCCTGGGGCTGGCGGGCAGCAGGGCGAATTCAATGATCCTACCATCACCCTTACGGGGATGACGTACACGATCAACGTGTTCACGCCCACTTTTACGCCTTCCAGCTTGACAGTTTTCCTAGGTGAGGCGGTGGGTGATGTATACAGCAGCGCTGCCCTGGCCGCGCTGATTACACCCCATTCCCCCAATACCACCTTGTTCCCGGAGAGCGGAAGCGCGTGGCAGAATTATGCCTCTGGCATCAAGTATTACGTGGGCGATATGCTCCTGGCGGATTACCTCGCCACCTACGCGCCCACCTCTACCGCGCCGCTGACGGTATCGGCTTACTATGGCACGAAAGCGTCCGGGATATTGCTTTCAAACAATATCTCCTTGGCCGTTAACGTGGAAAAGGGCCGGATTACCGTCAAGAAGGTCACGGATGACGGAACTTCTACGGTCTTCCAGTTTGGTGTAACGCGCACCGATCCCTCGCCCTCTAAGGTGAGCGAGTACAAGTATGATACAGACGACGCTTCCGGTCCGCATAATGTTACGGCGAATGATACGAACGGAACAATTATCGGCGCCGGATACACGCTCCCCTTTGGCAATTACACCATTGCGGAGACGGCCAACGGAAATTATGATCTTGTGAGCGCCACCCCCGCGGATTCCAGTGACCCCTCAAAGGCAACGGTATACCTGGGGCGCAACGGAACTGGCACAACCTTTACAAAGGATGCCACTGTCACGCTCACCAACCATCGCAAGAAGGGCGATGCAAAGGCTACCAAGACGTTGGCCAATTTGGTCACTTGGAACAATATGGGCTCAGACGTCTTCAAGATCACGGTGACAGGCAAGTTCTACAATGCCACAACGCAGGCATATACGGCTGCAAACCAGGCATTGTCGGCCTCTTTCGCCTATGCCGATTTCTCCAGCGCAGCGCTGAGCAAGACGCTGGACCTGAGAGACGGAACGACTGGCAACAGCTATAAATTCCTGTATGGGCAGAGCTACACGGTATCCGAAACCATGACCTCGGGCGCCATCGCGAACTATACGGTTACGGGGACCGGCAGCTTCACCTATAGCGGAACCGCAGTCCCGGCGGTGACCAACAATCGCAAGGCTGGAACAGGGACGATCTGGAAGAAGATCAATAAGCAGACTTACGACCTGATGGGCGCAACGGAGAGCTTCACGGTAGCCGTAAGCGGCACGTTTGCGGATGGCACCACCGCGCCACAGAGTGTAAGCTTTGCAAAGACTGAGTTTGTCTGGAATAGCGCCACGAGCCTGTATGAGAAGAGCAAGGATCTGGCGAAACAGGTCGTGGTGAACCAGGCGTACGATGTGAACGAGACGGTGACCGGCGGGGTCCTGGGGAACTACACAGTGACCGGAGCCAACGAGACGGGCAACGAGTTCACATATACAGGCAGCAATACGCATACGGTAACGAACATCCGCAAGACGGGCAGCGGAAAGATCGTGAAGCAGCTGGATGCGACAACGCTGGGGCTGCTGGCGGCAGGCGAGACTTTCACCGTAACAGTTGGCGGCACGTTTGCGGACGGGACCACGTCCGACAGCGTGACCTTCAGCAAGGGTGACTTTGACACTACTTACAAGGCGGAAAAGACGCTGGCCAAGGCGCTGGTGCTGAATAACGCCTATGACGTGAACGAGACGGTAACCGGCGGGGTTCTGGGGAACTACACAGTGACCGGAGCCAACGTGGCGAACAGCAACGAGTTCACGTATACGGCGGCGAACACCACGCATACGGTAACGAACATCCGCAAATTGGGCGACGCGCAGGTGACCAAGACGCTGGCGAATGAAGCGACCTGGTCTGTGATCGGCGACGATGAGTTCGAGATCACCGTGACGGGCAACTTCATTAAGAATGGGGTATTGGAAGAGAATAAGGCGCTGACGGCGAAGTTCAGCAGCGCGGATGCGTTTACCAGCCCGGATTACAGCCTGGCCAAGGAACTGAAAGACAGCAACGGCGAGGGCGGATATGAGTTCATATCCGGCGAGACGTACACGGTAGCAGAAGATGTGAACAACGGGTCTGTGGATGACTACATTGTCACAGGCACGGAGGACTTCACATTCAAGTTCATCGTGAACGAAGCGCAGGAGACGGAAGAACCCGCGGTGCTGGAAGTGACGAACGACCGGAAGCTCAGCGGCGCGGAAGTGACCAAGACGCTGGCGAATGAAGCGACCTGGACAGCGATCGGCGACGATGAGTTCGAGATCACGGTGACAGGCAACTTCTACAAGGCAGGCGTGGGGTACGGTAGTGCAACGCTCACGGCGAAGTTCAGCAGCGCGGATGCGTTTACCAGCCCGGATTACAGCCTGGCCAAGGAATTGAAGGACAGCAATGGCGAGGGCGGATATGAGTTCGTATCCGGCGAGACGTACACGGTAACAGAAGATGTGAACAGCGGGTCTGTGGGTGATTACATTGTCACAGGCACGGATGACTTCACGTTCAAGTTCATCATGAACGAGCAGCAGGAGACGGAAGAACCCGCGGTGCTGGAAGTGACGAACGACCGGAAGCCGGCAACGCTGAAAATCACAAAGACTGTGTATGGCGCGCCGCATGATGTTGATGATGTCTTTACCTTTGTGGTAAAGATCAATGGCAGTCTCTACACCGGGGATTACGTGGTTGATGATGTGCTGCCGAGCGGAACCACACACACGGCCAACAATGGAGAGATCCAGCTCAAGGCGGGTCAGACGGCCACAATCAACTTGTTCTACGGTGAGTCGTATGAAGTGACGGAGACGGTACCCGGGGGTTACGTAAATCCCGACAACATCGATGAGGGTACAGTAGACGAAGATACCGAGACCGTCGTCATGGGCAACATGCCTGTCATCGACATACCGGTGGAAAAGATCTGGCTGGATGGGGAAGAGCATGCGGACCGGCCGGACAGCATCAAGGTGATTGTCTACAAGACGGTCGGTGCCAGCACAACCGAGGAAGAAGCCGGCAGTATTGAACTGCCGCTGCAAGGCAACTGGAGCTACACTTTTGAAGATATGCCGCTGTACGAGCTGGTGGGCAATGCCTACGAAAGCGTGGGCTACCGGGTGGATGAAGAAGCTGTACCCGGGTACGCAACCGTGATTGGAGATTCGGACGAAGACGGTGTCTTCGAGGTCACCAACACGCTTCTCACCAGCTTCACTGTAACAAAGCGCTGGGACGATGCGGAGAATGAAGACCGTCCTGACAGCGTCACTGTGCAGCTGTACGCCGGTACGGATGCGTATGGGAATGCAGTAACCCTGGGAACGGCGGAAACATGGGGATGGACCTATACCTGGACGGATCTGCCCGCCTTTGACAGCAACAATGAGGAGATCCTCTACAGCGTTCAGGAGACGGTGGTACCTGATGGATACCGCGCATACGTGATCCCCGGAGAGGGCGGAACCAGCGCAGAGATTCTCAATACGCTGAACACTCCTGTGGTGGAGATTGGAAAACTTATCAATGGTGACACCGTCAGGATCCAGGCATTGGGAGGCGATGTGTTTGAATACACCGTCACCCTGACCAACAAGATGCTGCTTCCTGTGGTTGTCAATGGGCTGTCCGATACCCTGGCGAATGGCCAGACATTCAGGGAATTCACAGCACCGCTCCTTGCCGGCACGAACTATGAGGCGGCCAGCAGGCTCATTACCTGGAGCGGGATCATCCCTGCGGCGCAGTATATGGAAGGCGAGCTTATACCGGGCAGCATCTCCTTCACCTTTACGGTGACGGCGGATGAGTTGGATGCCCAGAACGGAGAAGCCTATCTGCTGATCCAGAATACTGCAACAGCCGAGATCTATGACCCGTACTGGCCAGTGTTCCATGACCCCGACCAGCAAGAGGAGACCCCATTGCCGACACTGACAAGCAACACAGTGGAAGCGGAAGTCTTCGGCCCGGTGATGAGTGTTGAAAAAGCTACTGATAAGGAAACAGCTCACCCCGGTGAGACGATTCAGTACACCTTAACGGTCACAAGCTGGTCTTTGCGGGACTTCAATGTGAACGTCAGTGATCTGTTGCCCGCTGGTGTCACGTTTAAATCCTTCACGACCACCGGCTATGGCGAAATGCAGGATGCGGTGGATCCGCAATTGCTGACTTGGAGCTTCAATATGCCTGCGGCCGCCTTCAACGCGGATACCATGGAGGTTACAACACCTTCCACGGTCACCCTCGAATTTGTGGCCAGCATTAATGCCATCACCACCGACACGCAGGAGGTTACCATCGTCAACAACGCGACGCTGACGCCGGAAAAGGATGATGAAACGGATTATCCGGAGATTCCTTCCAACGACGTAACGACGGCCGTGACGTTTGAAGTGTCCGCGGTGAAAGCGGCTACCGTGGAAAGCATGTATGTTGGGGATCCTACAGAGGATAGAACTTGGTTCTACGTATTCACGCTGACCAACACGAATACGGCTCCTGTACAGGTCAACCTGGTAGACGCATTCGATTCAGCATTCACCTTCATCAACTTTGCCAATGATGTCAACACTGATCCCGCCGTGACACCGCGCGTTGCCTACCAAGAACTCTTCGAAGATGCGACTACGCATGTACAGTCCATCATGGCAACGTTGGTGCTGGCTCCGGCTGAGGTGAACAGCAATGGCGAAATAATCCCCAGCACCTTCAACTATGTACTCCTGGTGGAAGGCAATTACATTCCGCTTGAAGGCAATGATAGTGTGCAAATCATCGTGCCGAATACCGGAAGGTATGTGTTGTCTGCGGACCTGGCAAAAGACCTTACCACCGTGACGCAGGAAGGGCGCGATGAAACCGATCCTGTAAACGTTCTGGTATGGGCTGAGAGCAGATACCTGCCTGTCACTGGTGAATGGATCATGTTGCTGGTACCCTTCGGCGGACTGTTGATGCTGGCTGGCATCCTGCTTCTGCTCAGGAACCGCAAGCGGCAGCACGCCAAGTAATCCAAAAGCGAAAACGCACCGGGGCAGCTCTTGAAAGGGCTGCCCCTTTCCTGTCAAAATTTTTTACATGTATGTAACAAAAAACGGGCCGGGAAGAAACCCATTTCCAAGGACAGGCGGCTATGGTATAATCAGTATGTATCCAATATTGGGCTCTTTTGCTTACGGCGCCTGGGAGGCGGCGTACTGCTTTGAATAAACGATGGCGCGCGAAAAGCATGTTATGACAATCATGACAGCCATCCGATGCCCCGCTTGATGGGAGGTAAAACGAACGATGAGTCAGAAGAAAACACATGCCGGAAAGAACCGCTTTGTGACAACGCTGGCAGTTGTCCTTATTGTCGTGGGCACGCTTGCCTTTGCGGTACCGCTTATATGGCAGAGAATCAACTATGGGATTGCGGCTAGAAAAGCGGCAGAGGCGGAAGCTCAAATGGTGATTCCTGATCAAGATGCGTATCAGACAGTTGACTATTCCACGTTGGAGAAGGGAGATACCCCTGTTTATTCTCCATCTGAAATGGAGGAGGCAGCCTCTCCGCCAAGCTTGCTGGAGGAGTTCGGCATCGTTGGCCAGCCGTCCAGCTTCCAATGGCTTTTCCCTGCAGCCATGGCGGAAAGTACGGAACCCGCCTCCATGCGTGATGCGCTGAATCAGGGAGCTCAGGCGCTGGAGGAATGTGCAGGCGCACCGTACGATCAGGCGAAGGTGGCCGCGGCACTGGCGGTTGCCCGCAAGCAGGTGGAGAATTCCTTTTTCTTGTTGACCATGGTACAGCCGATCACCAACACGGAAAAGATCGCCGCTTTGGAAAATCAAAAAGCGGCGGACGGCCTGACCCGCGGGGATAAGATCATTACAGCCGCAAGGGAAATGATCTATGCGACGCTCACCGAACTAGAGGCGATTTTGAAACAGGTGGAGGATGCCGCAGCTTCGGTGGCCGCAGGCGGACCGGCGGATGTGCCGGCGAGGGAAAGCCTGTTTGCGCAAATGGATACGTTGTCCTCCTATCTTCGGATGATGGCGCTGCATCTGCCGGAGGATGATTACAAGGCGGATATGGCGCAGCACAAGGAAATTGCGGCGCTTGAGGGACAGGATAAAAAGGAAGAGGCTGACCAGGAGGATGAAAGCGGGTATGCCGCCATCGATGTGGATCCTCCGGGCGTAACACGCTCCTACCTGCTGGAGATTCCGGACATCGGTCTGAAGGTAGCTGTATACCGTTCCGGATCATTTAACAAAATGTATGTCAATATGCGTTCCGGTGCCGCCATGTTCCCGCGCGCGCCGGAGCCGAATACGGTTGGCAACCTCTGCATCAGCGCCCACCGGACGGGCACGCGGGATTATTTCAGGAACTTGGACAAGCTATCCGTAGGTGACACCATCTATATGCATACCTCCCAAATGGGTTCTTTCCAGTATGAGGTGGTCAAGGTAGCGATCATTGAGAGAAATGATTGGTCCGTTACCGCCGCCACCAGCTATCCGGCACTGACACTGCTCTCCTGCCAGGCATACGGCGGCATCAGCAATGCGCAGCGTATTATGGTCCGTGCCAAACTGGTGGCGGTTGCCAACGGAAAATAAGCTCTCCCCGGCGGTGGAGCATTAAATGGAGAAGCATTGATGACGGAGCATAGAAGGAAAATTGCCGTTTTCCTGCTTGTGGCTTTCTTAACGATCTCCCTATTGGATACGATGACTCCCCTGTCGGCACTGGCAGAAGGCGACAGGGCAATCGGTGTTGATTTTAGCATAAAGTCCTCTTTTGATGCCGATGCCCTTGATAAAACTGCCGACAGATTTCTTCATGGGCTTCAAAAGGCATTGGAAGGCCTGGAACTAACGGGCCATGCCGTTTTTCAAAACGGACAGGCGGATGTGCGGGGCGATTTGAATCTGCATGATCTGTCCGCGGTTAACTTTCACCTGACAGGATGGGAGGAGAGGCTGCGCCTTGTTACCAGCCTTTTTGGAGAAGCGCCAGTGGTGATCACGCCGGCCAATTATATACCGTTTCTGCTGAAGCTGTATTACTATTTCGATATACCGCTGCAATATATCGGCGTTTTTACCGACCCTTACTCCTATATGCATGGGATCAAGCCCGTACTGGATCAATGGCTGGAGCTGACAGGCGGAAATGGAAGCCGCTCCATAAGCCCGGAGGAGTGTGTGACAAAGGCAACATCGCTGATGGAAAGCCTGCACAGCAACACTGCTTTTTATTCCTGGCGTCTGGGGCTTTTGCAGCATATAGGCTTGGATAGCCTGGCGGATGATTTCATCTATGCGCTGCCTGAATGGACGGCGGATGCTGCGGGGAATCTTGGGCTGGACATTCAGGTTTTGGATCAGGGCGAACAATGGACCCTGGGTGGGCAGACCGTTTATGACGTGCAATATGGAACAGAAGAGACTACATGGTCACTGCGTTTACCCGGCTGGGAGGGCTACCGGCTGGAAGGGCAAGGCATCTATCAAACAACGGAAAGCGGCCGCCAACTGCAAATGGATTGGAAACTTATGGAGGAAGATGCGCTGTATGCCTATTTTTCCTTGACGGGAGCAGACCTGCCTGACGGCATCCATGCGCAGGGAAACGGGAGGATATCCCTTGCTTTTGGGGGCGAGGCAATGGGGCAAGACCGGACGATCATGGCGGATCTCACATGGAACCTTCGCCGGGAAGACGGAAAGGATACGCTGGATGGCCGGGTGAGCGTGCTTCATCCCGAGACGCTGGTGCCTATTATTACGGTGGACGGTCAGATCTCCTGGATGGAAACGCAGGAATCCTTTCAGCCATTAACCGCAGATGAAATTCAGGGGATCGACCTTTTTTGTATGAACGATACGACGATTATAACATTCTATGCCAACGCCAAGTGGCCCATCATCCGCACGGCGATTCCCTTTTTGCTGGAGCTGCCGCCGGGCTTTCTTAACGGCGTGGTGGAATGGATGGAGGAAAACAACATTTTGGTAACGCTTATGAGCGGTTTCGGGATGGGTGAAACATAAACCGCGCAGGCTGGCGTTCTGTCCGTGGGAGCATGTAAAAAGAGCCGTCCGCAAGCATTGCGGGCGGCTCTTTTTGGAATCTGTCAATCAGCCGTATAAGAAACAGGCGTGCTATAATCCGTGATGCAGATAAAAGTTTTTCCTCTTTGCAGCTGCAGCTCTTTGCCTTCCTGATCGAAGAATACTGTCCGCTGGTTCATGCCTGTACGCATCCAATAGCCGGGGATGTACCGTCCGCCAATGAATATATCCGCATTGCCGGAACCGATATTTACCGTCACGGGACGGTCAGCAGCGTTTTTATAATAGGATACCTCGGTGCGCTGAATGATTACGTTGGAGAAGGAAAGCTGCTCCTGGGTGGTCTTGTCAATGTATTGCTCTCCGTTCACATACCGTAGATAGACGTTGCTGGTCGGTTCATACGTAAAGCTGGAGGAATAATCCTTCTTGGGCATAGTGATGGAAATATTCCCGGCGAAGTCGCCCAGTTCCGGCAAGGCGTCCGTAAACAGATACGGACGGGAAGGCGCTTTAAAATCGGCAGGGATCAAATCCCGCATCGCCATGACATTGGCATCCATATCATGAGGGCTGGCGAGGCCTTTTACCTTGGTATAATATTTCTTCCAAGGCTTGGTGGAGGAAACGATGCCGCTGAACAGCACACCCTTTTTAGTGGCGCCCGTGGCACGGAAGGCATCGTCGATGCTTGTGCCTTCATACGGCTGTCCCCCGTAGAAGACGAAGCCGCAATCCCATTCCTCCCGCAACTCCACGTGGGTGACGCGGGCGGAGCGGACAGGCCCTACGCTGTCGGGGACATAATCGCTGAACAGAAAGGAGAGGCGCGTTTCACCTGTCCTGTGCAGCGGCGTTTCATACATGATATCCGCATAAGAGGCACCCCACGGCGCGCGGTAGCCAAGCCCGCCGGCCGCGTTGTCGATCTGCACCAGCATCGGCATATAATAAGTTCCGTCCCAGGGAAGCCCTGTGGTAGGGCTCTGGCCGGCGATTTCCGGATTTGTAGAGAAATTCCCGTTACTGCCTAGCCCCTTGACCTGAATTCCCCTGTTTTCCTCGTCCTGGATGATGGTTCTTACGGTGTCCGCCTGTGTTCTTGGCACCGATACAGCGATACACAGGAATGCCAAAAATACACAAAGGAACTTTTTCATGAAAAATCCTCCTTGAAAAATATTTACGTATTCGCCAGGGACATCCCAAACACGGAAAACGCCGGAGAATAAGCATACTATCACGGCTACAAACGTATGCAGTATACCATTATTTGGCGAAAGAAGTCAACAAATCAGAATGTAAAATATCCCAGTATCAAAGGAGCCATACTTTCAAAAAGAATGCGCACAGCACACCGGGCATCGGGATTTTATGGGTGGAAGTGCCTGCAGATGCGCACAGAACCGGCGCTCCAACATAGGATGCATCACAAAGGAGGGGGTTTTATGAAAAGAGCTCTCGTATTGATGGTGGCTGCAGTGGTTCTGTTTGCCGTTGGCGGGGCCGCACAGGAAACACTCCAAAAGGTAACGCTCAACGAGGTAACGCATTCCGTATTCTACGCACCACAATACGCCGCCATGGAATTGGGCTTTTTCAGGGAGGAAGGCATTGAAATTGATCTGGTCAACGGCGGGGGATCGGACAGAAGCATGACCGCCGTGTTGGCGGGGGAAGCGGACATAGGGCTGATGGGGCCGGAAACGGCGGTATACGTATACAATCAGGGCAAGGAGGACCATGCTCTGATCATAGGGCAATTAACCAATTGCGATGGTTCCTTTCTGGTGGGCCGCCAGATGGATGATGCGTTTGACTGGGCGAAGCTTGAGGGGAGCACCATCATTGGTGGCCGCCCCGGCGGCATGCCGCTGATGACGTTGGAATATGTGCTCAAGCAAAAGGGATTGATCCCGGGCGTGGATGTGAATGTACGGACAGATATCCAGTTCAATCTGATGGCAGGGGCCTTTGAAGGCAGCGATGCCGAGTATGTTACTCTGTTTGAGCCTACGGCCAGCCTATGCCAGCAGGCGGGCAAGGGATACATCGTGGCTTCCGTGGGCGCGGAGAGCGGAGAAGCGCCGTATACCGCCTATATGGTGAAAAAGAGCATGCTCAAGGAGGATTTTGATCTGTACCGGCGGTTCATCAGCGCCATTGCAAAAGGACAGGAATGGGTGGCAGCGCATACCCCGCAGGAGGTTGCCCAGGTGATCATGCCGCAATTCCCGGATTCGGACGTGACGCTGCTTACCGCCGTGGCGGAGAACTACCAGCGGATCGGCGCCTGGTGCAAGACTCCCGTGATGCAGGAAGACGCGTTTGCAAGGATGCAGGATATCATTGAGGAGGCCGGGGAACTGTCGGCCAGGGTACCTTTTGAGGCGCTCGTGGACAATACCCTCGCCCAGATGGCGGCGGCTCAGTAGCGGAGGTGCAGGGCGGGAGGTAACTTTTTGAAAAAAGTTCCCTCCCGTGCCCCACCCTCAAAAACTTCATTTTATAGGAAGATGGCGGTGGAGCATTACATTTTGTGCCTAAGTCAAATGAAAGGAATGGACGATGCCCATGGAACCGATACTCAGCCTGAAGCATGTCTCCCTGGATTATAACAGTCTGAACATGGAGACCAACGCCATCAGGGATTTTTGTCTGGAGGTGAAGGAAGGGGAGTTCCTGGCCATCGTGGGGCCCTCCGGCTGCGGAAAGACCTCCCTGCTGTCCTTGATCGCAGGGCTGATACGATTAAGCGCCGGCAGCATATCCCTGATGGGCAGGGAGGTGGAGGGGCCGGGTGCCAGCATCGGATACATGTTTCAGAGGGATCATCTGTTTGAATGGAGAACGGTGTGGCAAAATGTGCTGCTGGGGCTTCAGGTGCGGGGCACAGTGAAAAATGGAAGGGGCCGGGCGCTTGATTTGCTGAAAAAGTACGGGCTGTATGACTTCGCCAACCAATATCCTTCGGAGCTTTCCGGCGGCATGCGCCAGCGTGCGGCGCTGATACGGACGCTGGCGGTGGATCCCAAGGTGCTACTGCTGGATGAACCCTTTTCGGCGCTGGATTATCAAACCCGGCTGACACTGGGAGATGAAATCAGTGCCATCATCCGCTCCGAGCACAAAACGGCGCTATTTGTGACCCACGATATCGCGGAGGCTATCAGCGTTGCGGACAGAATCATCGTGCTGACAGGGCGGCCCGCCACGGTAAAGCGCAGCCTGGAAATCGATATGCCCGGCGTCCCTCCCCTTATGCGGCGCAATCTTCCCTCCTTTCAAACGTATTTCAATTGTATTTGGAAGGAGATGGATGCGCATGCGTAGGACGGCAGGCCTTTCCCAAGCACGGGAATATTATTTGCGGGGAATCAGGCGGGATAAGCTGCTGGTCCAATTTTTCAGAATCCTGCTGCTGGCCGCGGCGCTGGCGCTTTGGGAAATAAGCACGCGCCTTGACCTGATGGACCCCTTTATCTTTAGTTCCCCCAGCCGAATCGCAACGACAATTGTTTCCCTGTTTGCCACGGGCCATCTGCTCAAGCACATCCTGTATACCCTGTGGGAAACCTTCCTGGGGTTTGTGCTGGGCACCGGTTTGGGTGTGGTGACCGCCATTTTGCTATGGTGGTTCCCGCGCCTTGCCAGAGTGCTGGACCCCTATCTTGTGATCCTCAATTCCCTGCCGAAGATCGCCTTGGGCCCCGTACTGATCGTGTGGATGGGTACGGGCATCCCGGCCATTGTCACCATTGCCGTGCTGGTGAGCGTTGTTGTGGCCATCACCAGCGTTTCCACCGGTTTTTCAAGCGTGTCTCAAGAAAAGATCATGCTGATGCGCGCCTTTGGCGCCTCCAAGCTGCAGATTCTTTATATGGTGGTGCTGCCGGCCAATATACCCACCATGGTATCCGCGCTGAAGCTCTCCGTGGGGATGAGCTGGGTAGGCGTAATCGTCGGTGAGTTCCTGATCTCCAGGGCGGGCCTGGGCTATCTGATCGTGTACGGCGGGCAGGTGTTCAAGCTGGACATCGTCATGAGCAGCGTGGTCATCTTGTGCACGCTGGCGGGCGTCATGTATTACGGCGTGACCATCCTTGAAAAGTATGTGACACGAAGACGGGTTCTGGAAGCAAAATAAAGCAAAAGCCGCCGAAAAAGGCGGTTTTTGCTTTTGGAGTGAAGCGGCTGCGCTTTCTTACAGCACAATGGAGGAGGTATATTCAATCTTGATGCCGTTGTCCTTGATGCGCGTAAGCTTGGCCTTGTTGCCCTTGCCATCCTCCAGGGTGAGCTTTTCCAGTTCGTTGGCGTCAAAGAAGGCGACCACATCCCCCTCCACAAAGCCGGACCAACTCCTGCGCTTTGCTCCTTCGGGGTCCAGTGCCTTTTCCATGGCCTTTTCCGCTTGCGTAAGATCTGCCATGCTCGTTCTCCCTTGCCGTATTTGCGGCGGTGCCGCAGGAATGTTATGATAACACAGTTACGCCGGAATCTCAATGTCCGGGGGCCATTGTTACACAATGTCGATGTCGTCCTCGCGTGCCATGCGGTCTGCCAGCGCATACACCAGGGCGGCCATCTCCCGGGTGGCTGTTTTGGGAAGCGTCAGGTGCGTGTCATGGTGGAGCAATCCCTTTACGCTTCCGATCAGCCTGTTGCCGCGCCAGACGGAGATTTCCCTGCCGGGGGACTGCCGCAGCAGCAGCGACTCCTTTCCCCAATCCAGGGAAAGGGATTCCGCACGGGGCGGGAATAGAGCAGGGCTATTGTCGGACAGTTTTATCCGGGCGGAGCCTGCGGCGGCTTTTCCGGTAATCGTAAAATGCAGGGATTGATCCTCCGACACGTTTGTAAAGGGCTTTCCGTCCTGTGAACATAGCCGGTATCCATGGCCTCCGTACCGTACTTGTGCGACGGTCCTCCCGGAAGGGTCAAGAATGATCCGGTGAAGCCTTTTTTGTTTTGCGATCCATTCCATATTCAACCCACTCCAAACAAAAAATTTGCGCCAAGGCTGATGAGGCCGCATATGCCCATGGTGAGAATGGGGCTCAGCTTCCATTTGCGAAGAAGGACCAGCGAAAGAACAAACAGCCCTGCGCCCAGCCAGTGGATGGTATTGAGCCCCATGACGGCGCCTTGAAACAATACCAACTGCAGGATGGACAGGCCGGCGGAAGCGATGAGCGCGACTACGGCGGGGCGAAGGCTGGCCAGGACGTGCTGCAGCAGGGAGAGTTTTTGATACTTGAAGTACAGATACGCAAGCAGGGAAACGATCAGGCAGGAGGGCAGAATGCACCCCAGCGTTGCCGCCAGCGCGCCTCCCGGGCCGGCAATGCGCGTACCCACAAAGGTGGCGGAATTCACCGCGATGGGTCCGGGGGTCATTTCGGCAATGGTGATCAAGTCGGTAAATTCCCCCATGGACAGCCAATGATGGACCGCGACGGCCTGGTGCTGGATCAGAGGAATGGCCGCATACCCGCCACCGATGCTGAACAGGCCGATCTGCATGAAGCTAAACAGCAGTTTCAAATAAATCATGTGCGCGCCTCCCGGTGCCGGTGCCGCATGGCCGCCGCCACGCCAAGCAGTGCCGCCGCAAGAATGATGAACATGACGTTGACACCGAAGAAAAACGTTGCAAGAAACGCCGCCAGCATGATTCCGTTATGGAAGAGCGACCGTTCCTTGAGCACTGCTGTGCCCAGGGAAAAGGCCACGTCCAGAATGATGGCCGCGACGCCGGCCTGCATGCCCTTGAGCAGCACGGCCACATAAGGGTTCGTGGCAAAGGCCGCGTAGAAAAGCGAGACAACGGACAGGATCAAAAGAGGAGGCAATATGGTGCCAAGGACGGAAACAATCATCCCCCAAAGGCCGCCGACGCGCCATCCTACCAGAATCGAAACATTCACCGCAATGGCGCCCGGGGAAGACTGGGCCAGTGCCGCCAGGTCCAGCATCTCCGCTTCGTCGATCCAATGCAGATCGTCCACGAACTTGCGCTTCATAAACGTGATGATCACGAAGCCTCCGCCAAACGTGAAGGTGCTGATATAGAGCATCGTAAAAAACAGGTGGGTCAATATGCGCCTTTTGGGCATGCGCTGGGCTGCTTCCATCCTTGTTCCTTCCTCCTTTGCACATGTATGATACCTCTTGAAGGGAGATGTGTAAAATGCTATTATATTATTGATATAATGCCTATATTGATATGAATTCGGAGGATGACATGACGATACGGCACATGCGGATTTATATCCAGGTGTATCAGGTGCAGAATATTACCAAAGCTGCGCAAAGCCTGCATATGACACAGCCCGCCGTGACCCGGGCCATACAGGAGCTGGAAAATTACTATGGCGTATGCCTTTTTGAGCGTATCAGCCGGCGCCTGTCTGTAACGGAGGCGGGGAAGCGGCTTTATTCCCAGGCGCTGCATATTGTGGATGCGTTTGACCGAATGGAAAAAAGTCTGCGGGACTGGGATACCTTTGGCATTCTGCGCGTTGGAGCCAGCATTACCTTGGGCAATGCGCTGCTGCCATGGCTTGTCCGTCAATTTCGCGCGTCCCATCCGGGGATCGAACTGAGAAGCATGATCGCCAACGGTTCCGTGCTGCAGGAAGCGCTGATGAACAACAAATTGGATCTTGCGCTGCTGGAAGGCGAGGTCAGCGAGCCGGAATTACATGTGCAGGTATTTTCAAAAAGCCGTTTCCTGCCGATCCTGCCGCTTGGGCACCCGCTGGCGGGAAAGGAGAACGTCCTGCTGAAGGAACTGGCTGAAAACGCGGTCCTGCTGCGGGAGGAGGGAAGCGTAGGCCGGGAGCTTCTGAACCATGTTTTTGCGCTTCATGGAATTCCGCTGCGCCCGCTTTGGGAATGCGCCAGCACGCAGGCCATTGTCAAGGCGGTGCATGCCGGCATCGGCATTTCAATCCTGCCGGAGCAGCTGGTGGAAAATGAACTTCGGGAAGGATATGTGGCGACATGCTCCATCGGTGACGCCGCATTTTATCAGCCGGATCAGCTTGTTTGGCACCAGGATAAGTATTTGACGGGTGCGGCCCGGGATTTCATTGCTATGTGCATGGCCTCCAACGGCATACCGCGAACGGCGCCATAACACTGCGCCCGGGCCGCGAAGGGCTTTAGAAACGAACGGGGCGGCATTTGGACCGCAGCGACGGCGAAATAATGTTTGGAAATAGTATAAAAAGGTGCCGCTGAAAAACGCTGGAGGAACGGCCTCCTTCCGCCGCCCGCGGGCGGCACCTCCCTTCCGGGGGAGGCAAAGAAAAGCCCCCGGTGAAGGGGGCCTCGGCGCCTTCCAGGAAGGCTAGGAGGTGGCATCCAAATGTATTGCGAAAAGCTGTGGTGCAGTTACAAAAACTTTGGCTTGCCGCGGATCACGGCTTCGCTTTCCCAAGCCAGGCAAGGGCCGCGGTGACGTGCATGGCCTGCATCAGCGGCAGAGCGTTTTCGTCAATATTGAACGCGGCGTTGTGGGGCGGCAGGCAGGTTGCGGGATCCTTGGGGCCCGCCGTGCCCACAAAAGCATACAGGCCACGGGCCACAGCGAGATAATCCGCAAAATCGTCCGCGCCAAGAGATTTTTCCATATCGGTGACCAAGTTCTCCGCGCCGAACCTTTGGGCGGCGGCAGGATACAGCTCCTGAAACGCCGCGGCGTCGTTTACCAGCGGCGCGGCGTAGTCCCGGAATTCGGTTTCGGCCGTGGCGCCGGACACCTCAGCCGTCTGCCTGGCGATGCGCACCACGGCGCTGTTGACACGTTCCCGGGTAACGGGGTCAAAGCTGCGGGTAGTGCCCTCCAGTACGGCTTCTTCGGCGATGGCGTTGTATACGGTGCCCGCGCGGAGGGTGCCCACGCCCACGATGATGGAGTTTAGGGGCGAGGTTTGCCGCGCGGCGATGGCCTGCAAAGCCACCACGATCTGGCTGGCGGCGTACAGCGCGTCCACGCCGGCCTGGGGCATGGAAACATGCGCGCCCCTGCCCTGGACCACGGTCCTGAAGTAATCGCAGGAGGCGTTGGTGGGGCCGGAGCGCAGCGCGATTTTGCCCGTGGGCAGAAGCGGTGTCACATGCAGGCCGAACACCCGGTCCACCCCCTTCAAATGCCCTTCTCGAATAAAGACCCGGGCGCCCTGGCCGATCTCCTCGGCAGGCTGGAACAGAAGGCGGATCTCGCCCCGCCACGCGTCCCGCATGCCCGCAAGCTCCGCCGCCGCATAAAGCAGCGCCGCCGTGTGGGCGTCGTGCCCGCAGGCGTGCATGGCCCCCGGATGCTGGGAGGCGTAACCGGCCCCGGTGGCCTCCTGAATGGGCAGCGCATCGGTATCGGCCCGCAGCGCGATGACGCGGCCGCCCTCTGCCCCCCGAAGGATCCCCAAAACGCCCGCATCTCCCACCCGAAGGTGGGAGATGGAGAGGGCGTCCAGCGTACGTTCGATCTGTTCCGCGGTTTTGTATGTGGAAAGCCCGACCTCGGGGATCCTATGAAAGGCGCGCCTTAGATCAACGAGCGATGGCATCATGGCAGGCAGGCTCCTTACTTCCAAGCGGGCAGGAAGGCGCCCTTGTAGGTAACGGCGAACACTTCGGCCACCTCGTCGCTGTGATAGGCTTCCACGATCTTCTTGTATACTTCGTTGTCCTTGTCGGCGGTACGGGCGGCGATGATGTTGATGTAGGGGTTATCGCTGCCTTCCTGGACGGTTTCCAGCAGGATGGCGTCGGTGGCCGGATAGTAGCCGTTATCCACCGCGTGGCCGCCGTTGATGAATGCCGCCGCCACATCGGGCAGGAGGCCGGGGGTCTGGGCGGCTTCCACTTCCACAAATTCCAGGTTCAGCTTGTTTTCGGTGACGTCGGAAAGCTCCGGCAGGTAGCCGGCGGCGGGATCCACCACGATGAGTCCGGCGGATTCCAGGATCTTCAGCGCGCGCCCTTCGTTGGTGGCATCGTTGGGAAGAGCGATCTTGTCGCCATCCTGAAGCTCGTCAATGCTCTTGATCTTTTTGGAATACAGGCCCAAGGGAGCGATAAGCGTTTCGCCGATGGCCGTCAGATCAAGGTTCAGGGCCTTTTTCTGATTTTCCAGGAAAGCATAGTGCTGGAAGGCATTCAGATCGATTTCCCCGTCGGCCAGCGCCTGGTTGGGCAGGGAGTAATCAGTGAAGGGTACCAGCTCCACCTGGATGCCTTCGGGCTCCAGAATCTTGTTGACCACGTCCCACTGCTCGGTGTATTCGCCGACAACGCCGATCTTTACAATGGTGGTATCCGCAAAAGCCGCCGCGGGAAGGAGGAGGGAAAGGGTAAGCACCAGCGCCAGAATCTTCGAAATGGACTTCATGAAGGGCACACTCCTTTTTAATGTGTTGTTTTTTTGATGATCAAGGTCCCCAGACCCTGCAGGATGGATACAAGGACCAGCAGGATCACCACAGTGGCATAGGTGATGTCCACCTGGTTGCGCTGATGGCCGTAGCGGATGGCAAAATCGCCCAGCCCGCCGCCGCCCACGGCCCCGGCCATGGCGGTCAGCCCTACCAGGCTGACCATGGTGATGGTAGTGACCCGGACGATGCCGGGGATGCCTTCCTTGAGATACACCCGGAAGATGATCCCCAGGGGGCTGATGCCCATGGACTTGGCGGCCTCAATGAGCCCGCTGTCCAGCTGCAGCAGCGCCCCCTCCACCTGCCGGGAGAAGAAGGGGACCGTGCCGAAGACCAAGGGCAGGATGGCGCCGGCAGTGCCGATGGCCGTACCTACCACCAGGCGCGTAAGGGGGATCAGCGCCGCCAGCAGGATAATGAAGGGGATGGACCTGAATAGGTTGATGATCTTGTCCAGCACCGTAAAGACCACGGTGTTTTTAAGAATACCGTCCTTGCGCGTGACCGTCAGCACCACGCCCAGCGTGAGGCCGATGGAAAAAGCGATGACGCCGGACAGCCCCAGCATATACAGCGTCTGCCAGGTGCATTTGACCATTTCAGGGAATTTTTTTACCACATTGGGGGCTATCTCCGAAAACCATTCAAGCACCTTTGAGCACCTCCACCCCAATATGGATTGATTGAAGATACGCAATGGCCTCGCCGATCTTCTTCCGGTCGCCCCCCGCGATGACGATCAGCCCGCCCAGAGGCGACCCGTTGATCATTTCGATGTTGCCAAAGAGGATGTTCAGATCGATGCCATAGGTCCTGGAAACGTAGGAAACCAGCGGTGTGGAGGCGCTGCGCTGCACATACTTGAGCCTAAGCAGCAATTCCCCCTCCTTGAGTGCGGTGACCGGGGAATCCTCGTCCAGCAGTTCGTGGATGCGGTGCAGCGTGGTGGTGGTATCGATGAATTTTTGGGTGATGGCCTGCCCGGGCTGGGAAAACACCTCAAACACGTCGCCCATCTCCACGATCCGGCCGTTTTCCATCACCGCCACGCGGTCGCAAATCTCCTTGATGACGGCCATCTCGTGGGTGATGATCACCACCGTGATATCAAGTTCCCGGTTGACACGCTTGAGCAGCTTGAGGATGGAAAGGGTGGTTTGCGGGTCCAAAGCGCTGGTGGCCTCGTCGCAAAGCAGTACCTTGGGGTCCGCAGCCAGCGCCCTGGCGATGGCCACCCGCTGCTTTTGCCCGCCGGAAAGCTGGGAGGGATAGGCCGAAACCTTATCCGTCAGTTCCACCAGTTTCAGCAGGGTATTGACTTTTTCGGAAATTTCATCCTTGCTTTTTCCCGTGTGGCGGAGCGGAAACGCGATGTTGTCAAACACATTGCGGGAGGGCAGCAGCGAAAAGTGCTGAAAGATCATGCCAATGTTCCGGCGCACCCTGCGGAGCTGACTTTCGTTCAGCGCCGTCAGCACCTGGCCGTCCACGGTGACCGTGCCGGCGGTGGGCCTTTCCAGAAGATTGATGATGCGCACCAGGGTGGATTTGCCGGCCCCGGAATACCCGATGATGCCGAAGATCTCGCCCTTGCGGACGCTTAGCGATACGTCCTTCAGGGCTTCCACATCGGCCTCTTTGCCGGCAAAGGTTTTCATAATGTGCGCAAGCTCGATCACTGAGGATACTTCCTTTCAGCCGCTTTGTTCCTGCTTTCCGGCGTTCCCGGCGAAAAGCGGGGAACCGGCAAACCGCGGGCGCTCCGTTACCGGGCGTTGCGCATTCGGCAGGATGCGTCCATGACACCGATACCATTTAACCGCGGATCAGGCATCATACGTTTCATCCTGGGCCCTCCTTTCGCAAACCGGCTTCAGATTTAATTCATAGCATATATGTATGAATTAAGTGGATTATACTGGACGGCACACTATCTGTCAATAGCATGCTGAAAATTTGATGGAATCCTTCTCAGATTCTTCCGGCGGAATTGATGATTCCGCAAAAATCGGGGGTTTTTCCCAAAAGGGTGTTTCATTGCTGTTATGCTCAAGCTATGCTGTGCGGCAGGAACTATGTGTGTGGGATGGATATTGCCTATCAGATGACAGGATAAAAAAACCTGCCGGACTATACAGGCAGGGGGCTTTTTGTGTTTGAAAAAGCAAAGAGCGGTTCAGCAGCATGCGTGCCAGAATCCCGCTCGCAGTATTTTCTATACCATTTTTGTGGCGAATGTTGTTGTTTTGCTTTGCACGGGGCTGGCGGCCACGCCGATACAGCGCGTTTCCGGACAGAATGACGGTTGCCGGGCAGGACGTACCGCCGCCGAATGGTTGCATTCTGCAATCATTCAGCGGCAGTCCGTGCGCCCGGGGGAACCGGCGGTTTCCCGTCATCCCGCCTGGCGGCGCAGTTTTTCCCGGCAATGTGCCTGACCGGGGCTTCCCTCCCATAGGTCTTCTGCGGCCGGAGCCCAGCAGGCGGCATACTGATCACACTTGGCGCACAGGTGCTCGGCCTGCTCCGGGGACTGAAGGTCTGTGGAGGCGGCACCCGTCCTTGCCACAATGTCCCGCAGCTTTTGAGGGTTTTCCAGCATGGGGCAGGGCCTAAGCATGTTTTCGTTGAAGGGCTGGCCGTCATGGTAGGCCATGAAC
The DNA here is from genome assembly GCA_023459275.1 of Bacillota bacterium. Taxonomy (GTDB): domain Bacteria; phylum Bacillota; class Clostridia; order Christensenellales; family Aristaeellaceae; genus JAEWAH01. Next base: position 10,200 of record JAEWVC010000027.1, on the reverse strand, counting down.
AGCGGCGAGGTGAGCCCTTCCAGCAGCGTTTTTTCCCGGATGTTGGAATCGCTGTAATGGATGAACACGCAGGGGTCCATGTCCCCGTTGGCGTTAATATGGAAATAGCGGCGCCCGCCGGCGATGCAGCCCTCCACAAACTCCGCGTCGTTTTGAAAGTCAATGGCGAAGATGGGCTTGCGGCCGCGGTAATCCCGCAGGCGGCGGATCATTTCCCTGCGCTGCGCCGCGGTGGGAAGCAGGTCCACCGAAGCGCCGTTGCCCACGGGCATATAGTGGAAGTACCATACGAACAGCGCCCCTATGGCGATCATCTCATCATAGAAGGCTTCCGAGGTGATGGATTCAAAATTGGCCCGGGTATAGCAGCAGGAAAGGCCGAAGGGGAGCCTGTTTTTCTTGAGCAGCTCCATGGCCGCAATCACCTTTTGATAGGTGCCCTTGCCCCGGCGGCTGTCGGTGGCCTCCTCAAAGCCCTCAATGGAGATGGCCGGAATAAAATTCCTAACGCGCAGCATTTCCTGCGCAAAAGCTTCGTCAATCAGCGTGCCGTTGGTAAAGCACAGAAATTCGCAGTCCGCGTGCTTTTCGCATAGGGTTATCAAGTCCGCCTTGCGCACCAGGGGCTCGCCGCCCGTATAGATGTAAAAATAGACCCCCATCTCCTTCCCCTGGGTGATGATGCTGTCCAGCTCCTCCAAGGAAAGGTTCAGTTTGTTCCCGTACTCCGCCGCCCAGCAGCCGGTGCAGTGGAGGTTGCAGGCGGAGGTGGGGTCCATCAGGATGGCCCAGGGCACATTGCAATGGTACTTTTTGCGGTATTCCTCCTCCCTATCCCAACCGATGAGGTTCTCATTGAGGATATAGTTGACAAACAGCGCTTTCAGCGCTCCCTTGTCAATATCCTTCACAATATGCAGGATGTAGCCGTGGTACACGTTTTCAGGATCCTCCAGCGCCTGGCGGACCTGCCTGCGCTGCTCCGCAAACTTACCCCCGGAAAACCGGTCCACCCAGTTCATCAGCTTGGGCAGATTCTTCTGCGGATCCTTGGTGATGTACTCCACCGCCTCTTTGATGCCAAATGCCGTAAGCCCCTCGGGAACCTTCATAGCGCACCCCTCTTTTTTCGTTTTTTTCTCGTTTACGCCGGCCGTTTTTTTCCCTGCCGGCGCATGGCACACAGGATGAAGCAAAGCCCCTGCACGCCTTCGGCCAGCAGGGCCGCGCCGAAGACGGCCATCATGGCGGCCGAGGTCTGAAGCGGGTTGAAAACCATCATCGCTCCCAGCAGGCTGGAAAGCGCCGCCGCAGCCATCATCATCCACCAGTACCGCAGGCCGAAGCGCTTTGCATCCATGGCTGTCTGCACCCGCAGCAGGCCCTCGGCCAAATCCAGGACGCCCATCACCAGCAGCAGAATGGTTGCCGTCGCCAGGGGATGAAGCAGTACAATGAGCCCCAGCAGCAGGGAGGTAAGGCCCAGAGCCAGGTCGAACTGGAAGGCGAGCCGGTATACGTCCCCTGAAAAAAAGCCCAGAAGCCTTACAACCCCTCCGGCCATCAGCAGCGCACCCGCCAGATAGCATGCCGCCGCCACGGAGACGGCAGGGTTCATCAGGAGTGTCAGCCCCAGCGCAATGGCCAGGGCGGACAAGAGGATAGTCCCCCACCTGGCCGTTTTCAGCACATCCATAAATCCTCCTCCGTTCATGGGACCATGCCCGGGAAGGCAAGGTTGCTTTTTATTCCTTTCCCGGAGCATCTCTATTGTAGGAGCCTGTGCAGCGGATAAATATGGGCAAAAAGGAAGCGGTGCACGAATTTCGTACACCGCGCGGGATTTGTCTGATTTTGGGACACGGCCCGCTATTTATGCGGCTGTGCGCATTTTTCCAGCATCATGCAAAAGCTTCCTTCCATCAGCCGGCCCACCCGGCGGATGTGTTTTTCGGGGTCCTCCTGCATGCCGCCGGAGACCCATTTGAGCACGATCCCTGTCAGCGCGCTTTGGTGGAACAGGGTGAGGATCTCCCGGTCCTCCGGGGAAACGCTGATTTGCCCGCAGGCGTCATCCATATACTGCCGTACCGCCTTGCCCGCCATTTCAAAAAGGTATTTTTCCAGGGCCCGCTGCTGCACGGAATGATAGACGTGATAAATGGCCTTTTTGTTGTTCAGCGCGAACCGGAATACATTCAGCAGCCCCTCCTCCCAGGAAACGGCTCCGCCATGCTCCCCGAGCGCTTCCTCCAGCTCGCTTTGAAACACCTCGGACAGCACATCATAGATATCGCTGTAGTAATAATAGAAGGTGTTCCTGTTGACCCCGCATTCGTCCACCAGGTTTTTGACGGTGATTTTGTCAAAGGGGCGTTCGTTGAGCATTTTGACAAACGTGTCCCGGATCGCCTTCCGCGTGAACTGCTGGGCCATGACTCCACTCCCCCTCAAGCGTCTTCCGCAGCCTTGGCCAGTTTCCCCGCCCCGGCGTGAAGATAGGCAACAAGCGCCCCGGGAGCGACTACCATTTGAAGGCCGCGGACGCCGGCGCTGACGGCGATCTCCGGGAAGGCGAGGGCCGATTCATCGATGAAGGTTGGAAACTGCTTTTTCATGCCCACAGGCGAGCAGCCCCCCCGCAGGTAGCCGGTCAGGGGCGTCAAATCATTTACGGGGATCAGATCCACCTTCTTGTCGCCAAGGAGCGCGGCGGCGGCCTTCAGGTCAAGCTCCCGGCAAACGGGCACCAGGAAAACCGCAAAACCCTTGCGCTCTCCCCGGGCCACCAGCGTTTTGAACACCGCCGCCGGGTCCATGCCGACCTTCTTCGCCACCAGTTCCCCGTCAAACAGCCCCTCCGTCCATTCATAGGAAAGGGTGTGGTAGGGGAGCTTCGCGGCGTCCAAAAGCCGCAGGGCGTTTGTTTTCACCGTTCCGGCCACAACGCCTTCCCCCTTTTATACAGGATAAGCCATCTTTTCCGCGGTCCATTGGGAAAGCACTTCTTCAAACGCGGCGGCATCCTTTTTGGCCTCGTTAAGATCATGGTCCAGATAATTGCCGCATTCTATCCGCCGGGCGCCGGGGATTTCGCCCTCAAACGCCTTGATGAAGGCGAAGGTCTCCCGCAAAAGCGAGATGACCTCTCCCTTGCCTATGCCGTCCCTTACGAGAAAATAAAAGCCTGTGCGGCAGCCCATGGGCCCTGCGTATACGATCTGGCCGGACCATTTGGAACTGCGGACATAGGTAGCGAACAAATGCTCCAGGGTATGGGCCGAAGCGGTGGATAGATAGCTGCCCTTGTTGGGCGCGCGCATGCGCAGGTCGTAGGTAACTACATCCCCGTCCACCCGGGACACGTACACGCCGGGCACAAGGACATCGTGATTGATGGTAAAGCTTGCGATTTTCTGCATGGGAAACCCTCCTTGCCTCAAGCAGATTATAGCCCCGGGCCCCGCTCCCGTCAAGGCGGGCGGGATGTGCGCAAACACCGGAGGAATCAGGCGTTTCTCTTGCGGAAACACGCGTGAGGATGTACACTATATCCTGTACAGCCTAAGGTGGGAGGGAAGACCATGGCGGAAAAATGGCGGCTGAACGGGTTCTTTACCAAAACTCAGCTCAAGCGCTGGCAGGAGCAGATCCCTTTGCGGACCTCGTGCCGGAATTTTTCCGCGGCGCCCGGCGTGGCGCAATGGACAACGCTTTCCTACGCGGCGGCAAGGCTTTGCCTGCCGGGGGTGCGAATCCTGCTGGCGGCCTGCGACGAATCATTCTTTACGCCGGTGCTCTTTGGGTACGGGCGCATCAAGGGTGCGGTGCGCTTTGCGGCTGTGGTGGCCGATACCGCCGTGCCCAGGCACCTGACCCATGCGGGCCTGAGCGGCGAGGCTTTTGTGCTGGAGGCGGCCTCCTGCGGCGTGGCCACCTGCTGGGTGACCGGTACCTATAAAAAGAAGGAAAGCCCCGTGCACCTGTATCCCGGGGAAGTGCTTGCGGCGGTGATCCCCCTGGGTGTCGCGGCGGAACCTAAGCAGGAGCAGGTGCAAAGGAACCGCAAGCCGCTGAAATGGTTCCTGGAAGACGGAGGCACGGATTGGCCGGAGTTTGCCCTGGCGGCGGCCCGCGCCGTGCGGGAGGCCCCGTCGGCCGTCAACCGGCAGCCCTGGAAGCTGCGCCTTTCCAGCCAGTCCCTATCGTTCATAGGCGCACCCAACAGTCTGGATACGGGGATCGCCTTACTGCATATGGAAGCGGCCCTTGTGGATAGGGACCGGTACTGGGTGCTGGATGCGGGGGGAAAGCTTCCCGCCGCCAGGGCCATGTTTACCGGGGCGGACGGCGCACAGCCGGAAAAGGAGCAGCATGCAGACCTTTGATCCGGCGGCACCCCAATCGCTTCCGCCGCTTGCGGACAGGATGCGGCCGCGCACCCTTGCGGAATTTCTGGGCCAGCGCCATCTTATCGGCCCGGGAAGGCTGCTGCGCCGGGCCATTGAGGCGGACCGCCTGACCTCCAGCATCTTCTACGGCCCGCCGGGCTGCGGAAAAACCACTTTGGCCGCCATCGTGGCCGGGGTAACGAAGGCCGCATTTGTGCAGATGAACGCCGTCACCTCCGGCGTGGGTGACGTGCGGGAGGTGCTCAAGGCCGCGCAGGACCGGCAGGCAAGATTTGGGCAGGCCACATATCTTTTGCTGGATGAATGCCACCGCTGGAGCAAGGCGCAGTCCGACAGCATCCTGCCCGCCATTGAGCGGGGGGTCATCCGTTTTATCGGCAGCACCACGGAAAACCCCATGATCGCCATGACGCCGGCCATCGTCAGCCGCTGCCGCCTGTTCCAGTTCCTTCCCCTCACCGGGGAGGAGGTGGTCTCCGCGCTTAAGGCCGCCCTTGCGGACACGGAGCGCGGATACGGCGGCCGGGCGGTTACGGTGTCCGGGGAGGCGCTGGCCCATTGGGCGCAGGTGGCCAACGGGGATGTGCGCGCGGCGCTGAACGCCTTGGAGTTGGCGGTCCTGACCACGCCCGCGGATGCCGGCGGGTCGCAGCATATCGACCTTGCCGTGGCGGAGGAAAGCATTCAAAAGCCTGTGCTCCGCTGCGATGAAAGCCTGTACTACGACATGCTCAGCGCCTTCTGTAAAAGCCTGCGGGGCTCCGACAGTGATGCCGCGCTGGCCTGGTTTGCAAGGCTCAATTATGCCGGGGTGGACCCGCGGCTCATCGCCAGGCGCCTTGTCGCCCACGCCAGCGAGGACGTGGGGCTGGCCAACCCCATCGCCATGCTGGAGGCCGCTGCGGCCATGCAGGCGGTGCAAACGGTGGGCATGCCCGAAGCCAGGCTGCCGCTCAGCCAGGCCATTATCGCTATTTGCGAAAGCCCCAAGTCCAACAGCGTCGTCATGGCCATCGACGCGGCGGAGGCGGAGGCGCAAAAGGGCGGCTTCGGCCCCGTGCCGGTCCATTTGAGGGACACCCATTACCGGGGCGCGGACAGGCTGGGCAGCGGAGAAGGGTACAAATATCCCCATGATTACCCGGGCCATTACGTCCGGCAGGAATACATGCCCCCCGAGGTCCGGGGAAGCGTCTATTACAACCCCAGCGACCAGGGGCACGAGGAAAAGATACGCAAAGCGAAGCTTTTGCGGGACAAGGAAGGCCGGCCATGAAAAAACAGGTGGATATCCGGAAGACGGCCGTCTATTCCGTTGCCATCAACGGCGTCCAGATCGTTGCGGTAATGGCCGTGGCGCTGTACCTGTTTTTGAGCGGGGAGCAGATGCTCCACCAGTCCACCGTCCGCGTGGGCATCCTGATCGCAGCCTTGCTGGTGTCCTGGGGCGCGGTGGTGGATATCCGGGATGCGCTGGGCACCAGCCGGACCCTGGGACAAATGATGTCCATGGAGCGGTCCGTGACTGACCTGGAGGAATTGAACAATACCCTGCGCGCCCAGCGCCATGATTTTCTGAACCATCTGCAGGTGGTGTACAGCCTGATGGAGATGGGGGAGTACAAAGAGGCCGGGGATTATATAGAGCGGGTGTACGGCGATATCCGGGCCGTCAGCCGCGTGCTCCGTACCGCCAATCCCACCGTCAACGCTTTATTGAAGGTCAAGCTGGCCACCTGTGAAAAGCAGGGCGTGAAGGTGGATATGCACATCGAGAGCGCATGGAAGGACCTTTCCATTCCCGGTTGGGAGATGTGCCGGGTGCTGGGCAACCTCATCGACAACGCGCTGGATGCGCTCAAAGGCACCAAGGAACCGCGCCTGGCCATCACCCTTTCGGAAGACCTGAAAACCTTCCGTTTCGCCGTGGGCAACAACGGGCCGGACATCCCGCGAAAGGACCTGGACCGCATCTTTCTTCCGGGCATCACCACCAAATCCGAAGGCCACGGCATGGGTCTGTTCATTGTGCGCACCACTCTGCGGGAACGGGGCGGGGACATTGAGGCGAAAAGCGGCGGCGAGACCGAATTTTTCGGCTGGATCCCCAAGGAAGCGGCTGCGGCAGAACCTGTAACATGAGTTAATTGTGACAGAAAATCGAAAGAAAACGTTGACAGCTTAATAAAATTGTAATAATATAAGAGCGTGATGATCAGAATAAAGGGTGTCCTAGGCCTTACCCGTAAGCGGGAGGGGCAGATTCCTGAACCGAGGAGTGAAAACATGAGTCAAGCAGGGAAGAATGCCCGTTTGTTAAGGCGCGCGGTAGCTTTTGCGCTCGCTTTTTTTTGCGCCGCAAGCCTGATTTCCCTTCCCGTGCGCGTTGCCTCGGCAGAGGATGATGCCTATGGCCGTGTGCTGGCGGACAATGTAAAGGTGCGCAAAACGGCCTCCACCTCCGCCAATTGGTGGTTCAAGCTGCCCAAGGACTGGGTTTCCCAGATTATGGGAACCACTGTCAGCGGCGGCATCACCTGGTACAAGGTGAAAACCAATGGCCCTACCCAGGGCACCAATACGTATATCGGTTATATCCACGGCGATTTTTTTGCCCCTATGACGGCGGAGGACCAGGCGGCATGGCTTGCCAATCCCGTTCAGCCTGGCGTGGGCGTCGTAAGTGCTACAGCGACGCCTACCCCTTCAGGAATGACGCCCACGCCCTCTCCCGAAGGCGCCACGGCGGCACCCGCGGGCTCAAAGCCTACGCCGATCCCCGATGCGTCCGACCTGGGCAGGATCAACATGAAGGGCGTCAATTTCCGGATGGAGCCCAACGGCAAGGTGATCCGGCAATTGGATAAGGACACCGTGGTGGAACTGATCCAGATCCCCGCCTACCTGACGGTGGATTACTGGTTCAAGGTCAAGCAGAACGGGGATACGGGCTATATTCAGGCGCAGCTCATCGACATCCTGAGCGATGACGAGGCGGAGGCCTATAAGACAAGTCAGACGACAGCCGCCCCCACCGCCGCCGCGGATACGGTATATGGCTATGTCAAGCTGCAGGACGACGGGATCAACTTGCGCAAGACGCCTGGCGGCGAGATTCTTACGCGCATCGACGGCATGCCCGTGATGGCGTATTTGAAGAAGCCGGAGTCAAAGAGCGGGTTCACCTGGTATTATGTGAAAACAAGCGGCGGCATCGCCGGCTATCTGCGCAGCGACGTGGTGGAGATCTGCGACCAGGACGGGAATACGGCGGCACCCACCGCTACGCCGACCCCCGGTATTACTGCAACACCTGCGGCCACCGAGATATTTGGATACATCAAACCGGACTACGACAGCGTCAACCTGCGGAAATCCCCCGCGGGGGCCATCCTTGCCTGCGTAGAGGACAGGCCTGTACTGGCATATTTGAAGAAGCCGGAATCAAAGAGCGGGTTTACCTGGTATTGCGTGAAGACCGGCACCGGGGTTACCGGCTATCTGCGCAGCGATGTGGTGACGCTCACGAATGAAAACGGGGGTGCCTTGTCCCAAGACGCCGCCGCTACCCCGACGGCGACCGTGGACGGCGGTCAAACCTCTGACGTTGGGTATATCAAGCTGCTCCAGGACAAGGTGATCCTGCGCAAAACGCCCAACGGCAGCTATGTCGGCCGCGTTTCCCTGGGCGTGGTGCTGCCCCTGACGGCGGAACCCGCAACATCCGGTTCTTACACCTGGTACCCAGTACAGACCGCCGACAATCAGAAGGGCTATATCCGCGGGGATATGGCGGCCATGTGCGACCGGAACGGCACCACCGTTGCGCCCACCGCCTCGCCCACCCCCGCGCCGGGTGAGATCGTTGGGTATGCTATGGTCAACGCAAAGTCCGTCAACCTGCGCAAGAGCATTGGCGGAACAGTGATCATGACGCTGGACAAGGGCACCGTCTGGCCTATGGCTTCCGCGGCTGTAAAAAGCGGCTCATACTACTGGTTCCCGGTGAACGTGAACGGGACGAAGGGGTTCCTTCGCAGCGATGCTTCTTACCAATTGTCCGATTTTCAGGTACAGGCGTACTTGAGCGATGGGGCTGTGCCTACGCCTTCGCCCACGCCATCCCCAACCCCCGGCCCCAGCAAGTATCTGGTCACCACCCTGGACAAGGTGAACATCCGCACCTCCGCTTCCAAGGACGCCAGCGCACCTTATAATGTGGATCTGGGCACCGTGTTCCCCTTCACCAGTTCCAGCACGGTGGGAGGCTCCCTGTGGTATAAAATCACGTACAAGGACAGCGCGCTGTGGGTGCAAGGAAGCTGCGTGAAGGTGATGAATACAGCCGAATACAACGATTGGCTGAATGCCCAGCCCACACCTACGCCCACGCCCACGCCTACGCCCACCCCCAAGCCGGAGGACCTGAGCGATATGGCTGAAACGAACATGGACGATGTCCTGGTCCGCGCCACAGGCTCCTCCAGTGGCAAGCAGGTGACCAAGATCTACGACTCCGGCACAATTTTGACGCTGACGGGCACCACGGTCAAGGAAGGCGATTATACCTGGTATGGCGCTAAACTGGCATCCGGTACTGCGGGCTTCATCCGCGGCGACCTGCTGCGCATCTATACCAAGGATGAGAAGAAAGCCTACGAAGACGCTCTCAACTCCGGCGGCAGCGGCGGCGGTGGCGATGGCCTGCAGGAGGCGACCTACGAAACGCTCCGCAAAGGCTCCACCGGCGAGGCGGTGAAGGCGCTTCAGACCAAACTCAAGGAAAAGGGGTACTTTACTGGCGAGATCAGCGGCACCTACGGCACCGACACGGTGGAAGCCGTAAAGGCTTTCCAGGAAGCTATAGGGCTTGTAGTGGACGGCGTTGCCGGCTCCAATACCCAACACGCGCTGTACGGCACGGTGCCTGCGGGCTCCAGCGACCCCGTGTTGACCAATACCATTTATCCGGTGGAAAAGATCGACTGGTGGACCGGCGGTATCAACACGCTGTGGGCCAGGGGTATGAACGTTAAAGTTACCGATGTCAAGACAGGCATTACCTTCTGGGCGCACCGCTGGGCCGGCGGCAACCACGTGGATGCCGAACCCCTGACCGCAGCCGACACCCGCCGCATCTGCAAGATCTACGGCGTCAGCACCAGTCAGGAGATCGCGGACAAGAACCTCTGGCAGCGCAGACCCTTGTGGGTCACCATCGGGACACGCACCTTCTGCGCCTCAATGTACGGTGTGCCCCATAATTACCCGGACGGAGATACCATCTCCAATAACGATTATAAGGGCCAGTTCTGCGTTCACTTTACCAACAGCAAGACCCACACCTCCAACCGCGTGGACCCCTTGCACGCTGAAGCCATCCAGTACGCCTATGACGCATACTGGAACAAACACTGAGAACGAGGAACGGGTAGCATAGCATACGGGGAGGGCCTCCTTTGAAAAGGAGGCCCTCCCCGTGCCCTACCCAGGAAATTTCATATTATTCAGTAATGCCCTATATGGGGATTCCAAAGGGGCTTTGTCCCTTGGCGGGAGTCCAGAGGACGGTGCTTCTGCATACCCCACCCAAGAAACTTCATATTTTTCAGTAATGCCCTATATGGGGATTCCAAAGGGGCTTTGTCCCTTGGCGGGAGTCCAGAGGGCAGTGCTTCTGCATACCCCACCCAGGAAACTTCAACTTTTACAGTAATGCCCTATATGGGGATTCCAAAGGGGCTTTGTCCCTTGGCGGGAGTCCAGAGGGCGGTGCTCCTGTATACCC
>JAEWVC010000026.1 GCA_023459275.1 Bacillota bacterium | reverse complement strand
ACGGGCGGCATGGGAACTTTTTCAAAAAAGTGCCCTTCCCGCACCCATCCCTGAAAAACTTCATAAGGGAATCTTTAATCATACTATTTCCAAATACTATATCTCATCGTTGCGGCGGTTCTTTTAGCGCAGGACTGTGTCGCCTTTGCCCGGCTTGCTCAATCGTCGCCCCGCTCACTACCGTTCGCGTGTCTCGTTTCGCAAGCTTCCTCCGCCCGGCCTATTGCCCCCACCGGGGGCGATCGGGCTACGGAATCCAGCGTAGCGTTGCTACGCATCGCTCCGTCTCCTTGTCCTGCATCGAAAATTCCTCGCCGCATTGGAAGAAATAATATTTTACAATAGTATCAGAGGCCCTTCATGAAACACAAATAGGGCCTATATTTTCATAATCATAGAAAGTTTTTGAAGGTGGGGCGCGGGGAGGGAAATTTTTTCAAAAATTTCCCTCCACGCTATCCTCTCCCCAATCACTGAATCTTCCCCGCGATGTCCTGGGCCACGGCGATGCCGGTGACGCTGGCCTGCATCAGCCCGCGGGTGATGCCCGCGCCGTCGCCGATGGCATACAGCCCCTGGATGGGCGTTTCAAACTGGGTGTTGACCATCACCTTGCTGGAATAGAATTTCACTTCCACGCCGTACAGCAGCGTATTTTTGCTGTACAGGCCGGGGGCCAAGTGGTCAAAGGCTTTCAAAGCCTCCACAATGCTGGTCAGGTGCCGGGGCGGCAGCACAAAGCTCAGGTCGCCGGGCACCGCCGTATGCAGCGTGGGCACGGTGGTGGATTTGTTCAGGCGGCTCATATCGGTGCGCCGGCCCTGCAGAAGATCGCCCAGGCGCTGCACCATGATGGGCCCGCCGGTGAGCATGTTGGCAAGCTGCGCGATGTAACGGCCGTACTCGATGGGCTGGTTGAAGGGCTCGGTAAACCTGGTGGACACCAGCATGGCAAAGTTGGTGTTTTCGGTGCGCCGGGCCTCATCGGCATAGCTGTGCCCGTTCACCACGGCAATGCCGCCCTCGTAATGCTCCTCGCTCACCACCCCGCCGGGGTTCATGCAGAAGGTACGCACCTTGTTTTCGTAGGTATCGCTGTAATAAATCAGCTTGGCTTCGTACAGGTGCCGGGTAAGATGGTCCATAATGGCGTTGGGCACCTCCACCCGGACGCCGATGTCTACCTCGTTGTTCTGCGTGCGCAGGCCCAGGCGGCCTACCTCCGCCGCCAGCCAGGCCGCGCCGCCCCGGCCGGGGGCCGCCACCACAAAAGGTGCCAAGGCGGTATACGGCTCCCCGCTCTTGGGATTCAGTTTTACGCCCACCGCCCTGCCTTCCTCCACCAGGATATCGCTGGCGGTGGTCAGTTCCGCAAAAACGGTCTTCGTCTTGCGCACCAGAAAGTCATGCATGGCCTCCAGCACAACGCCGGCGTTCTCCGTGCCCAGGTGGCGCACCGGGCAGGGCACCAGCTTGATGTTGTACCGGCTGGCCTCGTAGGCGATTTCATCCACCTTCCGGTCGTCCAGGCCGTGGACCTCTGTGGGCGCGCCGAAGCGCAGGTAGATGTCGTCGGCGTGGCGGATCATCTTCTGCGCCTTGGGGTGGCCCATGTAATCGCTGATGTGGCCGCCCACCTCATCGCTTAATGACAGCTTGCCGTCAGAAAACGCTCCCGCTCCCGCCCAGCCATGGACGATGGCGCATGGATCGCAATGCACGCACTTGCCTGTGGTGCGGGCAGGGCATACGCGCCTGGCGATGGCCCGGCCCGTATCCACAATCAGCAAGCTGCTGTCAGGCTTCAAAGAGGTCAGCTCCAGCGCGGTAAAGATCCCCGCCGGGCCCGCCCCGATAATGATGGCGTCAAAACGTTTTGTTTCCATGGTCAAGCCTCCTATGTCCGAAAGTGCCGCAACGCACGAAAGAGGCCCCGCGCAAATCTGCACAGGGCTTCTTGCGATTTATTGTAGCACGAAGGAAACGGGAACGCAAGTTTTTTATAGGACGGCAGGGTGCGTGCCTGAAAATGGCGGGAAGGAACTTTTTGTAAAAAGCCGTCCATCCGGCTCAATCGTCGCACTGCTCACTGCCGTTCGCATTGCTCGTTTCGCCGGCCTCCTCCGCCTGGCCCATCTCCGTCGCAGGCGGGGGCCAGGCTCCGGAGCCTCCCGCACCCATCCCCAAAAACTTCATAAGAGGTCATCATCAGGGAATCTTTTATGGCGAAGAACTGCCCGCAGATATGCCGCGCAAATCCCGCTTGACACCATAGGATGGCTGTGCTATACTTAGACCAACCGGTTTAGACCGGTTAGTCTATTCCTGAAAAGGAGGAAGCACAGTATGGCGTGGTGGATTTGGGTCCTGATCGGGGCCGGTGTGGTGGCCCTTGGCGCACTGAAGCTTTCCGTGTTCAAGAAGATCCTCAGCAAGAAGAAAGAAACGAAAAGGTTTACGGAGGAAGACTGAGGCCGGTATATGAACAAGAAGCTGGATTACGGCAGCCTGGTTGGGGAAAACAATCCTCTGGACCGCTTTCCGCTTTTGTACGAGGCGGCGCTGGGGGAGTTTTCCCAAAAAACATTTGAAGACGCGTCGCTGAACGACCTTTTGCGCAAGGCGAACATGAGCAAGGGCAGCCTGTACCACCATTTTGGGGATAAATTTGGTCTGTATCTTGCGCTGCTGGACAAGATCGGGCAGAAGAAGATTGCCTTTTTCATGCCTCTGCTGCGGCAGGGAGTGGATTTTTCGGATTTTTTTGAAACCATCAAGGCACTCTCCCAGAAAACCATGGATTTCATGTTCCAGGACGAGCGGATGTATCAATTCACGAACCGGATCCTGGAGGAGGAGCCAGGCTGGATCAGCCGCCTGCTGCCCCACCTGAACTACGATTTTGGCCAGGGCTTCGGCCCGCTCATCGACAGCGCCATCAAAACGGGGCAGGTCGATGGCCGGTATCCGCCGGAATTTGTGAAAAGGGCGCTGAATTTGTTGTTTTCCAACCTGCACAAACTTACCGACTCCCGCAGCCCCGAGGAAATGTATTATTATCTTACGCTGGCGGTGGATATGATGAAAACCGGCCTGGCGGCCAAGAAGGAGCAAACATCATGACAAGCGCGTTTACCATCGACGGATTGCGGTACAGGTATCCCAAGGCGCAAAAGGAAGCCCTCCGGGGGATGAGCTTCACCGTGGAAGAGGGGGAAATCTTCGGGTTGCTGGGCCCTTCGGGAGCCGGCAAATCCACCACGCAGAAGCTGCTGATCAAGCTAATGCAAAATTACCAGGGCAGCATCGCCTATTTCGGAAAAGACCTGAAAACCCTGGGGAAATCCTTTTATGAGGAGATCGGCGTGGGGTTTGAGATGCCGGTACATTTTACAAAGATGACCGCCATGGAAAACCTGCGCTTTTTTTCGGGCTTCTACAAAAAGACAGGCGATATCCAGGGCCTGATGGAGCGGGTAGGTCTGTGGGAGCACCGGGACATCAAGGTGGGGGAATATTCCAAGGGCATGAAGGTGCGGCTGAACTTTGTGCGCGCCATGCTCAACAGCCCCAGGGTGCTGTTTCTGGATGAGGTCACCAACGGCCTGGACCCGCGCAACGCCCACATTCTCAAGGAGATCATCCTGGAATTTAGGCAAAAGGGCGGCACCGTGTTTCTAACCACCCACCTGATGAACGATGTGGAGCAGCTCTGCGACCGGGTGGCCTTCTGCGTGGAGGGGGAGCTGAAGGAATTGAGCACCCCCAGGGAATTGAAGCTCAAGTACGGCAACCGGGAGGTACGCCTGGAATACAGGGAGGAAGGCACGGTGAAAGGCGCCGTCTTCCCCATGGACGGCATTGGCGGCAATGAAGCGTTCTTTGCGCTTTTGAAAAGCAAGGACATCGAAACAATCCACAGCGGAGAGACGTCCATGGAGGACATCTTCATCCGCGTCACGGGGGTCAAGGTGCAATGAAAACGCTGCGCAGGCTGCTCTTTTTTGAAATGCGGCGGATGGTGAACTACAAGATCCTACCCGTAAGCCTTGCGACTTCAGTGCTGTGGATCATCATGTTTTTTCTTCTGTCCAAGGCGGAATCCCAGGCCATCGCACCGCTGCTGCTGTTTACGGACGTGGTGATGATGTCCATCCTTCTGACAGGCGCGTCCTACCATCTGGAACGGCAGGAGGGCACGGTGAAATCCCTGCTGGTGACGCCGGCCGGCATCGGCGCCATCGTAGTTTCAAAGGTTCTGGCCTCCCTGGTTTTGAGTCTTGAGTCGGCCGTTGTTACCTGCGGCGCGCTGTATTTCATCCACGGCATCACCCTGGATTACGGGCTTTTGCTGGCGGCCGTCCTGGTTTCCGGCGCGGCCCACGCGGTGCTGGGGTATTCCTTCTCGCTGCTCAGCCGGGACTTTTCCGGGCTGCTGGGCTACATTTCTCTGTATATCCTGGTGTTTGCGCTGCCGCCCATCCTGCTGTATATGCATGTCATCCCGGCGGAATACGACTGGGTAATGATCCTTTCCCCCGCGGATGCGGCGCAGACGCTGCTTGGCGCCGCCTTTACGGGCGGCCAAAGCATGTTCAAGCTGCTTCTTTCTTTTGGCTATCTCGCCGCGCTGACCGCCGCATTGATGCTGCTTCATGTGATTCCCGGCTTCCGGCGCCATGCGGTAAGGGGGTGAAAGCATGCGCAAATATCTGTTTCTGCTCAGGTTCGAAATGAAAACCATCCTGCGGGATCCCATGAATCTGTTCATGTGCCTGTTTCCGCTGGTCATCCTGGCGCTGTCGTCCTTCGTGTTCCCCCGGGTCCTGCCGTCCATGAACTTTATGGAAGCCACGGCCATGAAAACGGGTCTGCTCATCGCCCTGGTGATGATCCTTACCATGGGCAGCTTCTTCGTAGGCGCCATGGCTACCTTCCTGCTGCTGGACCACAAGGACGAGCACACCCTGCACACCATCGCCGCCACGCCCATGGGGCTGTCGGGGTACCTGACCTTCAAGATGGCCTATGTGTACCTGCTTACCGTGCTCAGCACGCTGCTGGTGCTGCTGGGTACCAAGTGGCTGGCGGGGGACGCGTACCGGATTGGGAATGTCCGCATGTTCGACAAGCTGGGATTCTGGAAAATTCTTATCTTCGCGCTCTCCTCTTCGCTGTTTGCCCCGGCGCTGTCGTTGCTCCAGGCCGCCTTTGCCAAGAACAAGGTGGAGGGGTTCGCGTGGATCAAGGGCGCGGGCATCGTTGCCCTGGTCCCTATCCTGCTGGCACTTCCGGCCTTCTCGGGCGGGATGCAGTACCTGCTGGGCTTCTTTCCGAACTTTTGGGCCTCCAAGGGGATCATCACGGTGCTGTACCCGCTCCCCTCCGCCGCCGATCTGAGCTACGGGCTGTATATGATCATCGGCGCGGCCTACAACCTGCTGATTCTGTACACCGCTTTCCGGTTCTTTCTTAAAAAGCAGCAATACTAATCTGCAGATAAGCAAATAGCCCTGCCGGCAATCCTGGCAGGGCTGCTTATTTGCTTTGTTACAGCCGCCTGTTGATAATGGACAGGATCAGATCGCCGTTGTTGAAGACCTTCGCCAGGGTGCTGCTCTCAATAAGGGTGCTGAACTGTTCAAAGGGCACCACGGTCATCAGCAAAGGCACCAGCGCAAAGATCGCGTAGCACAGCACCGCGCCCCGGAGCAGGCCGAACACGCCGCCGAAAAGCCAGTCAAGCTGCTTGAGCAGCGGAAAGCGGAATACGCAGCGAAGCATGTTGATGAGGATGGACAAAACGATGAAAAGCGCCAGGAAACACGCGAAAAAGCTTAGGATATTCACGGATACGGCCACAATGGTCTGGTTCACATATTCGGCCACCGTGGTGATACCGGACTGGGAAAACACCTGGTTTTGCAGGTTATACTGCAAAATGGTGTCGATGGGCGCGGGAAGGTGGATGTTTTGCAGGATGGAATCGATGGCGCCCTGGGTCAGCGTGCCCACCTTGGCCAGGGACAGCTCCAGATTGCCCAGGCGCGAGGTGGCGTCCGTATAGTGGATCAGGGACCTTGCGATGGACGGATTGCTCTGGATCAGGCCGGCAATATGGGGATAAATCAGGAAAGAGCCGGCAAGGGCCAGCAGCACGGCGCCCATACCCAGCACCGACTGGATGAAGCCGCGGTAAAAGCCCCACAGAACGCTTAGGGCAATGATGGCAAGAATGGCGTAGTCCACCACGTTCATCTGAATTGTTCCCCCTTTCGCGGGCGATCTCAGGGCATGCTGACGGCATATACCGCATCACCGCAGGCTATAATTGCCTCCCCGCCCGTGGTCATGCCGATCAGGTCCGTTGGGGCAGGCATGTTTTTCGGCCTGTTCAGCGCGGAAAACCGCTGGGTACCCGTATCGCTGCGGTAGATATAGTCCGACGAGAAGGCATACAGCGTTTTGCTGTGGATGACGGCACCCACGCAGTCCGAGGGAAGCGTATAGCGCCTGTCATTCACGCCGCTTAACAGCCTTACTTCCCGGATGGTGTACTGGCTGTTGGTCTGGGCGGAGGGGGCCAGGAGCATCAAAGCATCGCCCTTCTCCGGCGTTTCGCTGGCGATTAGCTTCCAGCCGTAGACCAGGATGGACGCGGCGGTATCCTCGGCGCCGCGGTAGTTGAAGGTGCGCATCTGCCGGGTACTTAACACCCGCAGTTTCTGGTTGTCATAGATCACTTTGTAGGTGAGGACGTCTCCCAGGGATATTTTCCCGGTATTCATCTGGCCCACCTCGAAGGTGTTGAGCACCGTATTGGCCGCGGTGCCGAACACGTCGATGCCCAGCGTCCAGATATACTGGCCATCCTCGCCGTAGAAGCCCACATCCAGCATCAGCCGGCCGGAAAATGCCTCTGTTTCATCATCCACCGGCGCGCCGTTCAAGTCAAAGAGCTGAAGCGTCGGTTCCGTATCGTCTCCGGTAACGGCTGCGGCGTATTTTTTGCCGATACGGGCAAACTGCACCTGCTGGCCCAGGTTGTCGCTGTAGGTGGAATGCCCGTTTTGGTCCAGGATGTAAACTTGGCTGTTCACCCACGCCACTACATTGCTGCCGCTGGTGGAAAAAGCAGCGTCCGCCCCGATGGGGAAGGACCAGCGGACCCCACCCGCCGCAGTGACGCAATGGATGGATACGCTGTCGTAATACAGCACATACTCGCCAAAGGGCGTCACACTCTGCCCGCTCAGGCAGGGAAGCTTGACGGCTGTTGCCTCCCTGGGCTGGCCGATGCGCCGTATACCGCTGATGGCCACAATCAGCACTACAATCACCAGCGGTACGATAACCAAAAGCGCCCACCGCTTTTTCCTGGGAGTATCCGGCTGCCTTCTTTGCATCATGGGCTGTACGACGGCTCCTTTTGCGCGATACGGGCATCCTTTCCTTTATGAAACGATGCATCCCGCCTTTTTCATGCGGCGGAAAGCCCCGCCGCCTGGGTTTTCGGAAAGCGGCGCTGCCGCTTTTCCGGGCTTTTCCTTATTATAATGAACCTTCCGCCGGGAAGCAACGCTTTTCTGTGCGGAACACTTTGGCTCCCTGCTGCCCGCGTATTATTCCCCTTCCCGGCGGAGCATTTCCATGTACCGGCGGGGCTGGCTGAGAAAATCTTTCATGAGCTTGACATGGGAAAGCTCCTCATATGCCACGGAGGCAACGGGAACCTCGTCAAAACACCAGATGTCCGCCCCTGGATACGCCATCAGGATGGGGGAATGGGTGGCGATGATGAACTGGCTGTCCTGCTCCCGCGCCATGAGCAGGGATACCAGCGCAAGCTGCCGCATGGGTGACAGGGGGGCTTCCGGCTCATCCAGGAGATAGATGCCGCCGGGTACGATCCGCTGCTTGAAAAGCGCCAAAAAACTTTCCCCATGGGATTGTGCGTCCGGATCATCGCCATAGCGGCTGCGCAGCGCAAAGAGGGAGGAAGCATACGCCATTCGCGCCTGGTTTTGGGCGAACGCATCCCTGTGGGCATTCTCCGCCTCGGCCCGCGCAAGTTCCCGGGCCATATCCGCCTGCATTTGACTGATGCGGCGGACAAAGTTGAAGAAGTCCTCCGCCCGAAGAAAGAAGCCTTTTCTTGCGTGCACACCGAAGGAAAGGCGTATGGCGCCGCAAAGCGGGTCCAGCCCCTTGAGGGTGTCATCCCCCGCCGCGTCGCTCAGGCCGATGGCCGGCAAAGCCAGCTTTCGGGCCAGTGCCTCCAGGAACGTGGATTTTCCCGTGCCGTTCTCCCCCACCAGCAGCGTGACGGAGGAGGTGAATTCCCTTTTTTGAAGGGACATCACCTGGGGGCAATGGAAGGGGTACGCGCCCTGCTCTCCCTCCACGGATACCGACCGAAGCGAAATCAAGAAGGCGCTCCTTTCCCACAGCAAAAAATATCAAACAGACGCGGGGCGATAGAAGCAAGAAAGAAATGGTATAAATTCCTTGATGAAGTTTTTCAAGGAGGGGCGCGGGGAGGCTCCAAAGCCTGACCCCCGCCTGTGGCGGAAAGGGGGCAGGCGGAGGAGGCCGGCGAAAAGGCGCAGTGCGAACGGCAGTGAGCAATGCAACTATTGAGCCGGTCGGATGATTTTTGTAAAAAGTTCCCTCCCCGCCAATTTCCCATCGTTCCCGGTCCTCATTCCCCCGCGAGCCTGGCGATGGCGCGGGCGAAAATCTTTACGCTGGCCATGAGGCTGTCGATGGCCATATATTCCCCGGCCTGGTGGGCCAGTTCCTCCTCACCCGGGAAGAGCGCACCGAAGGCCACGCCCTCCTCAAGGCACCTGGCATAGGTACCTCCGCCGATGGCAATGGCCTGGGCGGGAAGGCCGGTCACCTCATGGTAGGCGTCCAGCAGCGCCTGGACCAGGGGGCTGCTTTCCGGCACATGGTGGGGTTCCTTGTGGGCAAGCACAGAAACGGTGATCCCGGAAGGCGCAAGGGCATCGGAAATAGCTTTCAAAATGGCGCCGGGGGCGGCCATCACGGGGTAGCGGATGTCAAAGGTGGCTTCCACTTTCTCAGCGTCCGCCCGGAGAATGCCCAGGTTCAGCGTCAGCGGCCCGGAAAGCTTGTCCTCCACCGCGATGTTCAGGGAAGCACCGTCATATTGAAGGCCCACATGCTTTGCCAAGGCTAGCAGCGGTCCCTGAACGCCCAGGTGCTCAAGCACCTTCAAGAGACGGCCGATGGCGTTTTTGGCGGACTCCGGCATGGCCGCATGGCCGGCTACGCCCTGGGCGGTAATCTTGACGCCGCCCTCCGGCAGGCAGTCCGCCGCCACGGGATATCCGGCGCTTTTAGAAAACGCCTCTACCTGCTTTGCTGTTTCCGCGTCTCCCCGGACGATGGCGGAGGCCTGGCCAGGGATCACATTGGGCCGCTGCCCGGCCTCGATGCGCACAACTTCCAACCCCTCTTTTGCCGCGGGGCCCTCAATTTTCAACTGATACAGCCCCTTTTCCGTGTTGATCACGGGATAGGAGGCATCAGGGCTGAACCCAAAGCGGGGCATGTCCGCGTGGGCGGCGTAATACTTCATGTCCTCCATCCCGGACTCCTCATCACAGCCCAGGATCAGCCGGACGCGCTTGGTAAGCTTAATCCCCGCCAGCTTCACCGCCCGCATGGCATACAGCGCGGCCACCGCCGGGCCCTTGTCGTCATTGGTGCCCCGGCCATAGATGCGCCCGTTCACGATCTCCCCGCCAAAGGGGTCCGTTTTCCAGCCGTCTCCGGCGGGCACGATGTCCAGATGCGCCAGGATACCCAGCACTTCTTCCCCCTGTCCCATCTGCGCGTCCCCGGCATAGCCGCCGATGTCCCGAACCTCAAAGCCCAGCTCCTTCATATCCGAGAGGGCCACATCCAGCATTTCCCGGAGCACCGCCCCAAAGGGGGCGCCCGGTCCGGGCCCGCCCTTGACGCTGTTGATCCTCACCCACTTGCGCAGTGTTTCCATAAGCGGCTCCCGCTGTGCTTCCGCCAATTGGTCCAGACGCGAAAAATCCATGCTCATTCTCCTTCCAGTGCCCGCTTCAGGCGCAGGACGCCCTCCGCGATGTTTTTGTGGGGACAGCCAAAGTTGAAGCGCATATAGCCTTCTCCGGCTTCCTTGCCAAAGAACGCGCCGTCCGTCAGCACCAGCCCTTCCCGGTGGGTCCTTTTTGTGACTTCCGCGTTGCTCAGGCCGTACGCCCGCACATCCAGCCACGCCAGGAACGTGCCTTCGATGGGGGAAACCCCGATTTTCGGCAGGTTTTGGGCAAGCTCCCGAAGCAGGATTTTCCGGCCTGCGTCAAGGTACGCGATAAGGCCGTCCAGCCACGCATCGCCCGTTTCGTAGGCGGCGCGGGTGGCCTCCAGGGCAAAGATGTTGCCGCTTTTCACGCCGCAGGAATACAGGATGCGGCTGAGCTTCTCCATCATTTCCCCATGCCTGGTAAACAGCGCGGCCTGCTGCAGGCCCGCCAGATTGAAGGTCTTGCTGGCTGCCGCCAGGGATACCGCCTTGGCGTTGGGGTTGTCTCCCGTGAGGCTCAGGGCGGGCACAAACGTCTTGGGTGCAAACACAAAGTCCGCATGGATCTCATCACACACAAGGTAGGTGTGGTACTTGTGCAAAAGCGCGAACAGCGAAAGCAATTCCTCCCTTGTCCACACCCTGGAAACAGGGTTGTGGGGGCTGCACAGCAGCAGCATTTTTGCCCCTGCCTGAAGCTGTTCCTCCAATTGCGCAAGGTTCATGTGCCAATGCCCGTTCGCGTCCCGAACGAGGGGATTTTCCACCACCACACGGTCATTGGAGGTGATGGAGGAATAAAAGGGGCCGTAGACCGGCGGCTGGACGACAACGCCGTCCCCGGGATTGGTGAAGGCCTGGACACAGGCCTTGAGCCCCGTGACAACGCAGGGCAGCATGAGCATCTGCTCCGTTTCAAGGGACAGGCCGTGGCGCCGCCGCCAGTAATTAAGCAGGGCCTGCTCGTCGTTTTCCGTGATGGCCGTATAGCCGTAGTTGCCGTGAACGGCCCTGCTCAGGATGGCCTCCTTCACGGCGGGAGGGCTTTCAAAATCCATGTCCGCCACCCACATGGGCAAGAGGTCCGCCGATGTGGGCTCTTCCAATTTGAAATCCCATTTCTCGCTGTGGGTACCTCTTCTGTCGATGCCTTTGTCAAAAAAATCAAAGGGGAAAGCCAATGGTACCGACCTCCTTTGTGATTAAATCGCCGTATCCGACCGGATGACCCAGAACCCGCCCCCCTTTTCCACCACCTGCACCTTGTCATACACGGTCTCAAGGAACGCGATGGCGGAAGGCGCTCCCTGCTGCTTGCGTATGACAATATATAGGCGGCCGCCGGGGATAAGGTGGATAGCGGCGCTTTGAAACAGCCCGTAGAGCACCTGCTTGCCGGCCCGGATGGGGGGATTGGAAAGGATGAAGGAGAAGCTCTCCCCCGCAAGCGCCGCAAAACCGTCGCTTTGCACAACCCGCACAGGGGCACCGTTCGCCGCGGCGTTCTTCCGGCTCAGCTCCACCGCCCGCTGGTTGATATCCGCCATGGTGACCAGGGCCTGCGGATACGCCTTCTTAACGGCGATCCCCACCGCTCCCCAGCCGCAACCCAGGTCCAGCACGGGCCCGGACAGGGGCGGCAGCGCGGAGAGCAGCAGCGCGGTTCCCTTGTCCACCCCATCCCGGGAAAAGACGCCGGCGTCCGTTTCAAAGGCCAGGGCATGGCCTCGGAACAGAAATTCGCACCGGCCGGGGCGGTGGGCGCTTGCCGGTGCCTGCGAAAAATAATGGTCAGCCATCGCCGGTACCCCCTCCCAGCGCGTCCCGTTTGAGGGCTTCCACCTCCGCCGGGTCAAGCTCCCGGAACCCGCCTTCCGCAAGGCTGTCGGGAAGGCGCAGGCTGCCGAAGGAGATGCGCTTCAAGTCCGTTACGGTCCGGCCCCGCTGCAAAAACATGCGCTTGACCTGATGGAATTTGCCCTCTTTCACCGTCACCAGGGCCTGGGATTCCCCGGGGCCCGACGAAATGATCTGCAGCTTTGCCGGCTGGGCGGTAAAATCGGAAAAGACCATCCCGGCCGCGAAGGCACGCACATCCGCCTCATCAAGCGGGCCATCCACCAGAACCTGGTATTCCTTGGCCACATGGCGCCTGGGGGATAAAAGAAAGTGGGCCATCGGCCCATCGGTGGTAAATAGCAGCAGGCCCCGGGCATCCTTGTCCAGCCTTCCCACAGGCATCATACCCATGGCCTTGCAGGGAGGCGGGAGCAGGTCGGCAACGGTTTTCGCCTTACGGTCCGATGCCGCGGTGAGCACGCCGGTGGGTTTGTTCAGCATCCCGTAGCGGAACGCAGGTAGCGCCACTTCTTTTCCGTCCAGCGCCACCCGGCGCGCAACGGGGTCCACCTTCGCGCCGGTGTCACGGCAGGGTTCCCCGTCCACCGTCACGCGGCCATCCAGAATCCAGGCTTTTACCTGGCTCCTGGACCCCAATCCCTGCCGGGCAAGGAGCTTGTCCAGCCGTTCCATGCTACTTGCCATCCCCCGGCTGCCGTATAAAAACCGCCGGAAGCACCTTGCGAAGGGGCAGCAGCGGCAAATACAGCAGGAATAAAATTGCCAGGATGCCCCAAAGCATCCACGGTTCCGCCAACTGGCCGATGTCCAGGCGAAGGGTTTCGCTGAAATCGCGGAACAGACGGTAGCCCATATATCCCACCGGAAGGAGCACCGGCAGCAGCAGCAGCGTTTGTATAACCGCGATCAGGAACTGGCCCCCGCGGCGCCCCTTCAGACGGGCGAGCATCTCCCTGCGGGCCGGGGCGTAGCCGCCGTTCCGGTTCCACAGAAACCGGATCATTCCATTGCGCATCGCGCCGTACAGCAGCACAAGGAACAAGAGGCCATAGAAGCCCGCCACCATCGCGGAGCCTTCCATGAAACCATAATCTTCTCCCAGAAGCCTGCCCAGATTTCTTACCAGGCGCATGGCCACCGTAAAGTCCTTTACGCCGTAGAGCGCATACCAGCCCGCGCCGATCCCCAAAAGAAGCGGCACCGCCCAGGGAAGCAGATGCCAGGCCTGCTTCAAAAGCGCGGCCTGCTTTTTGAAGTACCCCCGCAGGTTGATGAGCAGCACCGTGGAAAAAGAACCGCCGTCCAGCGCCTGCTGCATGGCCTCTCCCATGGAATAGCGCATGGGAAGCACAAACAATACATACAAAACCGGCGTCAGAAGGGCCGCATAGCGCCACTGGCTGCCTTTTTCCAAAAACGGATAGACCAGCAAAGGCAGCAAAGCCGCCAGGCGTACCACCATCAGGATCAGCATGCCGGCCACCCAGTCGGAATAATGCCCCTTGAACCGTGAAAGCGTTTCCCGAAAGGCCGCCCCCACGCCAACAGCCCGGCGGGCTGATTTTTCGCGCATTATTTGTTCCTCCTTAAGCGATATGGACACTTGTCCATTCTGTGTATCGAAAAAGTGGCGTTGCCGCTTTTTCGAGGTTTTCCCTCGCCGCACTGCAAAACGGCAATGCCATTTTACGGCCGTTTGCTCGGGCAAGGTAGGAATTTCTTCGAAACTCCGGCGAAAATCACCGCACATGTCGCTGATTTTCGATTTACCATCAGAGGGCTTCGGCCCTCCGATACCTCCTTAGGGTTTTTGACAGGCTGTATGGACATTTGCCCATTCTTGTATTATACCGTAGGAGGCGCTCCCGTGCAATTGCAATTATTCGGCAGGCCATGATACAATGGGCAGCATGAAGGGAGCGGTGCGCATGCGCGTCACGCTGGTGGGGATCGCCGCCAGGTATATTCATCAAAGCCTGGCCCCCTGGTGCCTGAAGGCGGGGCTAACGCAATACGGTGTGAAAGGCGCTTTCCGGGTGCTGGAGCTGAATATCAACCAGCCCCATGACCGGGCCCTTGAGGCGCTGATGGATACGAAGCCCCAAATCGCCGGATTTTCCTGCTATATCTGGAATATACGGATGGTGCGCTCCCTGGCCGCCTGCCTGCGGCTTCTGTCGCCGGAAACGGTTATCGTGCTGGGCGGGCCGGAGGCGGGCAGCCGCCCCGGGGAGATTTTTTCGGAAATCCCCCAAACGGACTATGTGATCACAGGGCCCGGAGAGTACGCCTTCGCGGAGCTCGTCAAACGCCTGGCTGCCAAGGAGGATCTTTCAGACATTCCTGGTTTGACCTTCCGCCAGGGGGGAACACTGCATACGAACCCACCCGCGGCTCTGCCCCTTCCCCCGCCCTCTCCTTACACAAGGGAGTGCCTGCGCAGCGTGGACGGCCGCATCGCCTATGTGGAGACGGCCAGGGGCTGCCCGTTTAGCTGCTCCTTCTGCCTGTCGGGGGAAGGGGAGGACGTATGGTGCCTGCCCCTTGACAGGGCCAGAAGGGAACTGATGAAGGCCGCATCCTCCGGCGCGAAGACGGTGAAGCTTACCGACCGCACCTTCAACTGCCGCAGGGAACGGGCGTATGCGCTGTTCCGTTATTTGTCAGGGAAGCGCCGGGAGGGCATGCTTCAGGACATATGCTTCCATTTTGAGGTGGCCGCCGACCTGTTTGACGAAAAAACGCTCAAGCTTTTGCAAAAAGCGCCGCCCGGCCTTTTTCAGATGGAAGCCGGGATCCAGAGCTTCCATGAAAAAACCCTGGAGGCATGCCGGAGAAAAACGGACCTGGACAGGCTGGAAAGGAATATCCGGGCGCTGCTGTCCGCAAAAAACATCCACCTGCACGTGGACCTGATCGCCGGGCTTCCCTATGAGGATTTGGACACCTTTTCCGGGTCCTTCAACCGGGCATACGCTTTGGGAGCCCACATGCTGCAACTGGGCTTTTTGAAGGTTCTGCCCGGCAGCCGCCTTCACGCACAGCGGGAGGAATACGGCCTTCTCCACAGCCCGGAACCGCCTTAT
This sequence comes from Bacillota bacterium, assembly GCA_023459275.1. Taxonomy (GTDB): domain Bacteria; phylum Bacillota; class Clostridia; order Christensenellales; family Aristaeellaceae; genus JAEWAH01. The sequence continues at coordinate 2,371 of JAEWVC010000026.1, read as the reverse complement.
GAAATTTTGCAAACCAGATGGCTTTCCTATAAAGATATCGGCCTTTTGAAGCGGTGCGAGGTGGCGGTGGACCGGTTTTACAACAGCGGCCGGTTCCTTTTGACTCTTGACCTGGTTCTGAAGAGCAGCGGCCTTGATCCCTTCCGGCTGTTCTGCCGGCTGGGCGGCCTGATGGCCGGCGAGCCGGGAGGCCTCTCCCTGGACCGGCTGGCGGAGCTGGCCTATGCCTTCCTTGCCGCGCTGTCCGGCGTGGACCGGGCGGCGCTCAGGGACGCCATGGCCCTGGACTTCCTGTTCAGTGAGAGCGGGGGCCGGTTGCCCGGGTGTCTTACGGTGGCTGACCCGCGGCTGAAACAGGCCCTTGCCGCGCTGCGGCCAAAGTATCCGCCGGGAACGAAGCTGAATGCGGTGATCACCTATGCCGGCGGTGAAATCCTGCACTGGGCGGACTATACCCGGTGCGGCCCGGCGACGGGGCGGTATGCGGGCGGGGCTACTCCCCTTTCCGGCCTCCTTTGACGCTCTTTTTCCGGCGCGCTGCCTTGGTGATATAATGGATCAAGGTATACGCGGCCCCAAAGGCCAGAACGCCCCAGAGGCCCATGGCGATGTCCGCAAGCTCCATGTTGCCGGTATGGGTCACCCCCTGGCCGATCTCAACGGCAAAGGCCAGCGCGCCCATCACGGTGAGGGTATACACCCAAGCCACGGCATTTGGGCGGAGCCTTGAGAACACAAAGCGCGTCAGCAAAAAAAGCAGGAAGCCCAGGATACCCATCACAAGAAAATGAAGCTGTTTATCGCTTAGGTACAGCTCAAAGCTGTCGTTGATATGCAGCAGGAAATCATGGGCTTTCGCCACCAGATCCACGATGAAATACAAAAACGCTTTCATCTGTTACATCCTTTCATCCATCTGCCATATAGCTACCAAACGATCCGGCGGACACAAAGCCTGCCGGACGTGAAGGAGGAGCGATATGCATAGGGAAACATCCTTCTTAAGGCCTGTTGAAAAGCGGCGGTACATGCTGCTGGGCCTTGTGGGCCTCCTGCTTCTGTGGCTCGCCTGCCTGATGGCCCTGGGGATTGACCCCCTAAGCCACGATGCCCAGGATTCCTATACCCTGCAGGCGCTGGCCTGGCGGTCGGGGCTTTTGCACCTTCCCCAAGACGTTCCCGCTTTGGAACTGGCCGTATACGAAGGGGCGTATTACGTCAGCTTTCCTCCCGTGCCCACGCTGCCCCTTTGGGCGCTCAGTTTTTTCTATGGAGAAAATACCCCCAACCGTATCGTAGACCTATTCTATTTTCTGTCAAGCTTTCTGGTGGGATACTCCCTGTGCCGCCGCCTGGGAAAAACGGACGGTGCCGCCGCTGTCTGGGCCGTTTTCCTGGTGGCCGGCTGCAACCTTTTAAATTTGTGCTGGTACGGGGGCGTATGGTACCAGGCCCAGGCGCTGGCCTTTCTTCTAACGCTTTGCGCTTTCCGGCTGCTGCTTAATTCTTCCGGATTTTCGCTGAGTATGGGGCTGTTCGCATTGGCCCTTTCCGTGGGCTGCCGCCCCTTCCAGGCGGTATATGCCATTCCGGCGCTGTGGATGGCCTACCGCCGATTAAAGAGGCAGAAGGGAGCTGCCCCCCTGCGGTCCGTCCTTCGCCTGCTGCCCCTGTGCGTGCCGGCCCTGCTCACCGGTGTGGGATACGGGCTGTACAACCTTGCCCGCTTTCATTCCTTCTTTGAGTTTGGGCATACGTACCTGCCGGAGTTCCAGCGGTACGGCACCCAGTTTTCCCTTTCCTACCTGCCCCAAAACGTAAAAAACGTCCTCCGCCTGCCATCCGTGGAGGGTGGGCGGCTGACCTTCCCCGAATTTTCCGGCAGCGCGTTCTATCTTACGAATCCCCTGTTCCTGCTGGCTGCCTGGGCCGCTGTCCGCGGGCTTGTGAAGCGGCGGCTGAGAGCCCTGGACTGGATGCTGGCTACCTGCCTTGCCCTGCATTTTTTCCTGCTGCTTTTGCACCGCACCTTCGGCGGATGGCAGTTCGGCACGCGCTATCTGATCGACCTGTGCCCGGCGCTGTTTTTGCTTTCGCTCAGGCATCCCACAAAATCACGGTTCTTCACGGGCGCGCTGATGCTGCTTGGGATCCTTCTCAACCTATACGGCGGGCTTCTTTTCCACTTAACCTAAAAACCGGCTTATGGACAGGACCATGGATAAGGAATTGTAAAATAAGGCGGCCGGAGCGATGCGGCAGGAGCCTCTTACCTGTCTTGAAACAACGGGATGGTCCGGGCCAAATCGCTCTATGGCGTTTGAAAACAGATGGCCAAGCTGAATATCCTGATTGCGCCGGCGAGCCTGTA
>JAEWVC010000025.1 GCA_023459275.1 Bacillota bacterium | reverse complement strand
GGACTCACGTCTTTGGGGCTGTTGATTGTGGGCGTGCCGGCTTGGCTGCTCCTGGGGCTTTTGATGGGTTTGCTGGAGATGATTCCCTATATTGGGCCTTTTCTGGGGGCTATTCCGGTGTTCTTGTTTTCCCTTCCCCTGGGTTGGGGGCGGGTGATGTGGGCGCTGATCGTGGTGGTGCTGGTGCAGCAGTTGGAGGGCGGCATGATTTCGCCGAATTTGATGTCCGGAGCTACCAGGCTTCATCCTGTGACGGTACTCCTGGCTATTTCCGCCGGAGGGCTTATTGGCGGCATAGCGGGTATGCTACTGGCGGTGCCGGCGGTGGTGTCCCTTCGCGGCGGGATGCGTATGCTGCGCAGGGAAAACGTGCAAACGTAAAAGTGCGCCTTTTAAGCGGAAGGATGAAGAAATTGGCAAAGTTTCGTTGAAAATGCGACGGCCATGTTGTATAATGAATCCGGGTCCAGGAAGGGAGGGAGATCGGTGTCCGACGCGTTTGAAACCACGAAGCTGCCCCCGTTGACCGAGAGCGGGAACAAGGCCAGCGAAATTTTGAGGTATGTATACGGTGCGCTGCAGGCAAAGGGCTACGATCCCATCACCCAGATCGTGGGGTACCTGATTTCCGGAGATCCTACGTATATCACAAGCCACAACCAGGCCCGCAGCATGATCTGCCGTGTGGAGCGGGATGAGCTGTTGGAAGAAATGGTACGGTATTACCTTTCCGGGCAGGCGGCCAATTGATAGTTGACCTCAGGAAGAAGGCTTCCGATGACGCCAGGGTGGCCATGCGCCGGGAGACGGGCGGACCCGGTTCCGGTGGCATGACTGGGGAAGAGTATCCCCCGGTGCGCCGTTGGAGGCTTTCCATTGTTTATGGGAGGCGCGCATGGACGGACGGGTGCTGGCGCTGGACGTGGGCGATGTGCGTATCGGCATCGCGGTGAGCGATCCGGGAAGGTGTATTGCCCAGCCCCTTGCGGTATACCGCCGGGTGGGGTATGGTCCGGATGTGCGCCATATTCTGTCCCTGTGCCGGGAGTACGAGACCCGTTTGGTGGTTTTGGGGCTGCCAAGGCATATGGACGGAGGCGAGGGGATTCAGGCGCAGAAGGTGCGTGCCTTGGGCCGGGAGCTTGAAAAGGCTGGCCTGACGGTTCTGTACCAGGATGAGCGCCTTACCACCGTCACGGCGGAAAAAGCGCTGGTGGAAGGCGGTGTGCGCAGGGAAGGCCGCCGGGAAACGGTGGATAAGGTAGCCGCAGCGGTGATCCTTCAGCAATGGCTCGACAGCGGCGCAATGCCGGTCGATACAAATCAAAGAAGCGAGGACAAGACCATGGAAGGCGACAACAATATCATTGAGCTCGTGGATGAGCAGGGCCAGGCCGTAGAATTTGAGCACCTGATGACGGTTGAGCATGAGGGCAGCTATTATATCGTTCTAATGGCGGCGCAGGAAGACGAGGACAACGAGGAGGGCGATGTCGTCATTCTCAAGATGGAGAAGGACGATAAGGGCGAGGATTGCTATGTGACCGTCGAGGATGACGATGTGCTCCAGGCGGTGTTCGATAAATTCGTTGCCGCAGTGGAAGAAGATGACGACGCCATCCCGGCGGATGACGAGGATGGGGAAGAAGATGACGAATAATCCCCAAACGGATTTTGACCCCGATGCCATCCGTGACGCGCTGGTGGAGCTGACCGCCCCGGACGGCACGGTATACCGCTTTCGTTATGGCGCGGTGCTCCCCTATGAAGGCCAGGAATACGTGGTGCTTGTGGAAGTGGAAACGGATGAAAACGGTGAGGAGCAATTGCTTATTACCCGTCTCTCCGACACGCAGGAAGGGGAACTCTCCTTTGAGGTGGTCACAGAGGACGAGGTGATCCAAGCAATCCTTCAAATGTATACGGCGCAGGTTTTGGAGGATACCATGGAGGAAGATGGCTGTTGCTGCTGCGGCCATGACCATGGCTGCGAGGATGGCTGTGAGGACGGCTGCTGCGGCCATGACCATGATCAGGAGGGCGGTTGCGGGGGCTGCGGCTGCACGCATTAAAAGTACTGGCGCATAGCCGGCGGGAGGTGTAATACGATTCCGCCGGCATTCTGTTTGTAAAAACCCGTATGGAGTATCTCATAAGGTGGCGAAAGAACCGTGCGAAAGATACACGCCCTGCTCGGAACCGTCCTCTTCTGCCTGCTGTTTTTTTGCGGGACGGCGTTGGCACAGGAGGCCCGGGATATTACAACGGAATGTGCCTTGAAAGGATCCGTCAATACCAAGCTGGTGCGTGAGCTGATGGACCGGGATTACAAGACCTACTGGCAGTCCCAGGGGGGGAGTGGGGCGTATCTGCAGGTGACGCTGCCCGGGGCGGAAACCTGCGGCGGCGTCCTTATCAAGTGGGCCAGGGAGGACATCGGATTTCAGATACAGGCGAAGGCGGGGGATGGCTGGGCGCCTGTGGCGGCATGCAAGACCGGGCGATTGGTGGAGTATGTACCCCTGCCGGAAGGCATTTCCCTTTTTCGGATCGTGCTTGGGGACAAGGTAAAGGGCCGCATGCAGATCGCGGAGCTGTATGTGTTTGGCCGCGGGGAAACGCCTTGCTGGGTCCAAAGATGGCAGCCCCCGCCGGAAAAGGCGGATCTGCTGGTGATCTTTGCCCACCCGGACGATGAGGTTTTGTTTATGGGCGGGACGATCCCCTACTATGCGGGGGAGCGGAAGATGCGCGTTGTGGCCGCGTGCCTGGTGCCCGCTTCCCATTACCGGAGATTGGAACTGATGGACAGCCTGTGGCTGTGCGGTGTGAGGACCTATCCCGAGTTTGGCAGCATGACAGACGCCTTTGCCGGGACCCTGGAAGAGATCTATAAAAAATGGAGCAAGGATAAGCTTTATCAATACATCGTCATGCTTTACCGCAAGTACAAGCCCGATGTGGTGGTAAGCCATGATATCTATGGCGAGTACGGGCACGGCGCGCACCGGGCCGCGGCGGACGCGGCCCGCGGGGCGATCAAATATGCCGCCGACGCCAAAAAGTATCGCGACACCCGCAAGCTATACGGTACATGGCAGGTTCCAAAGCTATACCTGCATTTGTACAAGGAAAACAGGATACGCATGGATTGGCGGCAGCCGCTGGATTTTTTTGGCGGCAGAACGGCTTTTGAAGTGGCTCAGGAGGGTTATGCCTGTCACTGGTCCCAGCGCAAATCACGCTATGTGGTGGAGGACTTTGGTCCTTACGACGATTCCCTGTTTGGGCTTGCCTACACCCGGGTGGGCCCGGATGTGGAAAAGAATGATTTCTTTGAACACATTGCGCCGGCCAGCAAGGATTCGGTATGATTCCACTGGTATTTTCTCTGAAGGAGACAACAATGATGCGGCAGATGAACTTTCTGCTGGGGGCATGCTTTGCCTGCCTGCTTCTATGGAGTGGTTCCGCGCTGGCCCAGGAGGCCCAGGATATCACCGGCCAGTGCGTTATGAAGGGCTCTCTCAATCCCAAGATGGTGCGTAACATCGCGGACCGTGATTATCAGACCTATTGGCGGTCGCAGCCGGGCGCCAAGGCCTATCTGGAGATCACGCTCCCCGCCGGCGAGGCCTGCGGCAGTGTCTATATCAGGTGGGCGCGGCCGGACATCAGGTTCAACGTGCAGGCCGGGGGGAAGGAATGGGTGACGGTGGCGGAGCGGGACAGTGGGTGGCTGTCCGAATACGTGCCGCTTCCCGAGGGTGCCGCCTCCCTGCGGATCGTGCCCGGCGGTAAGGAAAAGGGCCGGCTGGCTATTTCGGAGCTGTATGTGTTCAGCCCGGGCGAGCCTCCGGCATGGGTTCAAAGATGGCAGCCCCCGCCTGAAAAGGCGGATCTGCTGGTGCTGTGCGCGCACCCGGACGACGAAGTGATTTTCATGGGCGGGACGATCCCCTATTATGCGGGGGAGCGGCAAATGCAGGTGGTTGCAGCCTGTGTGGTCCCCACCTCGGTTTCCCGGGATCATGAGCTGCTGGACTGCCTGTGGCTGTGCGGCTTGCGCAACTACCCCTCCTTCGGCCCCATGCGCGATAACTTTGCCATGAGCCTTGCCGGAATGTATCAAAAATGGCGCAAGGAAACGCTGTACAATTATGTTGTCGGCCTGTACCGCCGGTTCAAACCCGATGTGGTGGTCAGCCATGATCTGAACGGGGAGTATGGCCACGGTGCACACAGGGCTACGGCGGATGCGGCAAACCAGGCGGTGGCCCTGGCCGCCAATGCCGGCCGGTACAGTGCCTCGGCAAAGCAGTACGGCGTTTGGAAGGTGTCCAAGCTGTACCTGCACCTGTATAGCAAGAACGTGGTGGATATGGACTGGCGCCGTCCCCTGAAGGCCTTTGACGGGAAGACGGCTTATGACGTGGCTTTGGAAGGCTTCCTCTGTCACAAGTCCCAATTGAATAAGGAATACGCGGTGGAGGACTTTGGTCCTTACGACGATTCCCTGTTTGGGCTTGCCTACACGCGGGTGGGCCCGGATGTGGAGAAGAATGATTTCTTTGAACACATTGCGCCGGCGCGGCCCTGAAAGGAAAAGGGGAAAGGAATATGCCTCATCTTTTTGGCGAAAAAATCATGCTTCGGGAATACCGGAAAGACGACTTGGCCCACATTATTGCCTGGGCGAATGATGGCCAAACCACGCAATATCTTTCCCATATCTTCACCTTGCCCCAAACCGTACAAAACAGCGAGGACTTTTTGGAATCGCGGCTGCGGGGCGGAAGCCGGGAGGCGGGCTTTATCATTGCCGACCGTGGGACCCAGGCCTACATAGGCCAAGCCGACCTGTTTGATATCAACTGGATCGACCGGTGCGCCACGGTGGGGATCGTCATCGGCGGTGCGGATGACAGGGGGCGGGGTGTTGGCACGGAAGCCCTGCGGCTGCTGTGCGATTACGCGTTTTTGTCGTTGGGGCTTGAACGGGTGCAGCTGGATGTGTACGCCGGCAATCAGCGCGCCATCCGCTGCTACGAACGGGCTGGATTTGTAAGGGAAGGCGTCCGGCGCAGCGCCAGGTTCGTGAACGGCGCATTTATGGATGTGCTTTTCATGAGCGTGCTCCGTGAGGAATGGGAAAGGCGGCGCGGGGAATAAATGCCGCCGCTCAGTGCCAGAATAAACAAAAAAAGAGGTAGCCATGTATCAGGGAGAATTAGTCCGCCTTCGGGCGCTGGAACGCGGGGATGCGGAAACCCACTGGACGTTCATGAACGATTATGACACCGTGCGGGGAATGTCCTCCGGCATTTTGTACCCCTCTTCCAGGGAGGATGAGGCCAGGTACCTGGATCAGCAGTCCAGCTACACCCGTGGGGAATACCAGTTTGCCGTGGAGACACTGGACGGGCATTTTATCGGCCGGTGCGGGTTTACCAGGGTGGATTGGAAGAACCGGCTGGCGGAAATCGGCATCATGATCGGCGATCCGGCCTTCCGGGGCAGGGGCTATGGCACCGATGCCCTGCGGCTTTTGACACACTTCGCTTTTGAGGAAATGAACCTGCACAAACTGAAGCTTTCCGTTTTCGCTTTTAACCTGCAGGCGGTGGCCTGCTACGAGAAGTGCGGATTCGTCCGGGAAGGGCTGCTCAAGGGCGAGCTTTGGCGGGAAGGAAAATATCACGACGTGGTGGTGCTGGGGCTTGCGGCGGACGCCTGAGCACCGCCCCCCATTGGGAAACATACCATATATTGTTCTTTCTAACGGCGTATGAACCGCTGCAGCGATCAAGCCGGATGGGCAAAGGAAGGGAGATGCATTCAAAAAGCTCCCTTCCTGCTTATTTTCCGGTTTTTTGTACGCGATGATTGACTTTGCAGGGCCCCTTCGTTACAATACTTTTTAGGGCGCAAGGGGCGCGTCTTTCTTTATGGAGGGTGAAGGAATGGGGATCAAAGTAGCAAAGTTTGGCGGCAGTTCCCTTGCGGATGCATGCCAGTTTGAAAAGGTCCGGGCCATCATCCTGATGGATCCCGAGCGGGCGTATGTGGTGCCCAGCGCGCCTGGCCGCCGTTTCGACGGGGATGATAAGGTCACGGATCTTCTGTACCGCTGTCATAAGCTTCATGCACAGGGAAAGGATTATCAGGATACCTTTGACCTCGTTGCCGCCAGATATATGGATATTGCGGAGGAGCTTGCCCTGTCGGTGGATTTGGGGCGTGAGCTGGACGACATCAACGAAGCCATAGCCGGCGGTGCCACGGCGGATTTTACCGCCAGCCGCGGGGAATACCTCAACGGGCTGCTGCTGGCCGACTATCTTGATATGGTTTTTATTGATGCGGCCCAGGTGATCTTCTTCCGTTCGGATGGGACTTTTGACAGCGAGAAGACCCAGGAGGTTCTTTCGGCACGGCTGAAGGAGACCCCCAGGGCTGTGGTGCCCGGCTTTTACGGCGCTTCCCCCGATGGCAGGATCCGCACCTTTTCCAGGGGCGGCAGCGACATCTCCGGCGCCATCGTGGCCAGGGCCGCCTGCGCGGAAATTTATGAAAACTGGACGGACGTTTCAGGCTTTCTGATGGCGGATCCCAGGGTCGTCAAAAATGCGCGGCAGATTCAAAACATTACCTATCAGGAGCTTCGGGAGCTTTCCTATATGGGCGCCACCGTGCTGCACGAGGATTCCGTGTTCCCGGTGCACAGGGCGGGCATCCCCACCAATATCCGCAATACCAATTGCCCGGAGCATCCGGGAACCTTCATTCGCTTTGGCGCCGTGGAGGAGGAAAATCCCAACGTTATCACCGGCATTGCCGGGAAAAAGGGGTTTTCTGTCATTTTGGTGGAAAAAGCCATGATGAATACGGAGATCGGCTTTGCCCGCCGGGTTTTGCAGGCGTTGGAGGAACAGCGCCTGTCCTTTGAACACATGCCCACCGGGATCGATACGCTTTGTGTGGTGGTGGCTGGGGATGCGCTCTGTGCCTGCCGCGACAAGGTGGTCAACCGCATCATCGAGCTGGCCGAGCCGGATACCATTACCATCAACGAAAACATGGCGGTGATCGCTACCGTGGGCCGGGGGATGGTGCACAACTGCGGCACAGCCGCCAGGCTTTTCGGCGCCATGAGCCGTGCGGGGATCAACGTAAGGATGATCGACCAGGGCTCCAGCGAGCTGTCCATCATTGTGGGCGTGGATGATTCCGATTTTGAGGAAACCATCCGCGCCATCTATCATGAATTTGTGCACTAGGAATTTTCGGTAATGCTCAAATACTGGAGAAAAGAGAAAAAGCATGCAGATCACCTGGCAAATGCTTCTTATCGTATGCCCGCTGGCCATGCTGGCGGGCTTTATCGACAGCGTGGCGGGCGGCGGCGGACTGATATCCCTGCCGGCGTATTATCTGGCGGGGCTGCCGCCCGTGCTGGCGGCAGGCACCAACAAGCTCTCCGCGGCCCTGGGTACGCTGGTGGCGTCCATCCGCTACGGCAAAGCGAAGCAGGTAAAGTGGATGGTTGCGCTGCTGGCCGTGCCGGCCGCGTTCCTGGGCAGCTTTCTGGGGGCAAAGCTGTTGCAGGTGATCCCTGAGGATACCATGCGCCTCATCGTTATCGGGGCGATCCCACTGGTGGCGGTTCTGGTGCTTCGGCAGCGGGGTACCCTGAGCGCGAAAAAGCGCATTTCCGATCAGGCGGTGCCGCTTTTGAGCTTTCTCATTGGCCTTGTCATCGGCTTTTATGACGGGCTTGTGGGGCCGGGAACCGGCACCTTTTTGATTCTGCTGTTCACCATGGTCATGGGCATGGACGCGGTGGCGGCCAGCGGTACGGCGAAAATCATCAACCTGTCCAGCAACGTTGCCGCCCTGGTGACGCTGATGCTGGATGGCCATGTGCTGTATCTGCTGGGCCTGCCTGCCGCCTTATGCGCCATGGCGGGCGGGTATCTTGGCGCGGGGATGACCATCCGCCGTGGTGCCGCCTTCATCCGGTGGATGCTGATGGCGGTATTGGCCTTGCTGCTTGCAAAAATGATCTGGGATGTGGTAACATAAAGTGTTTCTACAATCCCGTTTCAGACAAAGAACCGTTTAAAGTGCCCTTGCGGCGGAGCGTTGCCGTTCCGCTGCTTTTCGGAAAGGAGCGCTGCCCATGGCGGCCCAGCAGGAACAATATCTTACGCTTTCCATCCCCGCCGACCCCGCATGGATGCTGGTGGTGCGCATGGCCTTGGGAGGGGCGGGCGCTTTGATGGGCCTGTCCATCGACCTGGTGGATGACCTGCGCACGGCGGCGGATGAAACTTGTGACTTCCTGATGCACCAGCCCAGGGGGATCAAATGTATTAAGATTGCCTGTGGCTTGAAGGACAGAGCGGTATGCACGGTGTTTGCCTGCGAGTTCTCCAATGAGTGCCAGCAGTGTGAGGAGATGGACCTGGATGTGACCAGGGGCATCCTGGAAACACTGATTCCCAAGGTGGAGTTGGAGGAAGACGGGGCGTGTGTCCGCTCGGTAACCCTTATGCTGCCGCTTAACGCGCAGTAGGGGAGGCCGCTATGAAGGATGAAAGACTAACGCCGCTTTTGCAGGCGTACCGGCAGGAGCCTGACCCGCAGCTGATGGAACAGTTGGTGGAAGGTTATCTGCCCTTGGCCCGGCAGATCGCCCGCCGCTTTTCCGGCCGGGGCGTGGAATTGGAGGACCTGGAGCAGGTGGCCAGCATCGGGCTGATGAAGGCCATCCAGCGCTTCAAGCCCGAGCTTGGCTTGCGCTTTGCCACCTATGCCACACCCACCATCGCGGGGGATGTACGCAATTATATCAGGGACAGGGGCGATGCCCTGCGCCTGCCCAGGGATGCCAAAAACAAGCTGTATCACCTGCAAAAGGCCAGGGAAAAGCTGACCTTGGAGTTTGCGCGGGAGCCCACCACCAAGGAGCTTGCCCAGGAGATGCGCATGACGGTAGAGGACCTGCTTTCACTGCTGGATCTTAAAAAATCCACCGATGTGTTTTTCCTGGATGCGCCTATGGACCCCGAGGAGGAACAGCGCATCATTTCCCGCCTGGGCGGTGAGGATTCCGGCTTCGAGGCCGTGGAGCACCGGGACTGGATCAACTGGGTGTACAAGCTGGTCACGCCGGAGGAGAAGAAGCTGCTGATGCTGCGCTATGAGCACCGCCTGGGCCAGCGGGAAACCGCAAAGCGCATGGGTGTCAGCCAGATGCAGGTATCCCGCATGGAGCGAAGGGTGCTGGCGCGGCTCCGGAACATGGAACGGCAATAAGAAAAGCGTTCGGCGTATATCTGTAAATCTTGTTCTTATCGTAAATTGTTGCAGGAGTTTTGCGTTTTCGTAACGAATATTTGCGAAGTTCTTGACGGGGAGGGATGGCATGTACGGACAGAGGCCGCCGCAACGCAAACGTATAGGCGTTGGCCGTGTTTTGCTTGTGCTGGCTGTGCTTGCGTTTTCTGCCTGGTACATCTACAGCCAGATACCCTCCGGCATCAGTACCGCCGTGATTTCCGCCAGCCAATGGGGGACTCCTTACCGGGGCGACGCCCTGATCGTGCGCAACGAGACAGCCTATGACGAGGACGGCGTCACCAGCATTGAGTACAAGGCGGAGGAGGGCAGCAAGGTTACCAGAGCCAGCACCATCTGCCTTGTGTATTCCTCCGGCTACAGCCAGAAGGAAGTAGCTGCCCTGCAAACCTACCGGGATCAGATTGAGGACTACCACAAGAATTTGCTGACCAAGGAGACCACCTTTGACCAGAAGATGACCAGGCTGGAGAGTGACGTGACCCAGCGGGCCAAAGAAGTCCGCCTGATGGTGCAGGGGCAGAAGGGAAACATGCAGAACCTGGAAAAAATACTAGATGCCTCCATCACCGCCAGACAGGATTACCTTCGGGAGAAATACCGGGATGACACGCGCCTGACAAGGCTCTACGATGATGAGAGTGCCCAGGAGACGCGCATTCAGAGCTACACAAAGCAGCGCACAGCCGCCCAGGAAAGCTTGGTCAGTTTCTACACGGATGGCTATGAGAGCCTGAATACCAGCAACTTTGAGGAGTATTCCCCCGTTCAGGTCAGGGCCATGATCAATGGCACCAAGCCGGAAAAAACCGCCGTGCAGCGTGGGCGCACCACCATCTACCGCCTGGTACGGCAGACTGGATGGGGTGTGCTGCTGCTGGTGGACGCGCCGGACTGGACGCCCGTTCAGGGGAAGACATACCAGCTCAAGCTGGAACAGTTTGAAAACACCGTAGTGAACGCCACCATCCTCTCCTACACCCGCTCAGGCGGGGAGCTGCTGTTGCGCTTGTCCGTGGGCAGCGATGTATCGCCGGTGCTTTCCATGCGTACCTGCCAGGCCGAGATCGGGGAATATGTCACCAGCATGCGCGTGCCCACCAACTGCATTCACCGCATGCGCGATGAAGCCACCGGCGCCATGATACCCGGCGTGGTGGTGGTGGACGGCGCAAGCCAGGCCTTTGTTCCTGTAACCATTCTCTCCCAGGATGCGCAGGTAACCCATATCGAGTCGGTCTATCCCGGGCTTTTGCATGTGGGGCAGACTGTGCGCGTATTTTGACCGAGGTGAAGGAATTGCCGGGCGAGTTGGAATTGCGGCTTAAGGACATCAGGCAGAGGCTTACGGAGGCCTCCGCGGCCTGGGGAAAGCCCCCGCGGATCATTGCCGTAAGCAAGACGGTGCCAGCGGAAAGGGTGAATCCGCTGGCGGAGCTTGGTGTTTTGGATCTTGGAGAAAACAGAGTGCAGGAATTGTTGGGAAAACTGCCTTTGCTGGATCCAAAATTTCGGATGCATCTGATTGGAAGGTTGCAAACCAACAAAGTTAAATATATAATAAATAAGGTATGCTTGATACATTCCCTGGACAGAATGGAACTGGCCGGAGAGATCTCCCGCCAGGCTGTGAAGGCCGGCTGCAGGATGGATGTGCTGGTACAGGTGAATGCAGCCGGGGAAACGCAAAAAGGGGGAATTCCTCCTTGCGACGCGGTTCCGTTTGTACGGGAGTGTGCCAAACTCCCGGGAATTTCCGTCAAGGGGCTGATGGCTGTTATGCCCCTTTCCCAGGACGCGGAGAGCCTGCGGCCGCTTTTCCTGGAAATGCGAAAGCTGTTTGACAGCATCGCCCGGGAGAAGATGGAAAATGTGAGCATGGAAGAATTGTCCATGGGCATGTCCCAGGATTATTGGATCGCCGCCCAGGAAGGCGCCACCATGGTGCGCGTCGGTTCGGCGCTGTTCGGGGCGCGGGGCCCCATAGCCACCAACAAGTAGGAGGGTTCCCATGGCGTTGCGAGATACCTTGTATAGGATGCGGGACAGCGTTTTCCAAGTGACCCACAGGTTTCTGCACGGGGATAATCCAGGATACGGCCCGCAGGGCTACGGCCAGCAGCCGGAAGGCGGATATGATCCCAATCAGGCCGCTTACGGCCAGGAGAGCGCACCCTATGCCTCTCCCTATGAGAATGCATACCAGCAGCAAGCCTATCAGCAGCAAACTGCATACCAGCAGCAGGCTCCGCAGCAAGCCTATCAGCAAGCCGCGTACCAGCAGCAGGCTCCGCAGCAAGCTGTTCCCCAGCAGACGCAGCAGCAGCCTTATCAGGGGTATCCGCAGGAGGACTATGCCGGCCAGGGGGAGTATCAATCTCCCTATGCGGGCAGCTTCTACCAGCAGACCCAGCCCCAGCAAAGGCAAAGCCGCGCCGCCGTCCATAGCGCCGAGAAGGTGGTCCCTTTTCCCGGTATGGTGAGCGACCGGGCGGGCAATGCCTATGCCCATGAGGCGCAGATCGTGCAGCTTCGGGACAGGGATGAATGCCGTGCCATCATTGAGCATTTGAAGAATAACTGCACCGTGGCGCTGAACATGGACAATATTGCCAGCGACACGGAAAAGCAGCGCTGTGTGGACATGCTCAGCGGTGCGGCATATACATTAAGCTGCAACATCAGCCGCATCTCCACCCGTGGCGTGTACCTGATTACCCCGGCGGCGGTGCGCGTGACCCAGGATGATGCCACCAGGCGGTTGAACGGCCTTAACCGGTCCGCCGCACAGAAACCCGGCCGTGCCCACAGCTATGCGTCGCCGAACCGCGGCGGTCAAAATGCCGGTGAAGCCTTTGAAAACCAGGAGGCCGGCTATGCGCAGTATCCGCCCCAGGTGGAGTACGGCTATCAGGAAGCACCTGCTGCCCAGGGGTATCAGAACCCTTACGGAAATGAAGGGGAGTACAGGACGGCGGGCTATTATGCCCAGGAGCCCAGGCACGCGGCCGGATATGGCCGCTAAAGCGTACGTTGAAGGAGGGATTGTGATTTGCGCCTGATTTTCAACCTGCTTTCATTCCTGGCCTATTTGTACCAGATCGTTTTGGTGCTGTATTTCATCCTTGCGTTTGTCAAGCCGGCCCAGTCGTCCTTCACGCAGTTCCTGAACCGGATTGTGGAGCCCGTGCTGGTGCCGCTGCGCCGCCTGCTTGCAAAAATTCTTCCTGCCAACTGGCAGCGGTTGGACTGGTCCCCGGTGGCGGCCTGGGTGCTTTTGTGGTTTATCCGCGAGCTGCTCACGCAGCTAAGGCTACTTTTCGCCTGACCATGGCTTCTTCCATGGAAGGCGGCCTGGCCGCGCGCTTTGCGGAGCTCAGCCTGCGCAGCCAAAAGCTTGGCGGGCCTGCGTTTTCCCGCTTTCTTTCACCGGCGGAGGCCGGGCTCGCCATCCGGGCGGCCAAGGACCATGGCCTGCCCTGCACCCTGGAGGGTGGGTACCCGACGGCGGAAAGGGTGATGGCTTGCTTTCACCCGGAGGGAGCGGTGCCGGAATTTCCAATCGCCTGTGTGCATATCACCTGGAACGGGCGGTATGGGGAGGCGGACCACCGTGCGATTTTGGGGGCTGTACTGGCTCTTGGCGTTGACAGGAGCATGACGGGGGATATTTGCCTGAAGGAAAACGGCGCGTATCTGCTGACAACCCGGGAAATGGCCCCCTTCATCGCCGCAAACCTTGTATCCGCCGGGCGCACGCCGGTTCAGGCCGAGGTGCTGGATACCATTCCCGCGATTGCTCAGGCACCGGGCAAGACCTTTCGGGACACGGCAGCCTCTTTGCGGCTGGACGCCGTGTTGGCATCGGGGCTGAACATCAGCCGGGCGGAAGCTGCCGCCATGGTGCTTTCCGGGCGGGTGCAGGTAAACCATAGGCCGCAAGTACGTACGGACGCGCAGCTCAAGGAAGGGGATTTGCTGTCTGTGCGGGGCGTCGGGCGGTTGGCCCTTGCCTCCGTCGGAACGCCAAACCGCAAGGGCAGGATTCCCATTTATTTTGAAAGCCATGGCATCCATTGACCGCGATGGCCATTTTTCCAGCTAGAAAGGAGACCGCGCATATGCCTATCACCGTTGCAATGATTGAGGAAAAAGAGTTCAAAACCAAAGTACGCGGCTATGATCCCGTGGAGGTGGACGAATTCCTCGATGAAATTTGCGATGAGCTTATCGCGCAGCAGGACGAGGTTGCTTCCTTGCAGGAGCAGCTTGCCCAGGCAAGGGCACAGGCGGCCCGTCCCGTAAGGCAGGAGGCCGCGCCGGTCCCCCCGCCCACCCGTCCGCAGGTGCCCGGTATTGCCAAGGAGCAGGAGGAGACGCTGCGCAAGCTGCTCATCAACGCCCAGCGGGTCAGCGATGAGACGGTGGCGGAAGCGCACACCAGGGCAGAAGCCATTGTGGCGGAAGCACAAAAAAAGGCCGAAGCGGCCGTGGCGGATATTGCCTCCGAACGGGAAGCCCTCGCCCAGGAGGTGGACATGCTGCGCAAGGCGGCCAAGGATTACAGGGACCGTTTCCAGCGTCTGGTGGAGGATCAGACGCATATCCTCAAAGCGGAAACGGAATTATTTTCGGACTGATAGCATTCCTGTCCGGATGGGCGGTATGTGGATGCTGTACGAAAGACGGCGGCCCGGGCGCATCGGGAAGCGTTTTTCATGGACCCATTTTCTTGGGAAGACAGCCGTCCCGGTGGGGGAGAAGAAGGCATAGTGCGTATATGCAATGCGGGGAAAGGGATTTATATAAAAACCCTTTCCCCGCATGCTATGCTGATAAAATTGTCGGAAGGATAAGACAATCTTTCCCAAGGCCTTTTTTTGAAAGCCGCCTTGGGAAGGATTTTCACGGCACGGACCCGGCATTACGGGGCGATATCCCCCACGCCGGGCAGCACATAGGTGGGCTGGTAGGGGAAAGATTTCATCTCCTCGATATCCGTGACGCCACTCAGCACCAGTACGGTGTCAATGCCGCTTTCGATACCGGAGATGATGTCCGTGTCCATTCTGTCGCCGATGACGGCGGATTCCTCCGGGGTGACACCCAGCAGATGCAGGCCATGCTTCATCATCAGGGGGTTGGGCTTCCCCAGGTAATAAGCGGTGCGGCCCGTGGCCAGCGCGATGGGGGCCATCAGCGCCCTGGTGGCCGGGGCAATGCCGTTTTCAATAGGGCCGGTGAGGTCAGAGTTGGTGCCGATGAGCTTGGCACCCTTCAATACCAGGGATACGGCCTTCTCGATCTTGTCATAGCTGTAGGTGCGGGTTTCCCCCAGCACCACGTAGTCGGGGTTCACATCGTTCATGGTGAAGCCCGCGTCGTACAGCGCGCCCACCAGCCCAGGCTCGCCGATCACATAGGCGCTGCCGCCGGGGCACTGGGCCTTCAAAAACGCGGCGGTGGACAGTGCGCTGGTGTAGAAATGGTCCTCCGAAACGGTGATGCCCATCCTGGCCAGTTTTTGCTTAAGCTCCCTGGGCGCCCGTTCCGAACTGTTGGTGAGGAACAGGTACTTCTTGTTCTCCCGCTGCAAAAAATCCACAAACGCTTCCACCCCCGGCAGCAGCCTGTTGCCGTGGTACAAGACGCCGTCCATGTCGCAGATGAACCCTTTTTTCGCCCGCAGCCTGTTCAGATCCGCCTTCATCCTTTGCATCCTCCCATCTCAGCTAGTATACCTTGTTTTTCAAGGCGTGGCAATGGTTTCCGGAAAGTCCTGGCGCTCGCGGAAATGTGTCCGTCAATATACAGGGCTTTCCAGGTTTTGCATAGGAACCGTTTGGATGACGCATTCCTTCCGCTGTGGTATAATAATGCCATCTTTTCTTTTGAAAGGAAGCCTCGGTATGGACATGATCGGGATCATTGAGAACAAAAAGCAGGGCCGGGCGCTTACGGAGGCGGAGATCGCCTTTTTTGCAAATGGGGCGGCACGCAGAACGGTGCCGGATTATCAACTGGCCGCGCTTTTGATGGCCATCCGCCTAAACGGCATGACGCCGGAGGAAACGGTGCTGCTGACCCTGGCGATGGCCCATTCCGGAGATATGGCCGATTTGAGCGCCATCCCGGGCCGAACGGTGGATAAGCATTCCACCGGCGGCGTGGGGGACACCACCACCCTGGTGCTTACCCCTCTGGTGGCCGCCTGCGGTGTGCCGGTGGCCAAGATGAGCGGGCGGGGGTTGGGCCATACCGGAGGGACGCTGGACAAGCTGGAGAGCATCCCCGGCATGCGGGTGGAGCTTTCCCAGGAGGAGTTTGTGGCGCAAGTCCTTAGCATTGGCTGCGCGGTGATCGGCCAAAGCGGTGACCTGGCCCCGGCGGACAAAACGCTCTATGCCCTGAGGGACGTTACGGCCACGGTGGACAGCCTGCCTCTGATCGCTTCCTCCATCATGAGCAAGAAGCTTGCCAGCGGCGCGGGTGCCATCGTGCTGGATGTAAAGACGGGCTCCGGGGCCATCATGCACACCCTGGATTCCAGCATCGGCCTGGCCAGGGCCATGGTGGACATCGGCTGGGGGGCCGGCCGGCCCACGGTGGCCGTGGTCACCGGCATGCAGGAACCCTTGGGCTCCCATGTGGGCAACGCGCTGGAGGTGAAGGAGGCCATCGACATCCTTGCGGGCCGGGCCGGCGGCCCCCTCAAGGAGGTATCCCTTGTGTTGGGGAGCCATATGCTGGTGGCCGCGGGGGGGGCCGGTTCCCTTCAAGAGGCGGAAGAGCTGCTTGAAAAGGCGCTGTCAAGCGGCGCGGGCCTTGGGAAGCTTCGGGAGATGATCACCGCCCAGGGCGGTGATCCGCGGGTGTGCGACGATGTTTCCCTGCTGCCCAAGGCACCGGTAATCGTGCCGGTTTTTGCCCAGAAAGCGGGCTTTGTGCAGGCCATGGATACTACCGGGATGGGCCTTTGCGCGCAGCATATGGGCGCGGGGCGCATGAAGAAAGAGGATCCCATTGATCCCGCGGTGGGCTTTGTGCTTCACAGGCGTATCGGGGACAGGGTTCAAAAGGGCGAGGCGCTTTTCACCCTCCACGCCAGGGATACGGTTTCGGCAAAGGCTGCGGAGAAAACACTGCTTTCCAGCATCCGCATCGGCCCCGGCTCCGTTGTTCCGCAACCCCTGATTTACGCCGTCGTGACCAGGTGGGAGGTCCAGCGCCCCGGTGCGTAGCGGAATCCTTCGGGGGCAAACAAAAATCCTTTTCCCGGATCCGGGAAAAGGAAAAAGGTACGGTCTCCGGCGCCCATCCGCGCCCGGCGGCAGCATTTCTTCTGGCGTGTGCTGAAACGCTGCTTTATTGATACCTGGGCAGCCAATCGCCATGGGCGGCGATCAAATCATCGCACATAGCCACGATATCGTCGATGGACAATTCAGCGGCGGTATGGGGGTCCATCATGGCGGCCTGATAGATGTATTCTTTTTTCAGCGTCCGCGCCGCTTCAATGGTCAGGAGCTGCACGTTGATGTTGGTGCGGTTCATGGCTGCGCACTGCTCGGGAAGAGCTCCCACATAGCAGGGCGTCACGCCGCTTTTATCCACCATGCAGGGAACCTCCACGCTGGCGTTTTGGGGCAGGTTGGTGATCAGCCCATGGTTGAGCACGTTGCCGCCGATCTTGTAGGGCTTGTTGGTCTCCATGGCCTCCATGATGTAGCTGGCGTACTCATGGGTTCTTTCATGGCTCAGGCTGGGGTTTTTCGTCAGCTCTTCCCGGCGCTTTTTCCAATTCTCAATCTGATGCACGCAGCGGCGGGGATATTCATCCAGGGGGATGTTGAACCGCTCGATCAATTCGGGGTACTTGCTCTTGATAAAGTACGGCATGTACTCCGCGTTATGTTCGCTGGATTCGGTAACGTAATATCCGAACCGCTTCATGATTTCATAGCGCACCATGTCGCCGTGCTTTTCCAGACGGGCCGCGGCCTTCTGTTTGATTTCGGGATACAGGTCCTTGCCGTCCCTTGTAACCTCCAGCAGCCAGGCCTGATGGTTGATGCCGGCGATCTTCCACTGCACCTGTTCATCGTACGCCATATTCAGGCCCTGCATCAGGTGGGGAACGCACACCTGAACGCTGTGACAAAGGCCCACCGTTTTGATGGGGGTCATGCGCAGCATGGCGCCTGTGAGCATGGCCATGGGATTAGTGTAGTTCAAAAACCAGGCGTCCGGACAAACCTCCTCCATATCCTTTGCAAAGTCCAGCATCACGGGAATGGTGCGCAAAGCCCGGAAAATGCCGCCAATGCCCAGGGTATCCGCAATGGTCTGGCGCAGGCCATATTTCTTGGGCACCTCAAAATCCGTTACGGTGCAGGGCTCATACAGCCCCACCTGGATGGCGTTCACCACATAATTGGCGCCGCGGAGGGCGTCCTTCCTTTTTTCAACGCCCAGATACACCTCGATGCGGGCTTTGCCTCCCACATTGCGGTTAATGGCTTCCAGCATGGTGCGGGATTCCTCCAGCCGCTCCCTGTCGATATCATACAGGGCGATGGTAGACGCCTCCAAGGCCGGACTGAGCATGCTGTCTCCCAGCACATTTTTGGCAAAAACCGTGCTGCCCGCACCCATAAACGTAATTTTCGGCACTTGCATTTCCTCCCTCATGTGTCTACAATTGAATGATGCAAGTATAGCACATTCCTCTTAGATATGCAGGGCCCGTTTGTTGCAAGAAACAAGCAAAATGTTGCATGGAGAAAATGTTCATGGAGATTGCGAAAGTTGCCGGAACGGCGCTGCCCTACGGGCAGGTGATGGTCAAACAGTGCGGATTTGAACCCTGCGCCCCCGGCCACCAGTTTGGGCCGGCGGTGCGGGACCATTACCTCATTCATTATGTCGCTTCCGGAAAGGGTACTTTTTTTTCAGACCAGGGGGAATTTGCGCTGGAAGCCGGGCAGGGGTTTATCATTTTTCCTGGGGAGATCACCACGTATAGGGCGGATATGGAAAATCCTTGGCTCTATGGCTGGGTAGGCTACCAGGGCCATGATGCTGCGGCACTGACCCGGCATATCGGTCTCACCAGGGAACAGCCTATTTTTTCCGCTGGGCCGCCGGAAACAATTTTTCGCATGCTAACCACCATGACGGAGGATGTTTCCACCCTGCGCATGGGAAACATGGCTGCTTTGGGTGGGCTGTACCGCATTTTGTCCCTCATCGCCCAGCATAGGCTTCTGCCGGGCCAGGACCCCCACAGGCAATATTATGAAAAGGCCCGTTGGTTCATGGAGGGCAATTATGACAGGCCGATCCGCATCACGGATATCGCTGCCTTCGTAGGGCTGAGCCGTTCCCAGCTTTTTCGCGTGTTTTTGGAGGTTTGCGGGCATTCTCCCAAGGAAAGCCTCACACAGCTGCGTATGCAAAAGGCCCTTGCGCTGGTGGAAGCCGGGGAACTCCGCCAGGAGGAAATGGCCGCTTCCCTGGGCCTGTTAAGCGGAGCGCAGTTTGCCAGACTTTTTAGAAACCGTTTTGGAGAGTCTCCAAACAAATGGAAAAAGCGGGGCAAAAGTGTTCCGGTGTAGTTTTGTGCCGGCGGCGTTTATACTGCCCGCGGGAATATGAAAACCTTATGTGCAAACCTGCTTTTCTGTGATAAAATACGGCATATATCATTTCTAAGGAGATGCGGACATGGGCCTGTTTGACCTGCCGGTGGAGAAGCTGATGGTGTATGGGGGGCGCAATCCCCGCCCTGCAGATTTTGACATTTATTGGAACAACGCCCTTGCCGAGATGGCGGCGGTGGAGGCGAATCCTGTGCTGACGCGGGCCGAGTTTGAGCATCCCCTGCTTGACTGTTTTCATTTGGCCTTTACGGGCACCGGCGGAGCTAAGCTGTATGCCAAATACCTGCGGCCCAAAGAACTGAAGGGCAAGCTGCCGGCCATCCTCTGCTTCCATGGATACTCCGGCGCCAGCGAGGGCTGGGCGGCGCTGTCCGTATGGGCGGCAGCGGGCTTTTGCGTAGCGGCTCTGGACGTGCGCGGCCAGGGCGGGCGGAGCCAGGACGTGGGCGGCGTGGCTGGCAATACGCTGCAGGGGCAGATCATCCGCGGCCTGGATGAAACGGATCCCCAAAAACTGCTTTTCCGCCATATCTTTTTGGATACCGCGCTGCTGGCCCGGGTGGTTTCCGGCTTTCCAGAGGTGGATGAAAACCGGCTGGCGGCCAGGGGCGGCTCCCAGGGCGGCGGGCTGACCATGGCTTGCGCCGCGCTTTGCGACATCAAGGCCGCGGCCCCGGCATATCCCTTCCTGTCGGATTACCAGCGGGTATGGGAACTGGATCTGGCCGAGGACGCCTATGTGGAGCTGAAGCAGTATTTCAGAAGGTTCGATCCCACCCACAGCCGGCAGGACGAAATTTTTACGAAGCTGGGATACATCGACATCCAGCACCTTGCGGGCAGGATCAAGGGAAAGGTACACATGTTTACCGGGCTGATGGATAAGATCTGTCCGCCCTCTACGCAGTTTGCATGCTATAACAAGATCGTTTCGCCCAAGACGGTGACCTTCTATCCCGATTTCGGGCACGAGCATCTGCCGGGGATGGACGATACGGTGCTGCAGTGGTTCGTAAAGGAATTGCAGGGGTAATGTGCAATAAAACTCCGCCCCGGGACGGCTTTTCATCCCGGGGCGGTTTTTTTACGCTTCTTTGGCAAGCAAATCCATCAGGAAATCGGATAGGACATCCGCCTTTTCCGGCCAGCGCCCTGCAAAAAAGAAAGCCATGGACCGGGTGGGCAGGGTCAGGGACAGGGAAAAGTCCTGCACGGCGGATTCCTCATGCACAAGCTGGAGAATGAAACCCTGCTGCCCCGCGTCGGAGATGTACGCCCCTTGGGGCAGCTGTCCCTGTCCGCCTGCTGCCGGGGAAAAGCTGTCCCCCAGCTCCCTCATCAGAAACCCGTAAAACGCTTGTGCGGCAGCGGGCCAGCGGCGGGACAGCCGGTCGGCCGAATCGCGGGAGGGGAGGGAAAGCGTCATATCCAAAATCGGCGTATCCGCCTCCATCAGGCGCAGGCGAAGCGCATACCGTCCGTCCTCCCGGCGGGAAAAATCCGACAGGATCTGCGCTTCCCTTTGAATGCGGGGCTTCCATTGGGGGACAGCCTCATAAACGATGGAGCGTATGCTGTGGGGCAGGCGGTGCAAAAACAGCGCCAGGGATTCCCTGCCCGCAGCTGTCAGGGCATATTGGGGCCCCAGGGCACTTTGCGTGCTCTCGATCTGGCCCGTATCCATCAAATCTCCCAAGGCAAGCTGCAGGATGAAATAGTCCATCAGCCCGCACTCGGCCAGGAATTGCAAAAGTTGAAGCCCGGTTAAGGGCCCAAGCAGGTCGATTGCCATAAGGATCAGCAGCTTGTTTTCAAGGTCGGGGGTCTTGCGGGTGATCATACCGGCATCGCCCTCCTTTTTGTAAATGAGAAAAACCCCTCAGACCGGATGGCTGAGGGGAATCATTGCATACGCATGCCTGCCAAAGCAGGCGGTGGCACCTTGTCAAGCGATGAAAGGCTTGATGTCGGCCATCAGGTCGTCACAATCATCAGCATACACTTCCAAGGCGATGGGTTTGCTCAGGTCCAGACTGAAAATGCCCAGAATGGATTTTGCATCCACTACATGGCGGCCCGCACGCAGGTCCATGTCATAGGGGTAACGGTTGACGACGTTTACGAACGCCTTCACGTTTTCAGCAAGGCTGAGACGAATATTGACGGACTTCATCAATGAAGCACCCCCTTTATTTGGTACAGTATGAATGATACACCAGTTTTGTGGAAAATGCAATAGATATTATCAAACTGAAGTAAATCCCCTAAAAATATACGGGCATTTCCGGTACGCTTGGCACCGGCCCATTGACAGTTCCCACGTTCCTGATATACCATGATGCCAAACAACAGGCGATACAGGATGACCGAAAACGTCTTTGCTTCCTCCCCGCTCCCGCAGACCTGGAAAGAAGGCTGTTCCATGAAACCAATCCGTATCCTGATGGCGCTGGCCGCCATGCTTTGCCTTGCCTTTTGCGCGGTCCCTGCCCTGGCGGAAGCACCCGCCGGAGAGGAGGCCTCCGCGGCGGAGGAGACTGCCGGGATCGATATCTATTACGAATACGACAGCGAGCTGGTCACCGCACTGTACCACCTGTACGGCGGTGCCCTGGATGATTTTGTGAACGTGTTTCTGACCAATAACAGCGAAGAATCCGCAACGCTGCTGGTGGAAACAAAAATTGAGGGGTATACCACCACCTCCTCCAGCACGGTGACGGTGCTGCCCCATGAAGAGGCGGAGGTCAAACAAAACCCCATCCTGCTTCCGGATGTCATCAATACACTCAATGCTCAGCATCCAGGCAATTTCGTCATCAAGGTCACGGAGCTTCTGGCGGGGGAGGATGATATCCTTCTTTATGAGAGCCAGGAGGTGACCGTCTTTTCCCGCCGGGACATGGTGTGGATCGAGGGCTGCGATACCCAGGAGGAGTACGAGTTCTACGCGGCCTGGGTCACCCCCAACGATCCCGCCGTGGAAGAGCTTTTGCGCAAGGCTGCCGATTATACGGATTCCAGTATCATCACCAATGGGTATGGAGATGTGCTAAATGACGGCGGGGGAACGGTATGGGACAGGCTGCAGGCCATCTGGCGGGCGGAAGAGGAATACGACCTGATCTACGTCAGTACACCTCTGGCCTTTGGGCCTGGCTGGTCGCAGCGGGTGCGTACCCCTTACGAGGTCCTGAGCCAGAACGGCGGCAACTGCATCGAAACATCCTGCCTGTTCGCCTCCGCGGTAGAGGCGCTGAAGCTGGAGGCCGCCTTCGTGTTTATCCCCGGCCATGTATACGTGGGCGTGCGCCTGGACCAGGAGAACGCCGACTACTATTTTGTGGAGACTACGCTCATTGGCCGCGCCAGCTTTGCGGAGGCGGTGGAATCCGGTTCGGGCAGTTGGGAGGAGGCCTTGCCCCACCTGAACGCGGAGGACGGCGGCTATGCATGGGTGAATATCCAGGAAGCCAGGGAGAAGGGCATCCTGCCCATGCCCTGGCGGTAAAGACGGGGTTTCATCACCTGCCGCGCCCGCGGAGATCTTGTTCTTTTGCCGCTGGGCGGCGCTGTTTGACAACCGCGCTTGCGTGGATTATGATACCAGGGCATACATGAACAGGTGCGGCATCTGCCGCAAAAAAGGAGGCTGCCGCGTGCTGCTGTCCCTTGAGATTACCAAAGAGATCCCCATGGAACTGATCGAAGCCATCCTGCAAATGGACCACGATGCCTATCCCCCGGAGGACCAGATGACCAGGGACCGGGCGTATATGATCTACACCTTGATTGCGGACAGCCTGATCCTGCTGAAGGAGGACGGCAGGCTCATCGGCCATTTTTCAGTCTATGCCGTCCGGCCGGAGCTGATTGAATTGGCCATCCGCCGGCAAAAACACATTTTTTTGGTGGAGGAAGCCCATCACCTGCTGCCGCGGGTAGAAGGGGCCGCCCATGGATATATCCACAATATCATCCTGCGCCCGGAATACCGGGGCTTAGGGTACAGGCGCTATCTGTTCCTGGGGCTTTCGCGGTGGCTTGAGCGCCATCCCGGAATCACGGATTTTTGGGGCGATGCGGTGAGCGGCCCCGGGCAGCGGGCGCTGGCGGCGCTGGGCCTTGCGCCCCGGCCGGAGCTGAGCGGCCTGTGGGGCGGGGACATCCAAAGTGTTCAGGAAGCCCTGCATAGGCAGCTTGCGGGGTTTTTGGAGAAAGACGTCTTTTTTCTTGAATAGACCCGCCTTTTAAAACTCCGCCAGCAAAACGGGATACTCCGCCAACAGCTCAAACCCCGCCCTCTCCGCCGTCCGGACGGAGGGGATGTTGTTTTTCCAGCATTCCCAGAAAGGGGTTAATCCCCTTTTTGCGCATTCCCTTAAAAAAAGGGCGGTCATCCGGGCGGCATGGCCCTGGCGCCTGAAGGGCTCTTCTACCGCGATGCCGATGGCGCACTCTTTTCCGCTTACGTACTCCGCGGTGCAAAAGCCGCACACCCTGTCCTTTATCACCAGGGCGGCCCCAAAGCCCAGGGACAGAAAGGCCTCCAGGCTGCCCATGGTGCTTTCCACTTCTTCCACGATCATATCAAAATGTTCAAGGGATGCCATCCCCGCTGATATGAGCCGGATGTCAGCCTCCTCTGCGGCAGGGATGCGCCCAGGCGCCGGATGGCGGAACACCTTTCGCGGATAGGTATGGATGGCCGCTCCTGAAAGCGCTGTTTCCAGCTTTTCCTTCCATGCGTTATTCGGGAAGGCGATCTTTACAGCCCCAAGCTCTTGCCTGCGCTTTGGGGACAGGAGCGTCCGGGCCAAGAACGCCATGGCTTCCTCCGCCGCCGGGCTTTGCGCGTTCCCGCCGGCGAACAGGCTATGGCCCTCCAGCACGAGACAGACAGAGGGGGAATTTTCTTTATCCACATAGCATTGCGCGGGGGCACTCCCCAAAGCCATGGCACGCAGCATGTACTGCAGGGGCGTATAGGCGAGCAGCTGCATCGCCTGGGGCGTAAATCCCGTCTGAATCATGCAGAGCCTCCTTTTTTTGAAGGGGCGGATTATAAAAACCGGAGCGCTGTGGTCCGTTCCTTGTGTTCCCGGGCTTTGTCATATTTCTCCCAGTACACGGCTTCCTCCGTATACTGGGTTCGGGGCGTTTTTGTTTCCGTTGGATAGCCGCAGAGCACCACACTGTTTACGGCCACATGCTCAGGGATATCCAGAAGCGTGCGGATGGCCTCCCTGTCGATGTCGCCGATCCATACCGTGCCAAGGCCAAGGGCTGTGGCAGCCAGCAGCATATTTTCGATGGCGGCGCTGGTATCCATGCTGCCGTCGCTTTTCCAGGGGATATAGCTGGTGTTGGCGCACACCACAAAGGCTGACGGGGCGTTGTAGTGCCTGCCGTTGTGCTCGCCGATGCAGGCTTTGAGCTTTGCCATGCCTTGAGGGCTTTCGATCATGATAAATTCCCAGGGCTGCAGGTTGCAGGCGGAGGGTGCAGCCATGGCCGCCTTGAGCAGGGTGGTTATCTTCTCCCGCTCTACCGGTCTGTTTTCCTGGTAGATCCTCGTGCTGCGGCGCTTGAACAGGATGTCCATCAGGGTTTGAAGCTGGTCCATGTGCTCTGCCTCCGTTAATGAATTTGGTCAGAATACCACCGGTAGGTCAGTTCGGTCAGGTGCTTTCCCCACATGTCTTGGTCCTGCTCCGATACCTTTTGGAAGCCCGCCTTTTCATACATGCGGATGGCGGTTTGCTGGTCCTTGGTGGTCAGCAGAAAAACGCTGCGGTAGTGTTTCTCCCTGCAATGGGCCATGGCCTTTTCCATCAGTTTGCCGCCCAGGCCCAGGCCCCTGTAATCCGGGTGGAGGATGAACCACCTAAGCTGTGCCTCTTCCGCGGTATGCTCCACGATGGCGATAGCCCCCACCATCTGCCCGCCGTCCTCCAAAAACCATACCCTGTCCTTTTCCGGACTGTAGCTTTCCAAAAAGTCATAGAGGGTCTTGCATACGTATCCTTCAAACGTATGGTCATAGCCGCATTCCATGTCATAGATCCAGCCGTGCAGGCTGATCAGGCGGCCCGCGTCGCCGGGGCGCAAATTGCTACGGAGCGTCACGCGGCCGTCCCGGGCGGGAGAACCGCCCTGCAAGCCATCCTCTACCGACCGCATGCCAAAGACCAGCTTTTCCAGCCTGTCCGGAGGGATTTTTTCAAGAAGTCCGGAAATCTGCCGGCTGGAGAGCCTATCAAGCTGCGAAAAGGTTTCTTTCCCCTTCTCCGTCAGGTACAGGCGGTAGGCCCGGCCATCCTCCGGCGCCTGCTCCCGCTTTATGAGACCGTTTTTGATCAGGCGCTTTACAATCCTGCTGAAATAGCCGGTGTCGATTTTCAGCTCCTCCGTCAGCTCCTTGGCAGTCCGCCCGCCGCTGTGGTCAAGCTCAAACATCACCCGGGCCTCGGGCAGGGAATAATCGCTCTTGAGCATATGCTTTTCCAGCAGGCCCAGAATGTTTGTGTAAAAGCGGTTGAACCGGCGTACGGACTCGACAAAGGCATCGGGTACGGCAGGCATAGGCAGTCCCCTTTCCTGGAAATGCCTGCAGTATAGTGGATATAGTTGACTTTGTCAACTAATATAACTGTTGCTTCGGTCAGTGCTCAAGATCAAGGAGGTAATAGTCCATGGTGGAGGTGGTTTGAAATCCGCAGGACGCATACAGATGCAATGCCCTTTCGTTTTCGGTGGCCACCTGGAGCATGATCCCCTCCGCTCCTGCCTTCCGGAGCAGCCCGACAGAGCCCGAAAGCACTGCCCGGCCCAAGCCCCTGCCCCGGTACTGGGGCAGTACGCCCAGCCCGTAAATGCCCCCCAGGGCTCCGTCCAGCTGCAGATGCGTTTTGCCGATGATCTCGCCGCCAAGGCAAGCCAGGTAAATGGTGATCCCCCGCTTTGCTTCCTCCTCCGGCAGAATAAGAACGTCCGTGGCCTCTTCTTCTCCAAAGTAGACGGCGTTCTGCCTGGCGATCTCCCCGGCATCGCCGTTTTCTGCCCTGCGGAAGGTGATGCCCGCATCGGGCCGGTCTGCAAGGGGCTGCTCCCGCAGGTACATTTCGAATTCGGCATGGTGTTTTTGTGCGCCGGCTTTCTGAACAAAACGCTGCCCGGCGGAGGATTTTCTGTCGCAAAGGAGCAAAACGGCCGGGGTCCCCCTGCGCTTCAATTCCCCGGCCATCAGGCCGTGAAGCGCCGTGAATACCCCTTGCCCCCGGTAGTCGGGATGCACCATGCCGTTTGCCTCCGGCGGTGCGCCGCACCCCCCAAAGCAATCCATGCCCAGATAGCCGATGAGCTTGTCCCCGTCAAAATACATCAGGTCACGGATGGTTTTCAGGGCGCCGGGGCCCCTCTGCGCGGCGGAGGCCAGCTTGTAGGCAAGCTCCAGCTTGAGCGCGGTGCCGTCCCTTTCAAGGCATTCCTTCTCTAATCCCCCGATAAGCAGGCAGTCCTCTCGGTCCAGCGTTTCCTTCAGCTTGATCCAGGGCTTTTGAACCGTCTTCATGCATCCTCCCATATCCGTTCCCGCGCGTTCACCAGGCCTCCGTGGTAGAAAAGAATCTCCTGCGCGCCATAGGCAAGGATCCTTTGCATGGAGGACTGCGCCTTTTCCATGTCCAGCGTGAACGCCGGATTGGCAATAACGGGTTTTCCATCCTCGAGGGCCGCCGCGTCCCCGGCGATCAGCAGTTTTTTTGCGTTCACATACAGGGAGATATGGCCCGGCGTGTGGCCGGGGGTGTGAAGTACGGTCACGCCGCCGCAGAAATCAAGCACATCCCCGTCCTTCAGCGTTTGGTCCACCGGCACAGGCATAACGCTCTCCAGAAGGCGTATAAAAGCCTCGCCAAACGCTTTCTGCCCTTCCGGCAAAAGCGGCTGGCGCGCCTTGGCCTGCTGCAGGCGCAGGGACCCGGCCCTGCCCGAGATATAGGGCTCCTCCGCCTCGCCGGCCAGCACCCGCACGGCGGGATACTTATCCTTGAGGGCCCGCAGCGCACCCATATGGTCATGGTCGTGATGGGTGATGACCACATGGGTCAGCCTCTTAATATCCAGCTTCTGCTCTGCCATGGCCTGTTCGATTTTCGGCAGAAAGCCTACAAAGCCGCAATCCACCAGGACCATATGCGTTTCATCTTTAAGCACCGCCGGAAAGATGGCATCCTGCATCCCCCCGAAGCTGTAATCGATGCGTAAAACAGTTGCCGTTTCCATCCATATTTCCTTTCGGGCGCATGCCCTTCGCCGGGTTACCGCAGTGCCGCCTCCAGCCTTTTTTCGCCTTCCGCATGGCATTCCCCTGCCTCCTGAAGCAGGCTTTGGTAGAAGGCAGCCGCTGCATCCCGCCGTGTTTGGGCGATCTCAAGCGCGCGTGCCGTATAGAAAACGCCGTACAGCTTTTCCAATTTGAACTTGTACTCCCGGAAAAAGGAGGCCGGTTCCCGGCCGCTGCCGTCCAACACGCGGCCCGCATCATCCACCGTGTATAGCGGATGGGACACCTGCCCCTGGTAGACAAGCGTTCTGGCAATGCCCGTCGCCCCGGTGGCGTCGATTTTGTCGGCGTCGAAAAGGATCCGGGCTTCCAGGGTCTTCGGCGGCCTGTCGTTGCGGAAGCGGTGGGTCAGGACGCAGCGGCGCACATGATCCGCCTTTTCCTTCGTCCAGCCGCTTTCCAAAAGAAATTCGTAGGCCATCGTGCTACCGGCTTCCGCGTGGCACACGGTATGATCCTTGCGCTGGGCCTCCCGGCCAATGTCGTGCAGAAGGCAGGCGGCAATCAAAACATCCATATCCACGCTCTGTTCATGGCCGGCGATATCCAGGGCCATGTACAGCACGCGGTAGATATGCTCCTTGTCATGGGCACTGTCCTTCATGCACTTTTTCATATGGTTTTCAATATGCCCGTATGCTGTCTTGTCCATAAATCCTCCTATGCCAATTACGACAACAAGGCCCTGGCGGGAGGGCTCCGCCAAAGGCATTTGCTTGATTTGGGCAGGACGGGAGGTTCTCTATGCGGCCGGGCGGATCATTCCTTCATTTTGGCGGGCATCACGCCTGTTTTCACGTCCCGGTAGGAAATCAGGGCGCAGCCTGCCTCTTCGATCAGCGCCATGGTGCCCTGCCGGCTTTTGGGCGTCTCCCCGCCACCGGAGCAGAGGAAGACTTCCACTTCCTTGCCCTTTGGCAAAAGCTTTGCCATGGCGTTGAAGGCGGGAGCGGGGAAACCGCCCCATACCGGCGAACCCAGGATGATCCTGTCAAAGCCGGAGAAATCAACATCCGGCGGTTTGATGGCCGACGCCTTCCTATGCATGGCGTGGGGACAGCCGGGGATGAAAGCCCCCAGCAGGCTGCGGCCGCGGGATTCCCGAACCCGGTACGCGGGCGCGTGGAGCTCGGCAGCCAGACGCTCGGCTTCCTTTTTGGTGGAACCGCCAAAGGTGTAGTAAAGGATCACGGTATTCATAGGCGACCTCCTGATGTTTGGATATTTCCTGCGCGCTTCCTATATGCCGATCCAGCCGTTTGCCTGTTGCGTCATTTTCTCAAGCTTGGCATGCGTTTCCGCCCGGCCTTGCCCCTTGGCAAAAAGGTACACCTTGACTTTGGGTTCCGTGCCGGAGGGCCGGACAATAGCCTTGTCCCCCTGGGCGTTTTCGAAGGACAGAACATCCGAAACAGGCAGACCTGAAAGCCCTTCCAAATAATCCTTGGAAGATGTGACGGCGGTCTCCCCCAGCGTTTTGGGAGGGTTCTTGCGAAGACCGGCCATGATGGCCTGCATTTTCTGCATGGGCAGCGCATCGAGGATATCATAGTTCAGCAGAACGTTCTGCATATATCCGTATGTGCCATACAGCGCTTCCAGCACCTCCAACAGGCTTTGCCCCAGGGAGGCATAGTGCTGCGCCATATCCGTCACCAGCATGCAGGCCATCACCCCGTCCTTATCCCGCACATGGGTGCCGGCCAGGTAGCCGCAGCTTTCTTCAAAGCCGAAGACAAAACGGTCTTCCTGGCCTTCCGCCGCCATGCGGCCGATAGCCTCGCCAATGTATTTGAAGCCTGTCAGCACCTCCCACACTTCGGCACCGTATTGCCGGGCGACGGCGAATGCCAGGTCACTGGTAACGATGGTTTTAATGACCACTGGAGATAGGGGCATGGTGCCCTTTTCAAGCCTGCTGCGCAGGATATACGCCATCAGCAGCAGGCCTACCTCATTCCCGGTAAGGATCTGGTAGTCCCCGGCGCGGTCCCGGACGGCAACGCCAATGCGGTCGCAGTCGGGATCGGTGGCCGTCACCAGGTCCGCGTTCTCCCTTTTCGCTGTCTCGATGGCAAGGCGGAGGGCCTCCCGGAGTTCGGGATTGGGCTTTGGGCAGGTGGGGAAATTTCCGTCGGGCACACACTGTTCCCTGACCTCCACGCATCCCGGGAATCCCATACGTTTGAAAACATC
Organism: Bacillota bacterium; assembly: GCA_023459275.1. GTDB lineage: Bacteria > Bacillota > Clostridia > Christensenellales > Aristaeellaceae > JAEWAH01. The sequence continues at coordinate 19,765 of JAEWVC010000025.1, read as the reverse complement.
CCGGATGGGCTCCAGCCCCGTGCCGTGCAAAGGGGTATAAACCATGCGGATGGAAAAAGGCGTGCCGCTTTTTTCCACGCGGCAGGAAAGCGTTTTATCAAGGAATGCCTGATAGACCGTCTCGGGAACATCCTCAAGCAGATGCAATGCCCGCGCCTTCAGCTCTCCGAGCCAGGAAAGCTGCGGATAGGCAACCTTGTCGATAAAGGCGGTAATTTCCGCCGCGGCCTGGTCGGTGATCTGGCATCCGTCTGCGCCATACACCTTATAGCCGTTATATTCCGCGGGGTTGTGGCTGGCCGTGATAACGATGCCAGCATCGCAGTGCAGCGCGCGCACGGCAAAGGACAGCATGGGGGTGGGCATCAACCGGTTATAACAGTATGCCCGTATGCCGTTGGCGGCAAGCACCCCCGCCGCAACCAGGGCAAAGGCATTGGAACCGTTGCGGGAATCGTAGGCGATGGCCACGCTTTTTCCTGCCCGGGAGTTCAAATAGGCGGCGATACCCTGGGTGGCGCGGGCAACGGTGTACCGGTTCATACGGTTGGTGCCGGCGCCCAGCACACCCCGCAATCCGCCGGTGCCGAAGGAAAGCTCCCGCCCGAAACGGCTGAGGACCTCCCGTTCATCCGCCGCGATTTTGCCAACCTCCCGGCGCGTCTCTTCGTCAAAAACGGGGTTAGCAGCCCAAAGCTTCAGCATCTCCTGTGCATTCATGAATCCCTGCTCCTTTTTGGTATACTGCCCTTGAACGAGGAATTTCCGGCGGCGCACCACTGATCCCTCTCTTGGAAATTATAGCATGGACCTTTAGAAAAGTCTCACAAAATCATGCTTTCTTCCCGCAGGCCTTGCATTATTTGTGCTGAAGATATTGGATAGAAGGAAATCTCGCCATCTTGTCAAATATATTCCATATCTATCCGAGACGCTTATCATTATTATTTCATATATATTCGATGAATTTACGAAAACACCATATTTCGGGAAGCCGTCCGCTATGGAAGGATACCGGCAAATGCTTAAATCTTTTTGAAAACAGGGTGATAAGCCGCAATAAGGGATAATAGCAGGAAGGCGTGATGATTGAATGATTAGGAAGCGGCGGCATGTTGATGCATGCCGCAACGGCACCTATCATAATATGTTTTGTTGGAGGCGGCTATGAGAGAGTATCAGCTTTTCATCAACGGCGAATTCCTTCCAAACGGAAACAGGCGTATGATCGAAGTCATCAACCCATCCACAGAGGAGGTGGTCTCAAAGATTCCGGCCGCCACGAAGGAGGATGCGGACAATGCCGTTCTCGCTGCGGAAGCCGCCCAGAAAGAATGGGCCAAGAAACCGCCCATTGAACGTGCGGGCTATCTGCGGGAGATTGCCGCGTTGATCCGTGAAAACGGCGAATTCCTTGCGCATACCATCGCAGAGGAACAGGGCAAGACCATCGTGCTTTCCCGCGTGGAAGTCTATTTCACCGCCGATTACATGGACTACATGTCGGAATGGGCCCGCAGGTACGAGGGGGAGATCATCAACTCCGACAGGCCCAACGAAAATATACTGCTGTTCAAAATGCCTATCGGGGTATGCGCCGGGATCCTGCCCTGGAACTTTCCGTTTTTCCTCATCGCAAGGAAGATGGCGCCGGCGCTTGTCACCGGCAATACCATCGTGATCAAGCCGTCCACCGAAACGCCAAACAACGCCTACGAGTTTGCCAAGCTGGTGGCAAAGTCCAGCCTGCCCAAGGGCGTATTCAACCTGATTTCCGGGTCGGGGGCCGTTGTCGGCAACACGCTGGCCTCCAATCCCAAAGTCGGCATGGTGAGCATGACCGGGTCGGTTCCCGCTGGTGCGGCGATCATGGCCGCCGCGGCGCCCAACATCACAAAAGTCTCGCTGGAACTGGGGGGCAAAGCACCCGCCATCGTTATGGCGGACTGTGACCTGGATATTGCCGTGAAGTCCATTGTCGACAGCCGGGTCATCAACAGCGGACAGGTTTGCAATTGTGCAGAGCGCGTTTATGTGCAGGAGAGCATTGCCGAGGAGTTCATCAGGAGGGTCACCGAAAAAATGGCCGCGGCGCGCTTTGGCAATGTGCTGGAGGATGATACCCTTGATTACGGCCCCATGGTGAGCAAGGCGCAGCTTGAGGCGGTGGAGGCGGCCGTGGCGGGCGCCGTGGCGGAGGGTGCGAAGATCATTCTTGGCGGCAAGCGGGTTTCAGGGGGCAAGGGCTTCTACTACCCGCCCACCGTATTGGCGGACTGCAAGCAGGAAATGAAGATCATGCACGAGGAGATCTTTGGCCCCGTGCTTCCCATCTGCACCTTCAAGACGCTGGACGAGGCCATTGATTATGCGAATGATTGCGAGTTCGGGCTTACCAGCAGCATTTTCACCAACAACTACAGTGTGGTCATGCGGGCTTGCAACGAGATTAAGTTTGGCGAGACCTACGTCAACCGCGAACACTTTGAGTGCATGCAGGGCTTCCATGCCGGGTGGCGCAAGTCGGGCATCGGCGGGGCGGACGGCAAGCATGGCCTGGAGGAATACCTTGCCACCCACATCGTCTATATCGACTATGATACAAAGATCCAGTGATTTGACGCAGGGGAAACCCAGCCGGCTGGGAGGTTGGACGGCAAAGACGGATATGCTGGCGTCCGGTCCCTGTGGGGTATAGCATATATGCAAAGAACCTGCGTTTTCAAGCGCAGGTTCTTTGCTGGTCTGGGGCGCCGCTCCTGTGAGCGGCGCCTGTTTCCATGTAGTTTTGGCTTTTGCTTTCCAGCCGAAGATAATCCGGCCTATTTGTCTGCCGTCAGCATGATGGGCGCGCTTGGCGCGGCGGCGGCATCTTCACCTTCCGATTCAACCAGGATGGATACCGTAAGCTGATCCGGCAAAACACCCGTTCCCTCAAGATCCGCGCGGAGGGTGCGAAGACCGTCTGCTCCGCATTCGGTTACCCGCAGCATCTTCCCTTCCGCGTCGCGCACATCAAGCATATACCAGCTGTCCTCCGGAAGGGCGGTGAACAGGTCCGTGTCAGAGGACACGGTGATCTGGGCATGGACGGCGGATGCGTCCGCCTCCACACGGACTTTGCCGCCGCTGTAAGTGCCCTCGCCCACGAAATGGCGCGTTTGCGCATCGGCCCGCAGGACCGTTGCGGTCATGGCTCCCGCATCCTGGCTTTCGGAAGAAAGCATGTAGCAGTCCTTGCCGTCGTAATAGAAGAAGCTTGCGCTTTGGTACAGGCGGATTTGAATGCTCAGGCTCTCCCGGTTTTGCACTTCTTCCGGCAGGGGATTTTCGTATTCCCGGAGCATGTACTGTCCGCCCTCCGGCGTGGATTCCTGCCGCTCCGTTTCCGGCGGCAGATCAATGCCGTCATCCGTTTCAGTGTGGTCACTGGGGGAAACGGAATAGCGCGTGATCCCATAGGCTGTGCCGCTTTCCTGGGCTGCGGTGAACTCCTTAAAGATCAGCCGGTCCTCCTCGCTCAGCGCCTCGAAGAGCGGGAAATCGTCCAGTTTGGTCATCTGCGCCAACTGCTCCGGGGCAGGTGTAAAGCGCTCCAAGCGCGTGCCGTTTTCGATGGAATAGGCAACCAGCAGCGACTGCCCGTCGTAGTAGGCGCTGTTGATGGCGGCAACGGTGGTTCCCAGATTGGTGCTTTCCACCGTTTGGGGCGTTTCCGTGGTAAGCGACGCCTTGGGGGCAATCTGGGCAAGCCGTGCGTCCTGCTTGCCAAAGTACGCAAACAAATTGAGGCTTGCCGCCAGCGCTGCGCCCGCCAGAACCAGCAGGGCCGCGATTACCAGCACCATGCCGACCGTGATTTTCTTTTTCACAACAGGTTCCTCCTCCTTGCGGATTCTTTGCCGGATGCGCTCTCTGCGTCCGGCAGAGGCGTTAAGGCCGGAGAGCCGGCGGTCCATGGCGCTGCGAATATCTTTCTCGTCAATCCTCACGGTACCACACCTCCAATTCCTTTCGCATAAGTCTCCGGGCTTTTTCCAATCGGTTGTAAACCGTTGATCTGGGCACCCCCAGCGCCTTGGCTGTTTCATCCCCGGAAAGCTGCTGGTACCAATGCAGAAGCACAACCTCCCGAAGTTTGGGTTTCAGCGCCATTACGGCGCGTGTCAGGGTGTCATCCCTTACGGTAAAAGGTTCGGCGCCTTCCGGCAGGTTATCAAGCGTTAAAGACCGGTCGGTATGCCGGAACCAGGCGCTTCGCCGCATATCCTTGCAGGTATTGATGGCTATGCGCATCAGCCAGGTTTTTTCCTCCGATGCTCCCTGAAAGCGGCCCAAACCTTTCCAGGCCTTCAGAAAGGTCTCCTGCACCGCGTCTTCCGCAAGGGCGGCATCGCCAAGATAGGCGTAGCAAGTGCGCAGCAGGCTGCACTCCCAGCGGTTCATGGCATCTTGGAGCCACAGTTCACGCTCGGTCTTTTCCATCAGGCACCTCCTTTCGCTTATTAGACGGGATAGGGGAGGCGATTGTCCAGCTTTTTTTGATTCTCCAACCGGATTGTCTTATAAGGCGGGCTTTGGCAGTACGCCTTCGCGGCCCGCATGCCCCGCGCTGCGCCGCCAAGGGGAATGCTGCTTTCCATTCGGAAAACGGTATGGCAAAGACGGTATTTCGAAGGCTGTTTGCAGGCATACAAAAAAGCTCTCCGCATCGGGCGAGCTTTTTTGTACAGCAAAAAACGCTTGCTGTTACGGTGGTTCAGTCCTATTACCTCGCTTTGTTTTCAGTTCCGCTTACGCGTTCGGAAGCGCGCCCACGATTCTGTGCGGGATGTACAATTCCTCCAGGAACGCGATATCTTCTGCCGTAAGGGCGATGTCAAACGCGCCCGCCGCGTCATCGAAATACTTCGCCTTTGTCGCACCGAGGATAGGCGCGGTCACCCCTTTGGCCAACTGCCATGCCAGCGCAATCTGCGTCATTGTCGCGCCATACTTCCTGGCAAGCTCGTCCACCCGCAGCACGATGCCGTAATCGGATTCCTGCGTGCTGTCGTACTTGGAAATGGCGGTCTTGTCCGTCTGGCTGCGGAGCGTGCCGGCCTTCCATTCCAGGCGGGAAAGGCGTCCGGCGGCCAGCGGGCTGTAGGGCGTGAGGGCGACGTTCTGCTCCTTGCAGATGGGGATCATCTCCCGCTCGTCCTCCCGGTAAAGCAGGTTGTAGTGATTCTGCATGGAAACAAACCTCGTCCACCCGTTCTTCTCCGCCGCAATCTGCATGTTGTGGAACTGGTAGCCGTACATGGCGGAGGCGCCCAGCGCGCGCACCTTGCCCGCTTTCACCAGGCCATGAAGGGCCTCCATGGTCTCCTCCATGGGTGTACTATAGTCGAAGCGGTGGATGATGTACAGATCGACATAGTCCGTGTTAAGCCGCCTCAGTGAGCCGTCGATCTCCCTAAGGATCGCCGCCTTCGACAGGTGCCCTTCGTTGAAGTATACCTTGGTGGCGATAACCACCTTGTCCCGGGATACGTACTTTTTCAGCGCGCGGGCCAGGTACTCCTCGCTGGTCCCGGCGGAGTATGTGTTGGCGGTGTCGAAAAAGTTGATGCCCAGGTCGAGGGCACGTTTGATGAGCGCCTCGCTCTCCTCGGGATTCAGCGTCCACGCGTGCATTTTGCTGGCGGGGTCGCCAAAGCTCATGCAGCCGGCGCACAGGCGGGAAACCTCGATGCCGGAATTGCCAAGGGCCGCGTATTTCATGTGTATCCTCCTTTTTATTGCATGCACAGAGCGAAAATCTTCTCGATGTCGCTTTGGTTCAGGGGCTTGAAGCCGGGCAGGGTGCCGCCCCCGCAGGCCTTGCTTGCCATGGCATGAAAATCCTTTTCTCCAATACCCACCTGGGGGAAGGTGCTCTTGAGCTCCAGCGTGCGAAAGAAAAAGCCGGAGAGCATCTCAATGCTCTTCTTTGCCACATCCATGGGCGCAAGCGCGGGGTCGATGCCGAACACGTTGGTGCCAAACTGGTAATACTTTGATACGGTGGTTCCATCCAGGCAGTATTCCATCCACCGGGGCGTAAGAATGGCAAGCCCAAGGCCATGGGTGATGTCGTAGATGGCGGACAGTTCGTGTTCCATGGGATGGCAGCTCCACGCCTGGCGCCTCCCGCCGCTTACAAGGCCGTTGATGGCCCAGGAGGAGGCCCACATCAGGTTGGCACGGGCCTCGTAGTTGTCCGGCTGTTTCATGGCGATGGGTGCATACTTGATCACCGTCTTCATCATGCCTTCCATGAAGCAGTCCAGCATGTAGAGGCCAGGCTCCATGTTGAAGTAGATCTCCAGAATATGGGACATGATGTCGGCCGCGCCGCAGGCGGTTTGATAGGGGCTCACCGTATAGGTGTTGGTGGGGTCCAGAAAGGATACCTTGGGCAGCAGCACAGGATCCATGCGGCCGATCTTATCCCGGGTTTCCGGGTTGGAGATCACGCCGCCGCTGTCCATCTCCGACCCGGTGGCGGACAGCGTCAGCACCGTGAGCAAAGGCAGCGCCTGCTTGATGGGTGCCCACTTGCTGAAAAAGTCCCATGGGTCAAAATCCACGCAGGCCCCGGCTGCCACAAATTTGGCCGCGTCCAGGGTGGAACCGCCGCCCACCGCCAGCACAACGTCGATCTTTTGATCCTTGCAGATTTGTGCGCCCTTGCGCACGGATGCAATGCGGGGATTGGGTTCGATGCCGGACAACTCGAACAGGGTCAATCCGGCCTTTTTGATTTCAGCCACCACCGCGTCGTACAGGCCGGTTTTCTTGATGGAGCCGCCGCCGTAGGCCAGCAGCACGCGCTTGCCATATTTGGAAAGCTCCTCCCCCAGATGGCCTAGTTGGTTCTCGCCAAAATACACCTTCGTTGGTACATTAAAAGTGAAACTGTTCAATTTCCAAGACTCCTTTCAACATGAAAGCGCTCTGTAGACGTCATCCTCCACCGGAGCCAGCCACTCCACCGCCCCGCTTTCCGCCGGGATCTCTATCGCCAGAAGGGAAAACCAGCTATCCGCCGCCGCCCCGCGCCAGTGCTTTGCCTTGGGAGAGATGTTCACCACATCGCCGGGTTTGAGCTCCCGTGCGGGTTCACCCCATGCCTGGCACCATCCCTTGCCGCCGGTTACCAGCAGAATCTGGCCGCCTTTATGGTGGGTATGCCAGTTGTTCCAGCACCCGGGCCCAAAAGTCACGTTGGCAATCGGCCCGTCCTTGTCAGTCAGCGGTTTGAGATAGGCCTGCCCGATGAAGAAATTGCTGAATGGTTCGGGTCCATTTCCATACCTCCTCGCCGGTTTGCACAATATGAGGATACCACTTGGAGTTAGCTCCAAGTCAATAAAAAACGCGATATCCTGCAAATTTTCATGCACAGCCAAGAAAACTTGGCTTGGAGCGGCCTTTAGGTGATAAGGCCATAATTCCACCGAACTGTGTATCCAGACCGCATATCATTTCGAGAATGATTGACAATGTATGCAATTCCTATATGATAATGACAAGGCATAAAAAATGCAATCTTTTGTCGGCAAGGAGCAGTCAAATGGGAAAGCTGTATGAGGCAGTCGGTGCGGTGATACGCATTTTTTCAAAGAAGATGCAGACCCTTTGGGATGTACCTTTTGACGGTGGGCCCTGCGTATTCTTATGCAATCACGCGGGCGCTCTGGGTCCCATTGATATGACCACAAAGTTCCCTTTGCGCGACAGATGCTTTTCATGGCTGAACGCCGATATGATGGACCCCAGGGCCGTCCCGGCCTATGTGCGGCAGGATTACTGGTGGCGGCCCGGTTGTTTCATGGAACCGCTGTATACCGTCACGCTGCCCTATATTGCCGCCCTCCTCCTGCCGCCGCTTCTTAAAAGTGCGCCGGGTGTGCCTGTTTACCATGACGCGCGGGGGGTAAAGACATTTCGCCAAAGCATCCGGCATTTAAAAAGCGGCAGCTGCCTGATTATCTTTCCCGAGCAGCCTTCAGGCTATCAGTCCCATCACATGTGGATCAACGAAGGCTTTTTGCAGCTTGCGCCCCTCGCGTACCGCACGCTTGGCATAGCGCTCAAGTTTTATCCTGTGCATTTGGATCATAAAAACCATCTTATCCACATCAGCGCGCCGGTCTGCTATGACCCCGGCGTCCCCCTTCACGCGCAGGCACCGGCGCTGATCGAGGCCATACGCCTGGGCATTCATCCCCCTGAGCCACTGCGGGAATCAAAACGGGAAAGAGCTGTTGAACGCCAGGACAATAAAGCTGCGGACGGCAGCGGGCCGTCCGCCGGTTGAGACGGATGGGGAACAGCCCGCCAATGCCTTTAGGATGCTTCCCCAAAGCGGAAGCGCCTTGACAGCGAGGGATTCATTATTCCAATGCTTTTCTTGCTTTTTTCTAATTCTGCATTAAGCCGTTTCACAAGAACCTTTGCCAGATATGTGGTATCCTATGCGTGTGCAAAGGAATCTTACTTTTCAGGGAGGGTAAACTGCCATGACTGACGATATGCTGCAAAAGATCGCTTGCCTGCGCGAAAGAGCAGATGTTACCTATGAGGAAGCGGCTCAATTGCTGGAAAAAAGCAACGGCGATGTTGTCGCTTGCCTGGTTGAACTGGAAAAACAGGGACGAATCAACGGAGGGGAGCACGCCAAAATGCAGCACGGCAATTGCTGTTCACAGGAAACCAAGGAAAAAATCACTTCCTTTTTCAAGGAAGCATGCCGAACCCACATCGTCATTGAAAAACGGAAAGAAAACGGCGACAGAGAAACGGTAGCAAACCTCAGCGCTCCGGTGGCAGCCGGCATCACCGTTCTGGCCCCCTATCTTACCCTCGGCGCCGGGGTTATCGCCCTGGTGACCGGCCATCAGGTAAAGGTAACGAAAGATAACGGGCAATAAAAACAGGAAGCCGTCTGATGATTATCGGCAAAACGCAAAGAATCCGTTATTCAACATAACGGATTCTTTGTATTTGCTTTATGCATGGCTGTGTGTTTGGAACGCTTTGTTACGGTCAGTATGTCCGCCGTTTTCCCCGCCGGCAGGAACCGCGGCAAAAGAACGGGTTGACATTTATTGGGCATCGGGAGTATATATAGTTGATATTCTTAATAGCACAGCCCATATCTCTATTCGCTTTTCCGGAGGTAAAACGAATGAAACGGTTGCGTATGCTGCTGATCCTGCTCCTTTGCGCCGCATTGCTCGTGCCCTCGGCATCCGCTGAGGCGAATCCCGCTTTTGCGCAGGATGATGACCTCGCTGCCGCGGTAGAGGCGGGCGTGATTCAGCAAAGCGATCTGACCGGCCTGAATGAGTCCGTGACCCGCAGGGATTTTTACCAGGCTTTGCAGCAGTCGGTCGCGCTTAATAAAACCCCATGCGAGGCGACCCGGACGCGCGCCGGTACCATGGACGACAGCTTCATTACCCGTAATGACGCCGCGAGCCTGATTTATTCTGTCGTTCTGGAAAACTACTTTGGGCTGGATACGTCGGAAGGGAATTATGCCTACGACTGTTTCGAATACGCAAAAACCCTGGACGCATATCATAACCGCTGCGGCGAAGCGCAGCCGTGCATGGAATTTGCCGAATCGCAGCGGAATCCGGATATGGATTTCGATGTATGGTCTGTTGGATACTGCTGCCTGCAGTATGATCCGTACACCCTCAGGAACATTCTGGAGGTGGACGGCCAGAATTACTTCCGTATCGGTGAGACCCTGACCCGGGAGGAAGCCTGGAAAGCCGCTGTGCGGCTGTACCGTGCCTATAAGCCGTCCGAACTGCTCGCATTGGATGAGATCAGGCCGCTGCAGCTTACGGACGGCCAGGCCGCGCTGGCCGCGGAAATGCCGGATGCGGCCTACAACGCGCTGCCCGCATGGAAGGGCACGGCACTGGACAATAAATCCTATAAAAACGGCGCGCATCACACGGGGGGCATGTACACCGCGTCCGATTTTGAAATCCTTCACGATCTGGGCTTTAACTTCACCCGGATCATGATAACGCATGAACTTCTTTTCGATCTGACAGATGGGGTCAAGGTGCAGCAAGGCGAGTTGGACAATCTGGATGATGCGATTGGGTACGCGATCGCCAACGGTGTGCATATCTGCATCTGCCTGGCTGATTTCCCCGGTTTTGCGGGGGCTTCGATGGACGACGAGGGCTTCAGCGGCAAAGCGCTGCTGGCGAACATAACGGCGGCCTATTCCATTCTGGCTAAACGCTACCAGCATGTGCCCAACAGCGTACTGAGTTTCAATCTGTTCAACGAGCCGTGGAAAATCACCAAAAAGCGGGAGAAGGCGTATGTGAAGGCCGTGCACGCAGTATCGGAAGGCATATGGCAATACGGGGACCGCCTGATCTTCGTGGATGGGATCGCCGGTTCGCAGGAACCGGTTCAGTCACTTGCGAAGGAACACTACGCGCAGGCGTTTCACATGTACGTGCCGGATCAGTTCATCTACAGCGGCTGGGTGGGGGAAACAACCTGGTATGCCGGCGAACAGTGGCCGCTGCCGTATGCCAACGGATTCCTTGGCAAAGGCGCCAGCCTAACCCTGTAGGGGCAGTTCCAACAGGGAACGCAGGTGGAACTGCTGATGCAGGGCAACTCCAAAAAGGGCATACTGCAGCTGCTCGCGGACGGGAAAGAAGCCGCGAGCGTAACATTGAGTGCCCAGGAGACGTCGGGAGGAAAGACGCTGGTTCTAGGGAAACTGGAAAGCGCCGCCAAGGAATTGAAAATCCGCTGGAATGGCTCCGATTCCGCGCAGATTCAAAGCGTCGCGGTGATCTGCCCGGAGCGGGACGAGGCCGGAACGCCCGTATACTCCAGCCCCTGGTCGCCGGCGTTTGTCAGGGAAATTGACCACCGTAAAATGACGGTGATCTTCTGCGATTACGGCGCCATCGACGGCAAACGCAAAACATCCACCCTGCAGCTTCACGGCGATGGAACCTATGGCAATGAAGCGCAGGCCGGATACGCATACGATAAGGAATACCTCCGTGATTTTCTGAAGCCCTGGGCGGAGTTTCAGCAGAAAACGGGCGTAGGCGTGATGGTGCAGGAGTGGGGCACGCTGGATTGCCTTCCCAAGCAGGCGAGCCTGAACTACATCAGCGACTGGATTTCGCTGCTCAATGAATACCATATTGGCTGGAACCTGTGGAGCGACAGATGGCAGTACCTCAACACGAACCGGCTGGACGTGCAGTACGAGGACTACCGCGGGTACCGGCTGGACCGGGATATGGTCGATACGCTGATGCAAAAATGAAAGAAATAAAACGCGGCTTGCGCAAAAGCCGCCTTTGTATTGTCCGGGCGTTTACGGTATATTCAGGGAGAAAGGATGCATGTCAAGCGGAATTGGAGGGAAAACGATGAAATATTCCGTGCTGGCGGGGAAACTGCATCAGCCGGAACTGCCGGCCGGCTTTGTCGTGCGGCATGAGCTGTTCAGCGATTGCAGTTGGGCAAGCGTGATTCTGGTGTCCGCGCAGGCGGGTTCCGGAAAATCGATGGCTGTCAGTTCCTGGCTTTCGGAACAGGGCAAGCCTTACGGTTGGTACAGCCTGGACGAATGGGATAATGATCCGGTGCAGTTTTTCGCCTATCTGGTCACGGCGGTTAAGGGTTTCGACGAAAACGTGTACAACGCGCTGGACCAGATGCTGGACGCGTATTCCACCGTCGGATTTGATTCGTTCCTGCGCGCGCTGATTCATCAGTTCCATACGATCGCAGCTCCGTTTATCCTGGCGCTGGATGATTACCACTTCATCCGGAATGAGCAGATTCACCGGATCGTTAAAACGCTGCTGGAACATTTTCCGCCGGCCATGCAACTCGTTCTCATCACCCGGGAGGATCCCCCGCTTCCACTGGCAAGGCTGCGGGCGGGCAGGAAGCTGTTTGAACTGCGGATCTCCGGGCTGCGGTTTACGGATGGGCAGGCGAGGGAATATTTGTCCGGGCAAATGGGCGCCGCGCTTAATGAGGAGCAGATGCGGCATCTGGCCAGGCGCACCGAGGGCTGGATCGCAGGGCTTCAGATGACGGTTCTTTCCATGTGGGGAGCGGTCGATATCGCAGGGTTTGTCAAAACGCTTTCGGACAATCACTACTACATTATGGATTACCTGCTGGAAGAGGTGCTGGACCGCCATACGCCGGAAATCAAGGCTTTCCTGCTGTCCACCTCCATCCTTGAGTCGTTTTCGGCCGACCTCTGCGATGAACTGCTGCAGCTTGCCGCGGGGGAAAGCCATGCGGTCATCGAGAAGCTTGTAAAGACGAACAGCTTTATCATCCCGCTGGACTCGGCGCATCAATGGTACCGGTACCACCATCTGTTCCGTGACCTTCTTAGGCAGCGGCTGGAGCAGCGCCCGGCCCGCGAGACGGAGGCGCTCCACCTTCGCGCGGGGCTTTGGTTCAAACGCAACGGGCGCGGCCAGGAGGCGATTTACCACCTGCTCAAGACGAATGCTTATGACGCCGCCGCGGGGCTGATCGAATGCAAGTGGGCCGAGATGGACATCAACGCGCAGTCGGCCCTGTGGCTGGACATGGCGAAGCAGCTGCCTTTGGAAATGATTGAAAGAAGCCCCGTGCTCGCCATGGGGTATGGCTGGGCGCTGCTTGACAAGGGAGAGATCGACGCCTGCAAACCTTGGTTCATCAAGGCGCGGCGTCTATATGACCTGTATCATGCAAATTCCCGACGGGAGGATGTCATCATTGCCGATACGCTGCAGTTTGAGCTGCTGCCGGCCACCGTCGAGTCCGCCTATGGATATATCGCCGCCGCGACAGGAGACGTCGAGGGGACGTTCCGGCACACGCAGGAGGCGCTTGCGCTCCTTCCCGCCGACCAGTATTTCAAGCGCGGGGTCGTAAGCGTTTTGCTCGGCATTGCGCATTGGAGGAAGGGAGACCTGCAAAAAGCGGTAGAGGTTCTCACCGATTCCTTGAAAAACATTCTGAACTACGTCAATCCATTCTTCGTGACCTCCTACCATATGATGCTTGGCGAACTGTATATCCAACAAGGGGTCATGGGCAAGGCGAAGACGCTGTTTGAGCAGACAATCACGACAGTCGTCGAGCACGGGCATGCCCCGCTCATTCTCGCGAGCCTGTATCTTGGCCTGGCGAAAATCGCCTTTCTGCGCAATGATAACGCGGAGGCATACCGGCTGCTGGAGGAGAGCAAGGCGCACGGGCAGCTTTGCGCGCTGATGGATTGGCGGTATAAGTACAACCTGCTTCTGGCCAGAGTCTACGGCAAGGAGGGGCTGTACGGTCTGGCGCGTGACTGCATCGCCGAAGGGAGGGCGAATTTCTATATTAACCCCATCCCCGACGATTATACCTTCGAAGACGCGGAACGCATGATCGAAACCGCTGAAAGCGCGGGCCGGCGGGCGCTGCCGGAAGCGGGCGAAGCAAACAAGGCCGGCTTCGCAAGGGAGCGCGCCAATCAAGCGCTGGCGGAACCCCTGACCGTACGCGAACTTGAGGTGCTGGAGCTGATTGCGGCGGGGCACTCGAACGATGAAATCTGCAACAAGCTGTTTTTGGCGCTCAGCACCGTGAAGAGCTACAACCAGAACATCTTCGGGAAGCTGCAGGTGAACCGCCGGACGCAGGCCGTGGCCAAGGCGAAAGAGCTTGGTTTGGTATAGGGGCGCCGAGGCAAAAACCCTACTTTTTATCAGCGCAACACCTACTTTGGAAGGTAGCGAACTCCTCCTTGATTTTGTATCCTGACAGCGGATACAAAATCAAGGAGGATTTTTCATGAAGATGGCTCCTGTCCTGGGTACTGCCGTTGAGGGCCAACCGGATCGCCAACGTCTGCGCGGCCTCTCTCCTGATCGTCTACCAGTTGGGGCCGTTTACGGTCGGCTCCGGCACACTGCACTGCGCGTTCTTTTCAGCAATAGAAATTCTTGGAAACGCGGCGGTCATTGTGCTCATATCGCGTCGGAAGAGGGGATGAGGCGTGCTCTATGAAATCGTCATCGGCGGGTACATCTGCGAGACGTGGTTCGAGGAACTGACGGCCATCGAGCAGCCAGACCTGACCACAAAGCTGCGCGGGCAAATCGTGGATCAGGCGGCGCTGTACGGCGTGCTCCGCAGAATCAACGATTTGGGACTGGAACTGATTTCCGTGAATCGAATCCATATCGTGTCCTGACAAAGGCTGCCCACAGGCGGATAAACCGATGAAAGCCCTGAAAATCACAGGCGAAATAAAAGAAAGAAGGCAATCCATATGGCTCCCAACAAAAAAAACGCGCGGTTCGCGGGTTTCCTGTTCCTGCTCATGGTCGTAACCGGCATGTTCGCCGAGGTATTCTTCCGCCAGACGCTGTTCGTGAGCGACGCCTCCGTCACGGCAAACAACATCCTGCACAACAGTTTCCTGTTCCGCGCCGGAATCCTCAGCGATATCGTCATGTCCGTGGCGTATCTGTTCACCGCTTTGGCGCTGTACAGGCTGCTTGTTTCCGTGGATGAGAACATGGCGAAGCTCATGGTTCTCTTCGCCGCCTGCGGGGCCGTTCTGCTGCTCTCCAACCTCCTCAACGAATTCGCTCCCCTGTACATCCTGGGCGAAGGCAGCCCGTCGGGTGCGCTGAGTTCCGCACAGCTGCAGGATATGGCGATGATCAGCTTCACCACCTACGGGCACGGCTACATGATCGGCCAGGTGTTCTTCTCCCTTTGGGTGTTCCCGCTGGGCCTTCTGATTTACCGGTCGAAGTTCATCCCCAAAGTGTTCGGCATCCTGTTTGTCATCGAGACGGCGTGCGGATTGCTGTCCGTCGCGGCGCACTTCCTCCTTGCGGACGTGTCGTTGGAGTCCGCGCTGCTGATCCCGGGCACCATCGCCGAGATGACATTCCTGCTCTGGCTGGTAATCCGGGGCGTCAGCCAATCAAAGATGCCCGCACAGCAGGCCTGAGCAGCCGGTAAAAACATACCGGAACAATCCGGTTTAGCGGGCGCCGCCGCTACAAAAACATTCATCTATTTCTCCACAATTTGACGAACCGGCCAGACATGGCCTGTTCAGACCATCAACAAAGTGTGTTGGTGGTCTGTTTTTTTGTAAGCAAAACCCCCGGCAATGCGGGGGGACGTTCTTACAAAAAGGAACCGCGGACTCTTTGTGAATCCGCGGTTTTTGTTACCTTTCCAGCGCCCAGATGTGACGGTCCTTTCGGAAAAATAGGCAGGTCATGATGCCGGGCACAGAAAGCGTGAGCAACAGTAACGCCGCGCCGGAACCCTTGCCACTTCCAATCAGGTGGACGATGAGACTGTTTTCCGGCACTTTGGCCATCAGCGGCTCAAACACCCGATCCACCAGCACGCCGCCGAGGAAGTAGCCAAGCGGGATCGTGAAGAATTGCAGCGTGTTGCGGGCAGAGTATACTCTACCCTGCATCTTTGCCGGAATGGTGTGCCGAAACAGTGTGTCCATGTTCGCGCTCATCACAGGGATGAACAGCCAGCCGAGCACTCCGGCGAGGCACCATACAGGCACGGTTCGCCCGAAAGCGAGCATCAGGTTTTCCGTGCTCATCGAAAATAGCAGGGAATCCATGATCACGCGCACGCGGCTCCGGGGCGTGGGGCTGAGCGAAGCGATCGCGCTTCCGGCGATGGTCGCGATGCCGATAGAGGCGTTCACCATGCCCAATGCCGCTTGCCCACCATTCAGACGCGAGAGCAGCAACGGGGTGAGCGCCGCTTCGTATACCGAGGCCGTGAAGTTGATCGCCGCCAGAAACAGGATAAGGTCGAGAATGCCCCGGTTTTGCTTCAGGTAGCGAAGACCGGCCTTCGCCGCGGCAAACACCGATTCACGCATCTCTCCGTTATCCGGTGCGCCGGGAATCCGGATGAACAGAAGCAGTACCGCCATCGCAACCGCGCAGGTCGAAAGATCGAACGCAATCACCGCGTCCAGTCCGAACAGCGCGAGTGCGGCTGAGGCGAAGATCGGTGTCAGCACCGTCACCAACGAGCGCGAGAACGACTGCAATCCGCTTACCCGCTGGTAGTGTTCCTTGGGTACCAGCAGCGTGACGGATACGGTGGACGCCGGATTCTGAATCGTGTTCATGAGGCCGTTGAGCGCGTTAATCAGGTACAGGTGCCAGATCGCAAGGCTTCCGGTCTTGATGAGGATGAGCACCGTAACACTCGTAAGGGCGGCGAACAGGTCGCACAGAAGCATCGTACGCT
The DNA here is from genome assembly GCA_023459275.1 of Bacillota bacterium. Classification (GTDB taxonomy): domain Bacteria; phylum Bacillota; class Clostridia; order Christensenellales; family Aristaeellaceae; genus JAEWAH01. The sequence goes on along the minus strand of JAEWVC010000025.1, from coordinate 3,415 downwards.
TCTTGTCCCACTTATCGCTCAAAGCGCCCGCGAAGATGCTCATCACCACGTATGGCGCGTAGGAGGAGATGGATAAAAACGCGGTGCTCAGCGCTGAACCGGTCTGTTGATACGACCAGATGACGAGCGCGAAGCTGGTCATCGCGCTACCAAGCGCGGACAGGGATTGTGTCAGCCAGAGGAGGATAAACGCACGTAGCGTACGGAGAGTATGGAATTTCGGCTGCATAAAGACTTTGCTCCCTTCGTTATTGGGATACGAAGCGCAAAGTCTGCCGGACGATCAGATAAGCTCCATGCGGCGTCGTCCGCTCAGACCCTGCATGGAGCGAAGATGATTGCAAGGACCATTTCCCCACACCCTTTCCCAATTGTCGTTCAGATTCTACCACGTTTGGCTCGAACCGGCAACGTATTGCGCGGATAAAAAATACAACACAAAAAAAACGAAAGGACAACAGAGCAATATCGCTGGTTAAAAATATTGCTTCAGGGCGGGGCGTGCGCCGGCGGGTAGCCTCCAGCGCGGTCGCGGAAAGGCGGGATTTGCACAGAGTCATCAGGGTTTGAGGGGCCGTGCGTACCGCCTTTGTTCAGGGACTGGATGCCAGCACCTCCTGAAAGCACGGAACCATATGCCCGACTTGAAAGTGCAAAAATTCACGCGAAGAGGCGGCCCCGCTATAGCCCAGAGGTCATTTTGAGATTTACCTCCCCTGCCCTCAGCACCGGCGCACACCCTCGCGCACCGTGATGCGGGAATGACACTCTTTACAGAGCGACATCAGATTGCCATCTTCGTGGGTGCCGCCCTGGGTGAGCAGAATGATGTGGTGGACTTCTTCCGCCGTCGTTACCCGGCCTTCGCGTTGACAGACCTCGCACAGCGGATGTGCCACAATAAACACAGCCAGGCTTTTATAGTAACAAACGTATGGATTCTCCCTTTTGGCAACGGTCACATTTTTACTACCAGTTGTGTCAGAAAAGGCATAAAATCATCATAATAACGATATAAAATAACTATCACAAAGGCTCAAGAAAGCCCGCAAACCCTTTATTAGAGGTTTGCGGGCTTTTTGCTTGTATAAAGGGACATTAGGTACGCGGGTGCATTGGGTGCGTGCGGGTGCATCATTACACGGTACAGTTTTGGGCGGAAGTACGGCTGTTGTATGCGTATTCTTGGCCTTTATGAGACGTGTGCCTTAACGATTATTTACTTTCTAATGGTAAGGCTTCATCTATAAATCTCCGAAACGCAACTGCGCTTCTTTGCAGGATTTTACTTCACGCTCATTTATTTTATCGTCGCTACCAACTTCGCCTGAAATAAGGGGAGAATGAGGACTGTGCCTTGCGAAGTTTTCCATGACTGTCTTTTGAGCATAATTCGCATAACAATATCGGCAACCATTTCGGCATGTATTATACATTCCGATGTCTATACTTGATGCACACCCACATTCAAGTCGCTGAGTTTTGTCTTTATCAATACTTAGATGGCAATTAAGCAAATTCTCAAAAAGGCGATCGTCAATGCATCGAGCATGTCCAATACCGAAATTCTGCAAGTCAATTTTTTCGGCACAAGTATCGATTGATAATCCATAACTATGAGAAATTTGTGCGAAGTAGGAACTTAGTTCCGTCTGAGTTAGAATCGGAAAATCCAATAGATTCAGTTCTCTCACATTACTTTTTACACCACGATAATCCTCATCAATGAAACTAATTATTACTTTTTGGGTATAGTTATGTAATTCTTCGGCGATCTTTTCAAAGGCACGAATATGGTAGTCTACCGGGTATCTATTACTGATCATAATTGGATCATATCTCCAAATGACCCTGTTTGCACCTACCATGTCTGATAGTCGCTTGAAAGCGGTCAGAATTTTATCGTTTTTAGACGGCAGGTTTGGTTCGACATCTTGCCCATACGGCGTTATTGTAAACTGGAAATAATACATGTACTCCTTCAATTCGCTGAGCCGATCAATCATCGGAATAGGATTTTTGGTCCAGAATACAATCCCGTCAACAACATCAGGCGTCAACTTTATTTTGCTTATTTGATGAATGTTCATCGGATTACGCACCAGCGCAAACCCATCTCGGACCCGGTTAAAAAACCAGTCAGAGTAGTATGCCGGTATGTCCGTCCTTCGACTCGCGCTTATAATCACCCTTTGTCACCTCAACTCGATTATTAAACCCGCACCTTCAAACCCTAATGGAGGATTCCCGTAAGCATACGTGATATTTCCATTCCTTACTTTATTCCCGCCCCATCGAGTCTTCCCCAGGTCGCCATTTGCGTAGCTGCTATAAGCTAAAGACCGACCATTATAGCCGTTGTCTTCGAGAAGATTAAGGAACTTGTAAAAAAGATTCCGCCCTTTGTGGTAAGTATCAATGTCATTGATAATAATAAGGAATGGAGAGGCTGTTCTTCTTTTCGAAACAACGGAATCTATAATACCAGAATACAATTCTTCAATACGATCGCTTTGACCTGTGTTGAACAAATGGGAAATGAGATACTGAATCACCACAATATTAAAAACATGACCAGTTGGTCCTCCTTCAGCCAGGACATTAAAAATATCTAGCGGCACATAATCTGCAACAATGTTATCAGTTCCACGCGCATACGCTTTAATCGCATTGTGAATACTTCCCCAAAGAGGATTGCGGTCATAGCCTTGATAAAACACCTCCTTTTGTTCGGCGTATTTTTCAAAAGCCATAAGGTCTGGAGATGCTCCACAACCAATCGACATAACGTCAAATCTTGGATACAAATCCAATTCAACGCTTTCTAAGGCTGTACATATGTGGATTGGCTACAGTAAACTGTACAGAAAAGAAGAGGTCATGGTATACTTCGAGACAGAGGAAAGAAGGAGAGAACCATGGCAGAAAAACGAACTAGGCGGATCTACAGCGAGGAACAAAAGAAGCAGCTGGTCGAACTGTTTAATCATGGCAAACCCCGGAGCGAGATTATCCGTGACTACGATCTGACCGCATCGGCATTTGACAAATGGGCGAAGCGAATCAATGCAACCGGCTCCAGCCACGACAAGGATAACCGGACGCCGGCAGAGCAGGAACTGCTGCGGCTTCGGAAAGAGAATCAGCAACTGCGAATGGAAAACGACGTATTAAAGCAAGCGGCGCTGATATTCGCACGAAAGTAATTGTGATTCGAGCCAATGCCCACAAATACTCTATATCAGCGCTTTGCAGATGCTTAGGCATTGCGCGAAGCACCTATTATTGTGAATGTCATGACAGGCAGGATGAGACTGCCCTGGAAGAAGCGGTTCAGGCTGCATATGACGAGAATCGCCACGTATACGGGCAGCGAAAGCTAAAGCGTGTACTGCTTAGGAAGGGTTGGGTAGTA
>JAEWVC010000024.1 GCA_023459275.1 Bacillota bacterium | reverse complement strand
GTCCATGGCGGCGAGAGATTTTCGATGCGGGGCAAGGAGCTGAAACGAGGCAACGCCGCGCTACGCTGAGCGGAAGGCGACACAGCCGGCGCCCGTTCAAAACATTTGAACGGGCGGTCGCGCAGCGGCTTGGTTTCCTTAAGGAAACCAACCTTCCGCGCGAAAAGGACCGCCGCAACGGCGAAATAATGTTTGGAATTAGTATTAGCTCTTGACGGCTCCGGCCGTCAGGCCATTGATGATGTGCTTCTGGCAGGCGCAGTAGATTGCCAGCACCGGCAGCAGCGCCATCAGATAAGCGGTGAAGGCCATGGGATAGTCAAAGGAATACTCGGTTTTGAAATTATACTGGAACAGGGGCAGCGTCCACATATCCCGGGACTTGTTCAAAAGGAACAGAGGAAGCATGAAGTCGTTCCAGTACCACAGGATGTCCATGATCACCAGCGTGGAGATCATGGGTTTGATCAGATGGATGACGATGCGGAAATACGTTTTCAGCACGCTGCAGCCGTCAATCTGCGCCGCCTCCTCGATTTCAATGGGCAGCGCCCGGATATAGTTGACGAAAAGGAACGAGCCCCGCGTTAAGCTGAAGGTAATGTACAGAAGGATCAGCCCCCACTGGTTCATCAGCTTGAGCGCCGCCATCTGTTTGACAATGGGCAGCAGGATGACCTGGGAGGGGATAAAAAGGCCCAGGAGCATGTACACATATAAAAACCGGTAGTACCGCTTTTTCAGGTTACGGGCAATGGCGTAGCTGACAAGGGGCACAAACACGGCCACCACGCCCATGGACAGGGCCGAGACCAGCACGCTGTTGCCCACATAGCGGAAATAATTCTGGCTTTTTAAGAGGGTGAGCACGTTGTCAAGGGAGATAAGCTTCGGGAACGCAAAAAAATCCTTGCTGGCTTCCTCCAGGGTTTTGAAGGAATTGATCACCACAAGATACATGGGAAAAAGAATCAAAAGCAGGCCGATGGCAAGTACAATATTCCGCAGGGAATGCCACAGCAGCCTTTCCGCTGGGTTCGTGATCCTGTTCGGGGAATGGTTTCCCATATTTGCCTTGGTTGAAATCATGCCTTGTTCACCCCGCTTCTGGAGGACAGGAGCAGCTGCACGGCCGACAGCACGGCAATGACGGCAAAGAGCAGCACCGCCTCGGTATTGGCAATGCAGAAATTGGGGGTATCGCCAAACGCATCCTGATAGATTTTGATGCCAATGAGCATGGTGGACCGGGCCGGGCCTCCGCTGGTAAGGGCAAAGGCGTAGTCAAACGCCGTGATACCACTCTTGAGCGCAAGGATGGCATTGACGCTGATGGTGGGCACCAGATACGGCAGCGTGACGTAGCGGAACTGGTTCCACATGCTGGCGCCGTCGATCACGGCGGATTCGTACAGCTCCTCCGGTATAGATTGCAGCCCCGCCAGGAAGATCACCGTGGGCATGGCCAGCGCCTGCCACAGGTTTACAAACAGCACCGCGTACAGGGCCATGCTTTTGCTGCCAAGGGGTGATTTGAAGGTTTCGCCAAAGCCCAGCAGGGCGGCGAAGGTGGGCAGCGCCCGGTAATACACCTGGTCCCAGATCAGCGCGATGGCAACGGAGCTGATCATGGCGGGAAAGAAATACACCGATTTGAAAAACGTTTTGAACCGTTTGATGGAGTTGATGGCGAGCGCAAGGATCACGCCCAGCACCACTGTTCCCGCCACCATGATCAGCGCGTAGCGGATGGTGATGCCCGTGGATTCAAAAAAGCGCTTGTTGCCCAGCACCTTCACATAATTGGCAAGGCCGATGAAGTCATAGGAGCGGGCGAGCCCATCCCAGTTGGTGGTGCTGTAAAGAAAACCCATGATCACGCTGTAGATATAAAAAAACGTATACAGCGCCAGCGCAGGAATGGTGATGATAAGAAACGTGGCCCTATCCGAGTTGAACTGTTTCCGGCGCATGTACCCGCATCCTTTCCCATGGAATGTACCGCCTTGCCGTGCCGCACCGGCGCCCGGCAGGATTGGAAGGGGGGCGGCACGACGTTTCATGCCGCCCCGGAAAAACACCTGTTGGCTATTACATGCCGGCTACAGCCGATTCAATGGCCTCGTCCAGGCCGGCGATGTAAGCATCCATATCCCCGTCCAGCAGCAAGCCCTGGACAACCTGATAGATCTCGTTATACACCTGCGCGCTGATCTTGGAGGCGTACCAGTCGGTCACAACGCCGGTGGCGGCTTTCTCGATCACAGGGGACAGGCGCGGGTCGGAATAGGTCGTGCCCATGATGCAGGAGGGCGCGCCGTCGGTATCAGACCAGAGCTGCGCGTTCTCGGGGCGGGAAATGAACTCCAGGAACTTCAGTCCGGCAGCCTTCTGCTCGTCGGTGGCTTCGGCGCTGATGCACAGCGCGGCATCCACGCCGGTAAGCAGCGGGCTCTCGTCATACACATCGCCGGGAACCGGGAAGGCACCCAGGTTGAGGCTGGGATTGGCGATCAGGATGGTGCCGCGGGCATAGGAACCGGTGATGCACATGGCCGCTTTGCCGGCGGCAAAGTTTTCCCACATCACGGTATCGGCGGTCCCCAGGGGGTCAGGCAGGGCGTAGGTGCGCAGCTGAAGCATCCTTTCGCCGATCAGTTTGAAGGGTTCGGCGTTCTGGGCAACGGTGGCTTCCTTGTTGACCACCTTCACAAGGTAGTCCACAATGCCGGGATAGGTGGCCTGGGACACCGCCTGGTAGCAATGGCCCACGCGGCCCGCCGCCTTGTCGCCAAAGGAGAAAGGAACGATGTTCGCCGCCACCAGCTTGTCGCACACGGCAATCAGCTCATCCCAGGTCTTGGGCGTTTCGGTGATGCCGGCCTGGGCAAAGAGGTCCAGGTTGTAGAAGACCGCCATATAGTTCTGGCTCAGGGGCAGCGCATAGGACTGGCCGTCGGTGTTCATAGCCAGCTTGAGCATGCCGGGATTGACGCGGGAAAGGAATTCCTGGCCTTCCAGGCACTCGATATACCCGTTGGCGATCTTTTGCTTGAACTGGACCTGGGTGGGATAATCGGAGAAGATGGGCGGGATATCCCCTGTGGAAATCCGCTGCATCAGCACGGTGCCGGCATCCGGAACGGTGTTGAGCTCGATTACGATATCGGGATTTTCCGCGGCAAACTTTTCGATCACCTGCGCATAAGCGCGCTGGGGCCCTTCTTCCATCTTCTGCTGGAAGAACTCGACCTTTGTTTCCGCCAGCGCCGCGCCGGCGCCAAGCAGCAGGCAAAGAGCCAGAACGGTTGCCAGTATCTTTTTCATGGAACGCTCCTCCTTTTTGACTTGCGCGATTGACCGCGCAGCCTTTTGTGATGTTTTTATTGTATAACGCGGGCCCCGTTGTTACATGTGGCAAACATGACATCCCGTATGCGCAAATGATGACTCTTTCCAGGCATCTTCACCGCAGCAAAAAAAAGCCCCCTTCCCGCCGCGGCGCAAAAGCCGGGCCGAAAGGGGGCCGCTTATGATAAATGGATTAAGATGCGCCGCCCACCTTGCTGGTCATCAAGTCCAGGATCAATTGGTCCGTCTGCGCCATGCCGTCCCGGCCCACACTTCCCAGATTCTCGATGGTCTTTTCCACATCGCTGTCCACGATGCCGTCGATATCAGGCGCATACACATTGTTGATGGCCAGCACGGCGCACTGCACCGCGGCGCTGACGGCGGTAGCCACCTTCACGGCGCAGCCGGATTTTGCGCCGTCGCAAACCATCCCGGTGATGTTTGCCACCATATTCTTAACGGCGTATTCCACCTGTTTTTCATTGCCGCCCAGCACATAGAGGATACCGCAGGAGGCGCCCACCGCCGCCGCGATGCCGCAGCCGCACAGCGCGCTCAGGCGCCCGATGCCCCGCTTGATATGCACGGTCATCAATACGGACAAGGCCGCCGCGCGTAAAAGCCTTTCTTCCCCCACACCGCTTTTTTGGGCGAAGACCGCCACGGGCAGCAGGCATACCAGGCCCTGATTCCCGCTTCCCGCCACGCTCATCACCGGCAGCTTTGCCCCGGCCATCCGCGCATCACAGGCCGCAGCCGTTGTGGCCACCGCACAGGTGCCGATATCGGACCCCAAAATGCCGTTTGCTTTCCCTGCGCTGGCAATGTTGTAGCCCACCGACATGCCGTACCCCCCCGGCAGGCCTTCCTGCGCCACGGCCAGGTTCATTTCAATGCCGGCCTTCAAAAACCGCAGCTTTTCAAGGGGCGCCGTTTCGCAGAACTGCCAGATATCATGCACCGACATGCCCGCGTAGTCGCCTTTCGCGGCGCCCGGCGCTTCCAGTTCCTCATGCTTGATCACCATGCCGTCGCAGGCAAGATCGGTGATGTGCGTATGTGTGCGCCGGATCACCGCCGTGGCATTGTGCCCCTCCCCATATGCGCGCACTTCGATATACAGGGGTTCTACGTCCTGCTTTTGCCTGACCGCAATCCGGCCTTCGTCAATCATGCGCTTGCCGGCCGCCACGTCTTCCGGAGCTACGTCGCACAGCACCTCCAGCCCCACATCCGTCCGCCCGGCCAGCGCGCCAAGAGCGGCCGCGATAGGCAGCCCGGCCATATCGCTGCCGGGGATCCCCACGCTCATGGCATTTTTCAGGATGTTGCGGCTTCCCAGCACCTCCAGGCGCTCCACCGCGCATCCCAGCGTTTTACGCGCCCATGCCGCGGCATACGCCACGGCGACGGGCTCCGTACAGCCCAAAGCCGGCAGCACTTCCTTGTGCATCAATGCTTCATAATCCATTACGCTTGGCCCTCCTGTTCTTTCTCCAGCCAGATTTCTTCCTTGTACTCCGCCTTTGTTTCGCGGAAAACACTGGGTGTCATGCCGTAGTGCTTGCGAAACAGGTGAATGAACTGCGACGCGTCCCCATAGCCGCATTCCCCGGCAATGCTCATCACGCTCCGCTCCCTTGCGGAAAGCATCCGCAAAGCGTGGTCCATGCGCACCTGTGTCAGGTAATTCTTGAAAGAGGTGCCCGTTTTCGCCTTAAACAGCCGGCTCAGATAACTGGGGTTCAGATAAATGCGGCTCTCCGCCAATTCCTTCAGGGCGACGTTTTCCCCATAATGCTCCTGGACATACTGCTTCAAAAACGCCACAACCTGATCCGCGCTGGAAACATTGATACGCTCTTTCAGCGCGCAAACCTTGGTGATCAGCATATCCAATCGCTTTAAGAGCGCCTGGGAGGTTTGAAAGTCCTCCGTCCTGATCCCCAGCTGCAAAAGCTCCGCCTCCATCACGTCCCCGCTTACGACGGTCTGGGCAATGGCGCAGTTCATGCATGCGCACAGCCGGTTCAACGCGTCCTGCAGGGAAGCCAGCGAGGCGTTTTTCGTGGCAAGCACCTCCTGCACCGCCTGCCGCGCAAGGGTACCCGCCTGCTTTTCCTGCCCCATGGAAAGGGCCAGAGCAAAATCCGAAAGCTCCGCCGGGCCAGGCTTCACAACATAAACCGCCTGTTCCTTGAGGCACCCGTAGCAGATAACGGGCTCATGGCGGAGCAAGCGGAAGTTCTGCGCGGTCTGCGCCTGGGCATAGGCATGCGGCGCATCGGCCGTTGCATTCAGCCCGCTCATGGCCATACGGGTTTCCATGCCGTCAAGGCGCAGGTCCTCCCGCAAGGCGCTTAGCATCTTAAGCCGCGCGCCGCGGTCCGGGCCTTCGCCCAAGTAGCGGATGAGCACGCACAAATCATCGGCCTTTACGGAAAACAGGTCGCAGCGGGCCCCTTCCAGGGCTTGCAGCCTTGTTTGCAGGGCCTGCTCCACCTGTTTTGCCGGCACGGAAAACCCAAAAACCCGAAAGACCATGCACCATGGGTATTCCAAATCCTGCTCCGCTTCCACATCCTGCCCGCCAAGCCATTGGCGCAGGCGGGTCTGCTCCAGCAGGCGGCGCATGTCCCTGCCGTCGTTTTTAAGCGCCTGCTCCTGTGCATGATACTTCCGCAGCTTTTCCCAATATTCCTGTGCGCGCGTCAGGGCATCGCACAATTTGTCGTCATCCACCGGCTTCAGGAGGTAATCGCGCACGCCTGTATGGATGGCTTTTTGCGCATATTCAAACTCGCTGTACCCTGTGATCATGATCATATAGGTATCGCCGGAAAGGCGGCTGATATGCTCCGCCAGCGTCAGCCCGTCCATCTGCGGCATGCGGATATCCAGGAGCACCACGTCAAAGCCGGACTGCTCCAGCATCGCCAAAGCGGTTACGCCGTTGTCGGCCTCCGCCACGGCGGCGTGCTTCTGCCACAGGAGCACGCTTTGCCGAAGCGCCTTGCGGGCGTAGTACTCATCTTCTACCAGCAAAAACCGCATGGAATCCCTCCTGTCAGGTTTTTTGGAATGCCTCTTCAAGCGCAGTCCAGAGCGTTTGCTCATCCCCGCTGATCAGGTAGGCGCTCACCGCCTCGCTGAACAGCGACACGGTCTCCAGGGAAAACCTGCTTTTGAGCCAATTGGCGTTTTCATAGCTCTCAATTTGCGCGCTCATTTTTTGCGTAATGGGATTCTCCTGGCGCACGTCCGCAAGGCAGGTGGGGCCCATGTCCATGGAGGCGTACAGCCGGCTGGTTTCAGGCATCATCAAAAAACTCAAAAAGGACATCGCCTCCCCCTTGTGGGACGATGAGTCGGCCACGCAGACAGCCGTGTCGATGCTGGAAAGCATCACCTGTTTTTCCCGCGTTTCCCCGGGGAAGGAGAAAACATCCATTTGGATGCCGGTGTTAAAGCTGCTGATGGTGTTGAGGGCATAGCTGCCTGAGATCATCATGGCCGCATCCCCCTTGGCAAACCGTTCGCAGGCTTCGTAATACGTATACGCCGCCTCACCCTTCAGTTGGCTGTATCCATACAGCCTGCGGAAAAGGCGCAGCACATTGAGGATTTCCTCCTTTTCAGCGGACGAAAGCCGCCCGGTACGCAGTTTGTCCATTTGATCCAGATAGTGATCCACCTGTGTCGCCAGCATCAGCTGCGCGATATGCGCCATCCGCCCATAATCGCGGATACAGAACACCATGGGTATCACCCCGCCGGAAGCAAGCGTATCGCATACCGAAATCAGTTCGCCAAGCGTTCCGGGCGCGGAAATCCCCATTTCCTCAAAGATCCCGGTATTGTAATAAACCTCCATGCAGTTGTAGTTCAGGGGCAGCGCATAGATTTTCCCATCCTGGCCGGCAACCATTTCAAGGGCATGGTTGCTGACGCCCTTCAAAAAGGGCTGCCCGGAAAGGTCGGCCACAACGCCTTCCGCCACAATGGCGCTAAAGTTCAGCTGGGTAGGCCAATCGGTAAACAAATCCGGGATATCGCCGCTGCGGATCCTTGCCACCAGCAGCTCCTGGGTGTTGGGAACGTTGCGCTGGAACAGCTCAATAAGCGGCTGTTCCCTGCCAAAAAGTTCAATCACCGCAGTGAAACCGGCCATCGCCTCTTCCCGCTGCTGGTAAAACTCCAGCGTAACGGCTTGGGGCGTCTGCTTTTCCTCCTGCGCCGGCTGCCGGTACAAGCCGAAGGCATATACCACAATCGCAGCCGCCGTAAGCAAAAGTACACCGATCAGCACCCTGTATCGCCTCATTCGCTCCTCCCCCTTGTCTCATTATACGTGCTTGCACGCACGCGGCATAGAACAATCATGACCTGATGCATGGGACAATCATGACAATCGCCCAAAAGCCCTTGCCCCTGGTTCTTTTCATGTTTATACTGAAGGACAGAAACGCTTTTGGCGTAATATCCCGGGAAATGAGGTATGTCCATGAATAAGCGTGAACGCGTCCTTGCGGTGCTTGCGGGCAAGATAGCCGACCGCGTGCCTGCGTCCTTCTGGTTCCATTTCGGCGGCGAACAAAGCCGCGGGGAAACCTGCGTGCAGGCGCATCTGGCCTATTACCGGAACAACGACCTGGATTTTGTCAAGATCATGTCGGACGGGCTGAATTATCCGCTGAATGTTACCATCACCTGCGCGGAAGACTGGTTCAAGGTGGCGCCGCTCCCCCATGATGATCCCTTTTTCACGGAATCCGTCAAGCGCTGCCGCCGCATAAACGACGAGCTGGCTGGCGAATGCTGCACGTTTTACAACATGTTTTCTCCCTTCAATGTGGTCAGGGAGCGCGATGTGTTCACTCCCGAAGCGCTGGCCGGCCGCAGCTGGGACGCAACAGTGATGGCGCATCTTCATGAAAACGAAGCGGCGCTCATGCATGCGCTTAACGTGATCGGCGATGATCTTGCCTATCTGTCCGGGCTCGTGATCCTGGAAGGCGGCTGCGACGGCATTTACCAAAGCGTGCAGGGCGCGGAGCGGGGCCGCATGAGCGCCGAAGAATATGCCCGCATCATCACACCTTCCGAAATTAAGATCATCGACGCCGCCAACAGCGTGTCGCCCAACAACATTCTGCATATGTGCTCCTGGGCCGGTCACGCGAATCATTTGTCCTATTGGAAGGATTATCCCACCCGTGTGAAGAATTGGGGGGTGGGCATCGAGGGCGTATCCCTCACCGAAGGCCGGAGCCTGTTTGCGGGAAGCATCCTGCTGGGCGGCATGGACAACCGCAAGGACCATCCCCTGTACCGCGGGACAAAGGAAGAAGTACAGGCCGCGGTGCGCGCTGTTCTTAAGGAAATGAAAGGCGTACCCTTTATCCTTGGGGCGGACTGCACCGTTCCCGCGGATATTGACCAGCAGCATATCCGCTGGGTGATGGACGCGCTGAAGGCCTGATAAAGCCGGCAAGCCGATGCATGCCCGCCGTCCTAGGTATTCGGCGCGCCGTGCATCGGCTCCTTTTTGTTTATGGACGATCCAAAAAGTCTGGAGGCCTCCGCGTGCGCCATACAAAAACCTTCTTTTTTTCCGTGCGGCATATGCTGATGCTGTCCTTTTTCCTGCTCATCCTGCTGCCTTACCTTTTGACAACAACTTTCTATACCTTGTCCATGCGGGAGCAGCTGGAGAACGAGGCCGCCACCTCCCTAGCCGCCGACAACGCCATCCTGCTGCGCAGCATTGAAACCATGCTTTCGGAAACGGAACGTGTGGCCTACCTGCATTTGATCGACCAGGATATCGCACGCATCCTCCAAACAAAGCATGGCGCCTATGATCTTAACTTCCGGGAAGACGAGCGGATCATGACCAACGCCATCAAGCACGCCACCAGCCTGAACAGCAACATCCTGGCCGTTACGTTTTACGCCATGGACCACAGCACCTATCAGATGAGCCATATCCCCACCATCAAGCTGGACGCGCACACGGATTGGCTTCAAACCATGCAGGAAGAGAATCTGCGGGTCTATGTCACCGCCGTTCAGCCCTATACCGCCAGCACGCAAACAATAACGGTGCTGCCGGTGATTTACCTTTTAAGCAATTCATTGGGCACACAAAACATAGGCTTTGTCCGGGTGGACTATAATTTGAAATCCCTGTGGGACAGCGCGCTATTGCAGTGCAGCAGCAACGCTTCCTACGCGCTCTTTCAGGGCGATCAGCTTCTGTGGGACAGCGGCGCGCTTTTTTCAGGCGGCGATGCGCTTTTAAGCGATAGCGGCGTTCTAAAAAGCGGCGTGCGCCGCGTGCGCGGCGGCGGGGATGCCTATGCCCTGAGCGAAACCGCCAATCCGGTGTCCCGCCTGCGGATCATCGCCTATGGCCGGCTGGACCTGTGGCACACGCCCATGATGCGCAGCATCTATCTGTACCTGATCTTTCTGGGTGTCCTGCTGCTGGCCGGCCTTTTTTTCAGCTGGTTCATTTCAAAGCAGATCGGCAACGCCATCAGGGAGCTTGCCTTTGCCATGGACAACGCCCAGCACGGGCAGAACCAGCTTTTGCCCATTGCGGACAGCGCCCTGGTCACAAACGAACTGGGGCAATTGCGCAGCAGCTACAACTCCATGATCGACAGGCTGGCCAGAAGCGCCAAAGGCGAATACGAAGCCCGGGTGCGCCAGAAGAACATCGCCATGCGCGCGCTGGAAAGCCAGATCAACCCCCACTTCCTTTATAACGCGCTCAACCTGATCGCGTCCCTGGCCCAGTTGACCCGCCAGGAGTCCATCCGCAGCGTTGCCATCAGCCTTGCCTCCATCCTGCGCTACTCCATCAAGGGCGGCTCCATTGTTACGCTGGAGGAAGAGATCCAGGAAACCACCCACTATATCCACATCATGAAAATGCGCTTCCCGGACAGGATCATCGTTCACACCCATGTGGACAGCTCGCTGCTATCCTGCCATATCCCCAAACTGCTTTTGCAGCCCTTGCTGGAAAACGCCTGCAAATATGCCACCGATACCGCCGCCCTGATGGTTGTTCTGGAAATCAGCGCCCGGTGTGTCGGGGACGATCTCCTCCTTTGCGTCGCGGATAACGGGCCCGGCATCCCCGAAGAAAAGCTGAAGGAGATCCTTGATAAGCTAGCCAATTACAGCGTGAATGATGTCAGCGCCGAAGAGGGCGTTTATTCCCTGGGGCTGATGAACGTGCATGCACGGGTGCGCGCGCATTATGGGGAGCCATACGGCATTATGATTGACAGCACGGGAGAAGGGTGCCGCGTATCGATTCTTTTGCCCAAACAGTTCACGCAGGCAGGCAAGCAACGCATATGAATCCAAAAACCGATTGCACTTCATAGGCCGGCTGCACAATACCGGACAAAAGGAATTCAATGGCTTCAGCAGGCCTGAAGGCCAACGGCCAAACCAAAGGAGCGGAAGGAAAATAAAGCCTTCCGCTCCTTGTTATGGCATGGGCGGGCCGCGGTATCCGTCATTCATGCGCGGTGGCGGCAAAGGCGGTGGGCGTCTGCCCGGTCAGTTGCCGGAATGTTTTGCAGAAGTGATAGATGCTTGCAAACCCCACGGCATGGGCGATATCCTCAATGGAGGTATAGTCGCCGATGAGCAGGTCCTTGGCTTTTTCGATGCGTATATTCCGCAGGTATTGGGAAGGCGAGGTATGGTAGATTTCGTCAAACAGACGCCGGAAATAGACTTCGCTGATGCCCGAAGCCTGCGCGATCTCCCCGATGGACAGATCCGGATCTGTATAGTTTTCCTCCAGGTGCGCTATCGCGCCGGAAATGCGGCTGGCCTTGGAGGACGGCAGGTAGGAAGCGTTGGTCAGCTCGTCCAGCAGCGCCAGAATCTCATAGAGCACGGACATGCAGCGCGGCATATACCCCGGCTTTTTAAACAGCCACTGGTTTTCGATGCGGAGCATGTGGTTGACGAATGCCGAGGGGTTGCTGATTTTTGCGGAATGAAGATCATAGTCCCGGCCCTGCGAATCAAACTCCAGCAGGAAGCATTCCCCCGGCTTGCGAAAATGCACCGTATAGCTGGAATTTTTGGGCAGAAATACAATGTGGCTGGCATCGGAAATATAGGTGACGCCCTGGGACTCATAGGTGGTCAGGCCGCTTAACTTCAGGTAGATCGCGTTCAGCGGCCGCAATTGCTTGGTGCCATACCCGATATTCGTGAAGTTTACCCGGCCCACGGCGCATATCTGGGAGACGGTTATCTCTGAAAAAGCCGGAACCGCCATAGGACCACGCTCCTTTGGCCACAGTATATACAGTCCCTGCTAAAAGCTCAAGAGAAAGTTTCGAATTTGACAAATTTATCGGATTTCGCATTTACACGGCTCCTGTAAATCTCTATAATTTGTTCAAGATTGTTTGTGGTACATGGCATGAAGAAGGGGGCATATAGAAGCTTTTGCCATGGAATGAAGGGGTATTGATGATGCGTATCGTACCTGCAGCCTGTGCCGGATAACACAATTCCGGCATGCCATAAAGCATGCTTCTTTACGGGAGTTGGATGGTATGGAAGGGAACATGGAAGGAAAAAGGATCGCGTTTGTAAGCCCCGGCACAGCAAAGCTTCAAAGCTACCGGCTTCCCGCTTTGGGGCCCGATGAAGTGCTGGTCCGCAATTTATACACTGTGCTCAGCGCCGGAACCGAAAAAGCGTTCCTGCTGGGCGAAAACAATACGGGCGGCGCTTTTCCGCGGTATCTGGGGTATTCGGCCTGCGCCCGGGTGGAAGCCTGCGGCGATGCGGTAAAAACGCTGAAAGCCGGGCAGCGGGTGATCGTCTACCACGGCGGGCACCAAACGCATACCATTCAAAAGGAAAGCGCCCTTCACCCGGTGCTTGCGGGTGTGGATTCCCTGGACGCCGCCGTGGTGGTCATTGCCAGCATGGGGCTGCAGGGGGTCAGGAAATCCCGCCTGGAGCTGGGGGAATCCGGGCTGGTGCTGGGCCTTGGCCTGCTGGGGCTATTCGCGGTCCAAACGATGCGGGCAGCGGGGGGCTGCCCCGTGATCGCCGTGGACTTCAGCAAAAAGCGGCTTGACTTGGCTGTGGAGCTGGGCGCCCATGCTGGCCTTTCGCCAGAGGACCCGCAGCTTGTGGAAAAGGTGCGGGAGATTACCGGCGGCAGGAACGTCAACGCCACCGTGGAGGTCACCGGCTCCGAATCCGCCCTGCCCCTGGCGCTGAAGCTGGCGTCCAAGGGGGGCCGGATCGTACTGGCGGGCTGCACCCGCCAAAGCACCCAGCCCATCGATTTTTACCAGCTGGTGCACAAGCCCGGCATATCCATCATCGGGGGCCACAACTATATCCGGCCCGGCACGGATTCCTCCCCCGGCTACTGGACCCGGGCGGACGACTACCGGACGCTGATGGACCTGATGCTGGACGGCAGGGTGAAGTCAAAGCCCATGATCTCCCAGGTGGTTTCGCCCGGGGACTGTGAAGCGGTGTACAATAGGCTCGCCCTGGACAGGGATTTTCCCCTGGGTACCGTATTTGACTGGAACAAACTATCGTAAGGGAGTTATTTATGTTTTCACCCATCAGGATCGCTCAGATAGGCATTGGCCATAACCATGGCGATGCGACGATGAATACCCTCCGCCGCTTTCCCGAGTATTTCCAGGTGGCCGCGGTGGCTGAGGACGACAAGGCATGGTTCGAAAAGCGCAAGGGCTTAAAGCCCTATCAGGACCTCCGCTGGATGAGCGAGGACGAGATTTTGGACATTCCCGGCCTGGAGGCCGTATGTGTGGAAACGGATGTGCCACGGCTCAACACCATCGTGAGCAAGTGCGTGCAGCGCGGCCTCCACGTGCACATGGACAAACCCGGCGGCGAGGACTAC
Source organism: Bacillota bacterium (assembly GCA_023459275.1). Classification (GTDB taxonomy): domain Bacteria; phylum Bacillota; class Clostridia; order Christensenellales; family Aristaeellaceae; genus JAEWAH01. The sequence goes on along the minus strand of JAEWVC010000024.1, from coordinate 16,011 downwards.
GCGGGCTTTGAAGCCTCCGTGCGCCTTGCGCAGCGCAAAAACCTTATTTTTCAGGTAGCCTATATGTACCGGTACAACCCGTATATCGCCCGCCTGATGGAAATGGTCAAAGCCGGCGAGCTGGGCGAGATCTTTGAAATCGACGCGCAGATGTCCACCACCCATTCCATTCCCTACAGGCAGTGGCTGTCCCAGTACAAGGGCGGCGATATGTATATCTTCGGTTCCCACCTGATCGACCTGGTGGTATGCATGCTGGGGGAAACGGACAAGGTGGCGGCCTTCAACCATAACTCATTCCCAGAGGAGGCCCGCTGCGTGGACAACGGCCTGGCGGTGCTGGAATATGAGAGGGCCACCTGCACCATACGGGCCACCTCCATGGAGGCCAACGGCTATTACCGGCGGCAATTGGTGGTGTGCGGCGGCAAAGGCACGGTGGAGATCAAACCCCTGGAGATGCCCACCCGGATGTCCGTGGCCTACACAGAGCCTTTCAAGGCGGGTGAAATTCACACCAACGGCCACCCCGATGCCCGCAAATTCCTGGAGGTGCCCTCCAACGGCCAGCGCTACGATGCGCAGCTTGTGGACTTTGCCCGCATCATACGCGGCGAACATCCCAACCCGTTTGATTATGACCATGAGCTCAAGACCCAGCGGGTCACTTTGCGGGCCTGCGGATTCAGCATTTGACAAGGAGGGGCTTACCATGCGCCTGGAAGGCAAGGTTGCCATCATCAGCGGCGGGGGCGGCAATATCGGCAGCGCAATCTGCCGCCAATTGGCGGGGGAAGGCGCCGCGGTAATCGTGGGGGACGCGTACCTGGAAGGCGCGCGCAAATGTGCGGAGCACATTGCAAAAAGCGGCGGAAAAGCCGAGGCCGCCCTTTTGAATGTGCTGGAGGACGCCTGTGTGGAAAGGGTGTTTGCCGATATCACCGCGCGGCACGGGCATGTGGACATCGCCGTCAATGTGGCGGGAGGCAGCGCCCGCGGCAGGATACGCCCCCTGTATGACCAGTCCATGGATGTGGTGGACGAGATACTTAACATCAACCTCCGGGGCGCGCTGCTCGTTATGCGCCAGGCGGCCATCCAGATGAGGAAGCAGCACTCCGGCGTGATCATCAACATCGCTTCCGTGGTGGGCCTGCAGGGGATGGCCGGGCTGGTGGACTACGCCGCCGCCAAGGCCGGGCTTATGGGCGCCACCAAATCGCTGGCGCTGGAAATGGGGCCCTTGGGCGTGCGCGTCAACTGCGTCTCCCCCGGGAAAGTCCCAAGGCCTGACGAGGATGCCGAAAAAGTGCGCAGGACCAACGCGCTGGGGGCCATCTGCTCGGCGGAGGATATCGCCAATATGGTCACTTATCTTACCACAGATGCGGCGGATTTTGTCACGGGCCAGAATTTCATTGTCGACGGCGGGCGCAGCCTGGGCCTGTACGGCGATACGGGGAGGGCCTGATATGAAAGCGATCCTGGTGATGCAGGACCTGGCTCTTAGGTGGACAGAGGTGCCCGATCCCGTGCCGGGCCCCGGGGACGCCCTGGTGAAAATCCACGCCGCGGCGCTCAACCGGGCGGACCTTTTGCAGCGGGAGGGCAAATATCCCCCGCCTCCCGGATGTCCGGAGTGGATGGGGCTGGAGATTTCTGGCGTCATTACGGCGCTGGGGGAGGAAGCCCAAAAAAAGAGCAGGTGGAAGATAGGCGACAGGGTGTGCGCGCTGCTGGGCGGGGGCGGCTATGCGGAATACGCCAACGTCAGGCACGATATGCTCATGCCCATCCCCAAGGGCCTGACCTTTGAGGAGGCCGCCGCGCTGCCGGAAGCCTATGCCACCTCCTACCTGAACCTGTTTATGGAAGGTGATCTTCAGGCGGGGGAGACCGCCTATATCCCCGCCGGGGCCAGCGGCCTGGCGAGCGTAGCCATCCCCATGGCCAAGGCCTTTGGGGCAAGGGTCATCACCAGTGTGCTCTCGGACGGGATCGCAAAGAAGATCGCGCCCCTTAATGCCGATGTGGTGATCAATTCCTCCGTCCAAAACCCCGCCCTGGTGCTGAAAGCGGAAATGGAGAGCGGCCACCCCGTCAATGTGGCCATGGACTGCCTGAGCGGGAAATCTTTGGGCGAATGCCTGCCCTATATGGCGGAAAACGGCCGGTGGATCGTAATCTCCACCCTGGCGGGCATCACAACGGAGGTCCCGCTGCGCCCGCTTTTGACCAAGGGCATCACGTTAAAGGGCAGCATGCTGCGCAAGCGCCCGCCCCAAATGAAGGCCGCGATCCTTGAACAGCTGGTGGAGCGTGTCTGGCCCAAAATAGAGGATGGCTCCATCCGCCCCGCGGTTTACAAAGTGCTGCCCATACAGCGGGCGGAGGAAGCCCACGCCATTTTACAAAACGGTGAAAATGTCGGGAAGGTCGTGCTCAAGGTTTGCTAAGGAGGTCCTGCCGTGAAACGTGATTCCAGCTACGGATTGGCCGTAAGGCGGACAAAGGTGGGAGCGGGTGTCAAAAAATACTGGCAGCTGTATCTGCTCATCCTGCCCGCCCTGGCTGTGCTTGCGTATTTCAAATTCTACCCCATCTACGGCGTGCAGATCGCCTTCCGCAACTACAAGATCCTGCAGGGCATCTGGGGCAGCCAGTGGGTGGGCTGGCAATGGTTTGAAAAGCTGTTCAGAACGCCCAAGTTTTCGCAGGTGCTGGTCAATACGCTTAGCATCAACGCGCTGATGCTGATCTTTTCCTTTCCCATGTGCATCCTCTTCGGGCTGATGCTCAACGAGTGCCGCAACATCGGCTACAAGCGGGTCATACAGACGGTGAGCTACCTGCCGCATTTTCTGTCGTGGGTCATCGTGTACGCCATCTTCAACAACCTGCTGGCTTTCAAGGGGCTCATCAACCAGCTGATCGTCACTTTGGGGGGCGAGCCGCAGGTATTCTTCACCAATCCAAGGTGGTTTAGGGGGCTGCTGGTGATTTCGGACATCTGGAAGAACACCGGCTGGAACACCATCGTCATCCTGGCCGCCATCACCGCCATCGACCCGTCGCTGTATGAGGCCGCGGTGATGGACGGCGCGAGCCGCATCCAAAGGATGCGCTATGTGACGCTGCCGGGGATCCGTTCCACCATTATCGTGCTGCTGATCCTGCGCCTGGGTACCATTATGAGCGACGATGTGACCCATGTGCTGATGTTTTACAACACGGCGGTATACGATGTGGGCGATGTGCTGGGCACCTACCTGTACAGGCAGGGGATCGGAAAGATGCAGTACAGCTTTACGACAGCCGCGGGCCTGTTTCAGTCGGTGATCGGCATGATTTTGATCCTGATCACCAACCGGACCGCGCACGCGATGGGGGAGAGAGGCCTATGGTAAAGAATATGCCGGTCAAGCCTTCCGAACATGGGCGCCCGCTGCGGGAAAGCCTTGGCGACCGGAGCTTCTACGGCTTCAGCCTGGTTTTTATCACCTTCATAGGCCTCGCCTGCCTCTACCCCTTTTTGAACCTGGTGGCAAAATCCTTTTCCGATAATCTGGCCGTGTCCGCGGGCAAGGTGCTGGGCGTGTGGCCCATAGGCTTCACCCTGGATTCCTATGCCTATGTGCTGCACAGCAGCCGGTTTTTGACTTCCCTGGCCAATACGGTGTTCATCACGGTGGTAGGCACGCTCTTCAATGTGGCTCTTACGCTGTTTGTGGCCTACGCCGTTTCCCGCAGGGACATGCCGGGGAGCAAAGCCATCATGCTGGCCTATATCTTTACCATGATGTTCAACGGCGGCATGATCCCCACCTATCTGGCGGTCTCCAACGCGGGGCTCATCGATTCCCTATGGGCGCTGATCCTGCCCAGCCTTGTCAGCGCCTACCATGTGGTGCTGATGCGCAATTATATCGACAGCCTGCCCGAATCCCTGGTGGAGAGCGCCATGATCGACGGCGCCAGCCAGATGCGCACGCTGTTTAATATCATCCTGCCGCTTACGCTGCCCTCATTGGTTACCATCGCCCTGTTCTGCGCCGTCAGCTACTGGAACGTATACTTCAACGCGCTGATCTATATCAACTCAAGGGAAAAGGCAACGCTGCAGATTTACCTTCGCGAGGTGCTGCTGAGCACGCAGAACGCTGAAATGAGCGCCGGGATCGACGAGCTTGTGGCGGGCATGCAGAGCGAGAGCGTGCAGGGCGCCTGCGTGGTGGCGGCATCGCTGCCCATTATCCTGGTGTATCCGTTTTTGCAAAAGTACTATGTCAAGGGCATGACTCTTGGCGCTGTCAAGGGATGATCAACCGCCGGCGCAATCTTTGAAAAGGAGGGGCTGATGTACCGCTTTCCCGCGCGGGCTGTTGCTGACACGTAGATACCAAATCGAAGGAGGATTTACATAATGAAGCGTTTGATCGGTTTGCTTCTGGTCATGGTGCTGGCGCTCCCCGGCATGGCCGCGGCCCAGGAAAAGCCTGCCTTGTCCGCTGTGTTCGGCGGCAACGTGCAGTCCTTCCTGGAAGGGGAGGACGAAAACAACAACTATATCATCCGCTACATTGAGGAGCAGAGCGGCGCTGACCTGAACTGGATCGTGCTGCCCCAAAATGCGGAGGACGCAACCACCAAGCTGAACGTGATGATGACGTCCAACACCCCGGACATCATCTTTACCGGCAGCCGCGATACCTTCCTGAACTTCTACAATGAAGGCATGCTTCAAAAGCTGGATGATTACCTGCCCGCCGGGTACCTGCCCGCCGATGTGGAGGCGGTTGCGGATGTGGGCGTTGTAGACGGCGGCAAATACGCGGTCGCCACCCCGGGCAACCAGTCCGCCGTCACCAACATCTGGATGTACAACAAGGAACTGCTTTCAGCCGCCGGGATCGAAGTGCCCGAGACTGTAACCCTTGCGGACTTCACCAACATCCTGTACGCCGTCAAGCAGGCCTATCCCGACAAGATCCCCCTCAGCGCCGCCGGCAACGGCTCCACCCAATGGCTGAATGGGCTGCAGTTCATCTACAGCGCCTACGGGATCGCCAACGAATACCGCATCAGCGCGGACAGCAGCCTGGAGTACGCCTTCACCAGCGAGGACATGAAGGAATGCCAGGCCTACATCGCCAAGCTGTATGCCGACGGCATCCTGGACAAGGAATACCTGGTAACCACCAAGGATACGCTGCTGGCCAAGATCACCAATAATGAAGTGGTGACCGTCGGCGCCGCCTGGTACGATTATACCGGCGCCTACCGCAACGTGATGGCCGATGACGAGGGCAAGGGCGCTTTGACCAAGTGGGGCCAGTGCAGCATCATCCATGGCGACAGGGCGACCTCCGGCCAAACCCAGGGCAGCCGCACGCAATACTACTGCATGATCTCCTACAAGTGCAAGGACGTCCAGGCGGCATTGAATGTGATCAGGGTGATGTGCACGGACGATTTCTACCGCATCTGCATGTACGGCCAGGAGGGCGTGGATTACGTCTATGACGCAAACGGCAAGCGCAAGCGCACCGATTCCGTGATCGGCAAGGCCTTCAGCACCTCGGGCGCGCAGTTCTATGTTTACTACTATATCAAGGAAACCAGGGACCTGCGCCTGGACCGCCTGGGCATGTCCCAGAGCGATGAGCGCCTGGGCAACAGCCAGTGGGCCTTCTACAACGCCAAAGAGGTGGATGATCCGCTGGAGCAGATGCCCAACATCCCCGAGTACGCCGAATATACGCCCGATTTGAGGGATTTGGCCGGCACCTGGTTTGTGAAATTCCTGATGGGCGACGCTCCCATAGACGATTTTTCCAAGTATACGGCGGAATATGACGCGCTGGGCGGCCCGGTGCTGCTTAACACGCTGAACGATTGGTACGTAAACCGCTGACAGGGCCCCAAATTCAAGAAAACGGCCGCTGCGCGCAACCGCAGCGGCCGTTTTGCGGGAGGACAGGACAATGGAACGGTTGTTTTCCAATAAAAAAGCCGCGCTGCCCCTGGCGCTTGCGGCAATGTTCTTCTGGGGTTCGCTGTACCCCTCGGTCAAGCTGGGGTACCGCCTGTTTCAAATAAACGCTTCAGCTTACGGGGATATCGTCCTGTTCGCCGGCGCGCGTTTTGTCCTCTGCGGGCTGATCCTTGTGGCCTTTGCCGGCGTCCGCGCGGGCCGGGTACGTCTGCCGGGCCGGCGGTCCGTAAAACCCATCCTGCTGATCGGCCTGTTTGGCTATGCGCTGCACTATTTCTGCACGTATATCGGCGTGTCCATGATCGACAGCTCAAAGGCCGCCATTTTGAAGCAGACCGGTTCCCTGTTCCTGATCTGCTTTGCCTTCCTTTTCCGCCGGGAGGATGCCTTCACCCCGGCCAAGCTTATCGGCGGCCTGCTGGGGTTTGCGGGGATCATTGTCATCAACATGGACGGCCTTGTGTGGCGGCCCGGCACGGGAGACCTGCTGATCCTTGCCGCGTCCTTCTGTTCGGCCTGCGCCATGCTGCTTTGCAAAAATGCCTACGATAAGCTGGACCCTTTATCCATCACCGCCTGGGCCCAATTGTCCGGCGGCGCGGCGCTCACCGCCGCCGGCCTTTTGGCGGGCGGCTCCATCCCCCATGTGGACACGGGGGCGCTGCTGGTTTTCGGCTATATCTGCTTTGCTTCCTGCGCCGGTTACTTTCTTTGGAACATGCTGCTCAAGTACAATGATTTGTCGGGGCTCAATATCATCAAGTTTGCGGAACCGCTGTTCGGCAGCCTGTGCGCCGCGTTCCTGCTTGGGGAGGATATCTTCCAATGGCCCTACGTGGCGGCCCTGCTGCTGGTGCTGGCGGGCATCGCCGCGGCCTATGGCCTGCCGCGGGCAAGGCGGGGGTAAAGGGCGCCCGCGTGCAGCCGCCCTTACCACCACTTGATGGAATTTTCAACATATTCGCGCTTTTCAACGAAATCCGGCGCGGCGATGTTTCTGGGGCGCGGCATGGTAAGGGCCAGGTCCTCTTTTACGCTGGCGGGCTTGTTGGAAAGGATCAGCACGCGGTCGGCCAGATAGCAGGCTTCTTCCACGTTGTGGGTAATAAACAAAACCGTGCTGCCAAGCGCCTTCCACAGCCGGATGACCTCATCCTCCAAATAGAACCGCGTTTTGATGTCCATCTGCCCGTAAGGCTCGTCCATCAGCAGCAGATCGGGTTCCATGGCAAAGGCGCGGCCCACCACCACCTTTTGCTCCGTGCTCACGGACAGCTCGTGGGGATACTGCTTTCTGTTTTTGGCAAGGCCCATCAGTTCGATGATGCGGTCCGTCTGCTCCTTGATCCTTAATTTGGCCCAGCCCTTCATGCGCATGCCGAATGCAATGTTGTCCTCCACCGTAAGCCATGGCATAGCGGAGGGCTCCTGGAACACGAAGGACAGGTTGTGCTTTTGGGGGTTTGCCTTTTCGCCGTCGATGAGGATCTCGCCGGAGGTTGGCGGGATCAGGCAGGTGAGCGTATTCAAAAACGTTGTTTTCCCGCAGCCGGTTGGCCCGACAACACAAACAAATTCGCCGCGCCTGATATTAAAATTGCAGTCTTTTAGCACCTGGAGGGAGCCGAAGTTCTTACAAAGGTCCCGTACCTCCACTTTGTAATCGCTCATTTTCTCTCGCCTCTCATTCAAAAGTCAATTCTTCGTTGGCCGCAATTTCCTGCCGAATGCGCAGAAAATCGCTGGAGATATGGTTCCTTGGCCTTGCAAGGGCGCTCAGGTCATACACCTTCTTCACCTTCGCCGGGCGTTCCGTAAATTGGATCACCCGGTCGCCCAGGGTAACGGCTTCTTCTATGTTGTTGGTAACAAAGATAATGGTGCGCTTTTCCGTTTCCCAAATGCGCAGGATCTCTTCCTCCATGGCGTACCTGGTTTGCGCGTCCAGCGCGCCGAAGGGCTCGTCCATCAGCAGGCTTTCCGGGTTTGCCGCATACGCCCTTGCGATGCCCACGCGCTGCTTCATGCCGCCGGACAAAGCGTGGGGATAGGCGTTTTCAAAGCCGTGCAGGCCTACAAGGTCCAGGTATTTCTGTGCGATCCCCCGGCGCTCTTTCTTTGTGGTGTTCCTGTACTTCAGGCCAAGCTCCGTGTTTTCCATGGCGGTTTTCCACTCATACAGCCCGGTTTTTTGAAAGACCATGGCAATGCGCGGGTCTGTGCCGGTGATTTCTTTTCCGTCCAGCTTGATGGTGCCGGAGGTGGGCTTGACCAGCCCGGCGACGATGTTCAGAAAGGTTGTCTTGCCGCATTGCCCGGGGCCCAGCAAAACAAGAAATTCATTCCTGCGAACGCTGATGGAAATATCTTCGATGGCATCCGTGTCGCCTTTTCTGGAAAAAAAAGTCTTGGCAATGCGGTCCGCTTCCAGTATTATTTTCTCTTCCATGGGCAGAGCCACCTTTCCAAGTAGTCGAAGCCATAGGCGAACAGCGCGCCAAACAGGCCGATCATCACCATGCCCACAATGGCAAGGGTAAGGTCGCTTACGCTGCTGCCCTGCATGATCAGAAAGCCGATGCCCTCCCTGGCCCCCAGCATTTCAGACGCCAGCAAAACCATCCAGCCGCCGCCCAGGGCGGTGCGAATGCCTGCAAAGATGGCGTTGAGGGAGCTGGGGAGGACCACGTCAAACAGCATGTCGATGTTCTTCGCGCCAAACACCCTGCCCACCTGGAAATTGATTTCCGGCACCATGATAACGCCTGAGTAGGAATTGATGACAATGGGCATGAAAACGCCCATGGTGATGATCGCCACGCGTGAGAATTCGCTTGTGCCGAACCATAGGGTGAACAGCGGCACCCAGGCAATGGGCGGCACGGGGCGGATGACCTCAAAGAGCGGCTTGAAAACGGCCCGGAAGACTCTGTTCCACCCCATGGCGATGCCAAAGGGAACGCCCACACAAACAGAAAAGAGGAGCGCGGTCAGCACCCGGCGCATGGAAACCCACACATGGTAGATCATGGGATGCTTGGCCACATTGCCCGACCAGATGGTGATCAAACGCTTGAGAACGTCATAAGGGCCGGGCAGCAGCGTTTTTCCGGTGGCGGCCACGCTGTTCCACAGCAGCAGGAAAGCGGCAATCAGCAGATAGGGCCCTATATAATAAGCCGTTTTGTAGAGGACGCCGTGCTCCTCCAGCAAAGGGTTTTGCTTCGTTTTCATTTATTTGTTGGGCCTCCATTTCAGCACAAATCCTTCCGCAAGGCTGACGATGCCGGAAGAAATAAAACCAAAGATGCCAATCACAATAATGCCGGCCATGATCAGCGAAACTTTGCCGAAGGAGCGGCCCATCTGGATCATGTAGCCCAGACCGTTGGAGGATGCCAGCATTTCAGCCGCGACGATGGTGCCCCACGCGCTTCCCATGGAAGTTTTCAGGCCCGCGAAGATCATGGGCATGGCCGAAGGGATGCCGACATTCAAAAAGATTTTGAAATTTCTCGCGCCGCAGGTTTGCGCCACATGGATAAGCGTTTGGTTGGTGGAACGTATGCCGGCATACGTATTCAAAACGGTGGCCACAAAACAGCCCGTAAAAATGATGACCGCTCTCGCTTGGACGCCGATGCCCAGGAAAAGAAGCACAATGGGGATCCAGGCGAGGCTGGGGATAGGGCGGACGATTTCAAACAGCGGGCGGATAATTCTGTCGCACAGGCGGAACCAACCCATAAACAGCCCCAGCGGGATGCCGATTACCGCCGCGAGAAAAAAGCCCAGCCATACAACCTTCGCGCTGGCCCAGATGTGCTGGAAGAGGTACCCGCCGTCAGGCTTCTTGTCCGTCAGCTTCTTGATAACCGTCTTGATCACACCCACAGGGGAGTCGAAAAATCTGGTGGTTACAAGGCCCCACTGTACGGCAAGCTGCCAGAGTAGCAATACCAGCAGGACCACCGCAACGCTGATAACGAAATATTTCATTCTGTTCCTGCGGATGGCTTTGCTTTCCGCGGCGCGCGCCGCGGCCCTGATCTGATCATAATCCGCTTGCATAAACGCCCTCCTTTTTATACCAATTTCAAATATTCCCGCGCCGCCACGGCAGGTTTTTCCGCGCAGGGCGGCGCCACCCTCCGTTTGGGGCGCACTCCTATTTTCCGTTGGTATGGCGAGGCGCCCCCCTTTCCCCGGCGCCCGGGAAAAGGGGGACTTGAACATTAAATGAGATCAATGGAGCTGCTTGTACATCTCGATCGCCTTGGCCAGATAACTGCAGTCCACCGCCGCGGTAACGGTATCGCGGTCGGCGGCATCCCGGTTGCCGATGGCGACCTGGATGTCAAAGAAGGTGCCAAACTCGTTCTGCATGCCGGTCAAGCCGTTTTCCTGGACCTCGCACAGGCCCTCATAGAAGCTCAGATCATGGAATTTGGTCATCTTCTCGCTGGCAAGCGCCGCCTCCACGGTGGTTTGCGCGCCGAACTCATCCAGCATAACCTGGGCAAACCACTTGGCCCCCTGCTCTTGGTTGGCATCGTCGTTGAGCCAGAGCAGGATTTCCAGGGCGCCTTCCAGGTATTTGACCACGGTTTCTTCATTCTGGGCAAGCCAGTCGCCCTCTGCGATGATGTTGCCGGCCATGGCGGCGTTCATGCCGCCCATGGTGTGGCAGCAGGTGTAGGCGCTGTTTTCTTCCAGCATCGTGGTGTAGGTGCCGGAAACAAAGACAACATCCGCCGAACCGCTGGTGAACGCCTGATACCCCTTGTCGATATCGGAGTTGACGATGTTGACATCATCCTCTGTGAGGCCGAGCTTGTCCAGTATGAACATCAGGTCGGCATCGCAAACGGTGCCTCTGCCAACCAGAATGGTCAGGCCCTTCCAATCTTCTCCGGTGCCAAGGGTCTCGGGGATGGGTCCTTCCAGCGCCTTGGCCAGCGCGCTGTCGGAACGGCAGAACGCCTTGTTGGAATAGTCGAAGCCGGAGAGGGAGATCACCTTCATGTTGTAGGTCAGAACACCGGTGATGGCGGCGGGAGCGCCGATCCAGCCGATTTCCCAATCGCCGGAGGGATTCGCCTCAAGCTGGGGAGGCCCGGAAACATAATGGATGCGGGAGACGTTGAGACCCAAGGCGCTCCAGGTGCCCAGCTGTTCGCCCGCAATCAGCGGGACAGCGGTCTGGACAACGTTTTGGCCGGAGGTAGGCAGATCGGTGAGCCCGGCAGCGAATGCGGCGCCGCATACGCTTTGTGTCACGATCAGGCATAGTACCAGGGCAAGGGCCAGTTTCTTTTTCACCTTCGAAGTCCTCCTTTGATTATTTTATGTTTACGGTTCCCACCATAAACTTTCATAGGGGCAGCGCAGCCCATGCGGCGTAATCCGCAAGGAACTGTGCCCTGATTTCATCGGTGACCTGTACGCCCGCATCCCACATGGCCTCCACCGCCGCGCCGTAAATCGGCGGCGCCTGCTGCAGGACCATATTTGCCCTTTTGGAAGCCTTCTCCCGTATGGCCTGTACATACTCCGGGTAATGGGAAATGATTCCGCCCCCCATTACCACCGTAAAATCCGTTTCAAAATACTGTTCAGCCGCGTAGGTGAGGTCCGCCATGAGCGCCGCCCCGCGCTCAAAAATCTCAACGCAGGCCCAGTCGCCCGTTTTGCGGCCTTCAAACACAGCCGATGAAAAGGTGGCGATGTACGGCCTTCCGCCCCGGTGAACCATGGCAATAACGGCATCGTTCACGGGCCGGCCGAAAATCCTGGCCAGCAGCTCTGTCAGCACCGTGCCCCTGCACCGGCCGTCCGCCGCCCGAAGCGCCATGCAGATGGCATCCTTGCCCAATTCGTACCCGCTGCCGCCGGTATCGATCAGGTAGCCCTTTCCGCCGATATGGCGCAGCGGCTCACCCTCCACTCTGACAAACAGGGAGGAACCCGTTCCGCATATCATACCGCAGCCGTCGGCATGCCCCAGCGTGCCGGAGATGATATTACAGCCGTCATCCTCAAAGCGCACCGTACCGATTTGGTGCTTTCGGGACAACTCCTCCGAATAGATATCCCCGGTGGGAATCACGCCGGCAACCCCGCCGTACAGGGAGGTGACCCCCGCGGGCGCACACTGAAAAAGGGGATCCAGGCATGCCTGCATGCGAAGCCGCGCTTCTTCGATGCCGATATCCGAGGGATTGCAGCCTTTGCCCACGTGATGCCGCAGAATGTGCCCGGTTTCATCAAACAGGACAGCTTCCGTTTTGCTGCCGCCGCCGTCGATTGCAATACAATGCTTCATCTGTCCACCCGCTTCGCGACTCAGTCTAAATCAATGCGGTATCCCTCAGGAATGGCCGCCGCCTCTTCGCTGCGCAGCATCGCCTGATCCATGCGCCCGGGGTAGTGGGGATGTGTCTTGGTTACCGGCTCATAGGTTTTGCTGTCCTGGGCCTTGTTTTGATCGCTTCCGCGGTAGGCATCAAGCTTTTCCTTCATTTCCAGAACTTTGGGGTTTGCGCCGTCATATACATTGCGTTCTTCCGGGATCTTGTCAAAGAAATAGTAAGCGTCTTTTGAGGCCAGGTACACAAGCTTGTATTTGCCGTCGGTAACCATATAGGCGCCCGCCTTGCCGCAATTGTGCTGGGAATACACATACTCCCTTTCCTGCCCAGCCCAAAGATCGATGCCGTCAAACTCCCCTTCGTCAACCTCAGCCCCGGCATAGCCAAGCAGCGTCGGCGCGATGTCCACAAGGGAGCAGACTTGGCTGATCTCCTTGTGGCCGGAGCCCGGGTAATGCACAATCAGCGGCACATGGCAGGAGGAATCCACCATGGTGCGCTTGCCGATGGCCTGGTAGTCGCCCATCATGTCGCCGTGATCGCTGGCAAACACGATCAGCGTATCATCATACATGTTCTTTTCCTTCAGCGCATGTAAGATGCGCCCCACCTGGTAATCCACAAAGGAAACGCACGCATAATAAAAATTCTTGCTGCGCAAAACATCCTGCCTGCTCATCATCAGCCGGCTTACCATGCAGCGGTCGCCTATCATATCGGAAAACGTTGCAAAATCCTCCGTCTCCGGGCAAAAAGGCGTTGGCGGGTCCTCCCGGTACAGCTTCTGCCAGGGGGCCGGCGGGCAATACGGCGGATGCGGGTGAATGAAGGAGGAGAAAAGGAACATCGGCCGGTCCGGGGCGCAATTTTTGATGTATTCAACGCTGCGGTCGCCAATCCACTGGGTGGGATGATCCTTGGGCGGAAGCTGGGAGATTTGCGGCGTGTAATACATTTCGCTGCGCATGCCGTGGTAATCGAACACCCAGGGATATTTGCCCCTGATGTATTTTGCGTAATCGTCGCCTTCGGCCGCCAGTTCCTCCTGGGTGTGGCGCGTTTCAAAGCCCATCGCTCCGTACGTGTCCCACAGATAATGCATCTTGCCGACGCAGCAGCTCTGATACCCCTGCTTTGTAATGCGGGAATAGAAGCCGCCGCCTTCATAAACAGCGTCGGTGTTGTTGTTGCTGTTGCCTGTTCTTGCGGGGTATTGCCCCGAAAGCATGGACATCCTGGCGGGCACGCAAACCGGCGACGGCGTTATGCAGCGGTTAAAAACAACGGAATCGCGCGCAAGGGCATCAAGATTCGGCGTTTGTATATGCGGGTTCCCAAAGGCCGAAACAGTATCGAAGCGCTGCTGGTCTGTAAATAGCACCAAGATGTGCTTCATACGCAAAATACTCCTCTACTATGAGAAAATATGGCCCGGAGTACCGTATAAATTTATGGAAGGAAATCTTTTTGTTTCATTACGTAAGTATCATAAACTTTTTTATTGAATTTGTAAATGGTCATAATATACTAAATTTTTGTTCTTTATATATGTACTACGTCAATATTTAGGTTTCGATTTTTCCAAATTCGAAACTTTCGGCGAGTTTTCGGTATGTTTGACTTTTGGATGGCCCAACGATATAATGACAGACGTCAGCAACAAATCTAGCAGATAGGTAAGCCAGATGGGAAAGAGAATTGTCGAAAGACGCAACACGATACTGGACATGGTCAACACCCACGGAACACTGAGTTTTGACCGGCTTCGGGAAGCCTTTCCCGGTGTTTCGGACGTTACGCTACGCAAAGATTTGCAGTTTTTGGATGATACGCAGCGGGTGGTCCGCATTCACGGGGGAATCAAGTCCATCCCCTCCGCGCTGAACTATTACTACAGGGCGAATGTCAACATCGACAAGAAAAAAGCCATCGCGGAAAAAGCCGCCGCGCTGCTCAAGCCGGGCGATTCGGCTTTTATTTCTGCCGGCACAACCTGCGCGGCGCTTGCCCGCCGTTTGCCCAATTTTCCGCTGATGGTTTGCAGCGACGGAATCTACACGGTCAGCAACATTTCCGCGCACCCCAACATATCCGTAGAGCTGCTGGGGGGAGATGTAGACCTGAACATTATGCGCGTGGAGGGCATCTCCGTTCTCAACCGTCTGGATTCCATGCATTTTTCCATTGCCTTTACCAGCGCCATCGCCGTGAACCTGGATTACGGGGTCTCCCATAACAGCGCCATGACGGCCGCCATCCTGAAAAAGGTCATTGAGCATTCGGACAAGGTCGTCGTTCTGCTTGATTCCACAAAGGTCACCAAATCTTTATACCCGCACACCATTTCTCTTGCGTCTGTGGATGTGATCGTAACGGACGATGATTTTCCCGCAGAGGCCGCCCAATGCATCAGGGCCAAAGGGATTGAAGTGATCTGATCATTGCAAAGCAAGCGGGCATACAAGGGAGCGCCTCAAATCTGGCTTGAGGCACTCCTTTATTTTTGTTTGCCCCGGTGCATCGCCTCTATGTCCGGCAAAAGAATATTGGCTTTCTTTTAGGCGTGAGCCTTTGCCAAAAAGCAACCAAGCGGCTTTGCTGTATAAGTCTTTTATTGTAGGGCATCTACCCGAAAACATGAATGTGCAGAATGTACGAAAAGAAGACATCCGGCGAATCGGGTGTTCTTTACGGCCTGTCCTGTATATAAGCAGCGGATGTCAGGCAAGCCTGCTTGGCGGGCGATTTATATTCGCCCCTACGGTTGAAAAAAGAATATGGACTTGCTTCCGGCGCATGCGTCCTCCGGCAGGAAAGCCAACGAACAAATCACACCGTAGGGGCGCTTATCAAGCGCCCGCCCGCCAAGGCAAGAAGCAAATACGGAATCAGAAAATTGTTCCGGCGTTTGCGCCCTCCAGCAGAAAAGCCAACGAACAAATCACACCGTAGGGGCGCTTATCAAGCGCCCGCCCGCCAGCATGCGCTCGGAACGGGAACAGGTGAAATCCCTTTTGCCCTTTGCATATTTCAATGAATGCCATCCAAGCAAAAAAAGGGCACCTGACGTATCGGGTGCCCTATGGAATCCGGCGGCGACCTACTCTCCCGGGCCGTGGTAAGCCAAGTACCATCGGCGCTGAAGGGCGAGTGAGCGTGGCGCATAAGCGTGGCACAGGCCGCGAGCAGATTTTTCGCGATGCAAGGAACATGGCTGAAGCTGTAGCAGCGCTACAGCGAAACCGTGTGACACGGCAGCGCGGAAAAGATGCCGCCGCATGCGCTGCGCGTTGTGCTGAGCGAGCGTTACTTCTGTGTTCGGAATGGGAACAGGTGGATCTCCTTCGCCATTGCAAAAAAAGAGCACCTCGCAAGAGATGCTCTTTATGGAATCCGTCGGCGACCTACTCTCCCGGGCCGTGTCCAGCCAAGTACCATCGGCGCTGAAGGGCGTAACTTCTGTGTTCGGAATGGGAACAGGTGGATCCCCTTCGCCATTACCACCGGAAATTGTAGCGTATTTGTTTCAGGGCAAGTTACAGCACCCTGACAACTGCACACTGGAGAAAGAAAGGTGACCATGTTGTTGGATTGTTCAATTGATCGTCAGTTGATTTGTCAGCGACGTTATGTCATGTGACATGA
>JAEWVC010000023.1 GCA_023459275.1 Bacillota bacterium | reverse complement strand
ATTAAGAATCTGCTTTTGGTATCGAATGGGTTTGATAATATCCACGACCGTATTTGAACAAGCTCTTGATAACAATCAGCCAGAGCCTGAGCGTTATCGCCAGTCATATTCCACCCCAAATAGCATCTGCGTAGCCAATGTTATTCTTCTTTTTATGCTTTCTTCGACTTCTGTCGTTTTTACAGATATAGCAATCCGGAAAGCCTCGTTTGATACTAGTTCCACATGTTTATCTACCAAGGAATCGGCAGGTAATTGATGTTTCGTCTCAATCATGTAATAGGTAGCACCTAATATAGAATCCATAATCGCAGGGTTGATTTTTCTAGTGTAATTTCTACTCTTCTCGCTAATCCCTTTGAAAGCATTTACTCCTATGTGATCTTTTATATAATCTACAGCAGTAATAAACAGCGCCGCTATTTCGCTGCTTTGGTCACCTGATATATTGGAATTCTCGCCCATAAACTCATTAAGGTATTTTACTAGATTAATTCGTTTTTTGTCCAGTTTCTTATCATGACGAAGCAAGCCGATAGCGAAAGAACGCAATATGAGCTCTACATCTCCCATTCGGGCATCCTCATTCTCCGCATTAAGCAAATAGCGCCATGCTGGCTCCTTGTTAAGCCTTAGTAGCAACAGATTAAATGAACCATGATATACACAATTTCGTATTTCCTGTGGCTTTAAGGCGCGCCCGCTTGTATTTATTCTTTCAAATATCTGATACATCCCTGTATCATTTTGAGGATGTTTTTGTTCAAACACAATGGCATGAATAGAAGATCCTCGGATTTTACGTTGCTCTTCTGTGCTTAGCTCTTTAAAAGCTCTACCTCGCCATCTCTCATTAATACTCTCTGCATTAGAGAGCTTAAAAAGCTTATTATCTCCTCCAAATAGACCACGCTCAACGTAATCATATACAGTCATTATGCGTTGATAGCCATCTACTATTAGCCTTTTTTCATTTTGCGTTTTTGCCAGAAATATGCTGGGAATGGGTAAGCCCAGCAAAATGGAATCTATAAACCTACTGGCTTCCACTTTGTTCCATACATAATTTCTTTGCATCTCGGGTTTCTCTAAATCGCCTTCTTTATACATGCTAATTATTTCACGAAAAGACAAATCTACGCCGTATGAAGTTATATTGAACAACGAATCATCCGTATATTCCTCAGTTTCTATGCCGATTTCTTCAATTATGAGTGCGCCATCGCGCTTTGCCATAAGTATACCTCCATGGTGCCCACATAGCCTGGTGATCACTTCATCTATCGGAAGCGTCCGCTCAATGGATTCTTCATCCATTATATAGCATCTGAATGATGGTGTAAATACACACTCGTTTTGGGGCGTATACTTTTGGGAATTTAACCCGGCTATAGGCGGTAATAACGGCAGTATCAATAGCCCCAGCTCTTCATTGAGGTAGAATAAAAAATGCTCGCAGTATACTGACGGAGAAAGATCCGTCAAATCATATTTGCCGTTTTTGCGGCAGAATACTGCGGAGCAATTTTGTGCAGAGATGTGTGGCATGGACCGATACTCAACCTTGTACATGGCGGGATCCTCCCGGTGTAAAAACTTGGTCTACTGGAGTAGTATTCGGCTATTAACAAAACATATGCCTCGAATCCTTTTAACTCCTCATTATATTCTTTGGCATTACGCGGACTGAGTATTTTGCTGGGCCTTACCCCTCTAACACAACCCCATCCTTGAGAATGAAGCGCATGGTTCCGCCCTCCTTTATCCGCACATGCTCAGCCGGACCGCCATAGCGTTTCATTGAAAGCCCTGATAGGCCCTTACTTGCGCGGTTTCGGTGGGTGTATACTTCGCGGCCAGAAGGCAATAGGATGTGATCCACATATTCGGCTCCCAGGTGGCTGTTTTCATGGAATCCACGGAACATTCGGTGCGGCAGATCATGCGACAGAAGTTTGGAGCCGCGATGTACAAGATGTGCCCGGAGGAGATTTTCGTCCGACGGGAAGGCATCTGGGGATAGCAGTTCCTCGCATGCATTATGAGGAGGCAACCGCGCGGCTTTGCGATACCTAACCTTGTCCGGGGAAAGAGCATTTCGATTGTCGAGAAATGGAGTAATATTTCCATTTTTGCATTGACACTTTCGTTTAGACGAAGTATACTTTCATAAGTGCCTTTGGCGGACTGGAGGTTGTTTTGAATGAACGGATATATAACAGTCCAAGAAGCTGCAAAAAAATGGGAAGTAACGGAACGCCAGGTACAGTTATGGTGCAAGGCAGAAAAGATTCCGGGTGCCACCATGCTCAGTCGGATATGGATTATCCCTGAAAACGCCGAAAGACCAGAGAAAAAACGAAAGACGATTTAGTTGCTTTCTATATTACACAGGAAAAGGGGAAACTGCATGAGCCGGATCATGGAGGATATTGCCGACATAACAGGCGGCAGGAGCTTCCAGAGCTATAAGTATAGCTTTGATTCCATGCGCACTCCCAGCCCCGACTATGATGATAACCCTGATGAAGTGGAGTCATGGGCACGGGACGGCGAAACCATGCCCCAAAACAAGCCTACAGACTTGAAAGATTTTGCCGCCGATCTTGCCCGAAACCGCCCTGTCCCGTGTCTGCAATACTTTCTTGATGGCTCTCGCCACATTTACCATGTAGACGATATCTCTTATGATTCCCGCGTCTTTCCTGTTGTCGCCGGGCAGGTGGGAGTTGCGTGCTGCCAGAGAATTGACGGGCTGATGCAAGCCGTACAGCCAACTGTCCGTAAGCTCGTTGTTTCGCTGCCCAATAAGTGCGATAAATCCGGCAGGTTTCCGGAAGCTTTCCTTGCCAGCCTGCGGAAAAGGCTAAACAATAATCCCCGGCTACAAGGCAAAGGACTGTCGCTGGATGACGTTCTCACATACATAACCGCCAACCCCGAAAAAGGCGAATTCCGTGATAGGGGTATCGCAACTATTCAGGACTACATGATTAATGAAGAAAAGGCAATGGTTGACTCGTTGGCGCAACGCAGGCTTCTTTCACAAACCGCGTATCTCGTGAAAGACGGTTCTCTGGAATACCAGCCCATGAAAAGCGAGAGTAAATTCGCCAATCTAAAGAATTTCAAAAACAGTTATCAATATGTCATCGGCGTATCCAAGTCCTTCAACCCAGAGAACTGCAAGGACGGCAAGGGAAACGCGAACGCCCGCGCCATCATCGAACTGCCGCAGTTTCACCGAACACCTGTCGCAAGGATGAGGGTCAAGCGGATACCCGACATTGAGTTTGCTGTTTGGTATATACGGCTGCGCAAATTCCCGGATCAGACCAAAACGCCATTTGACGGCGTGATCAAAGTTGAGAAAATCATGGTCACGGACAAAGAAACGCGGCACGGACGTGGTTTTGGGCTGGATACAGAGGACGTTGATATGATTTCGGCCACTCTCATCAATGAACGCTGCCCAACTTGCTACGGCTCCGATTTGCGTTATGCCAACCACCTGTACCCGGTTTTTCTGACTGAATCTTATATCAAGAGCCTTTACCTCAGCAGTGATGTGTTCTTGAGTTTGTTTTGAACGGAGGCAAAAAAGATGGAACCCAAACTCATCGGCAGGGTTATCGCAACCGAAAAGAAGCCGACAAGCGTGGACACGTTTGCCTTCTGGACGGACAGCAAGCTCATCCTCAATCCATTTGACATCGTTCGCGTCGACCACGTTAACGGCTCACGGTCATACGGGGTGATTGAGGATATCTCGCACATCACCGATGCGAGCAGCTTTCTCACGAATTACATCTCCAGCGACTTTGGCGATGTGGAAGTCACGCCGCCGACGTTCCGTGTTGGGATGAATTACGTTGATGCAAAGATCATTTGCAACACCAAGGGTATCTATATCCCTGTGCAGAGCGATGAAAAAGTGTGGCTTGCCGACGAAGCGGAAATTACCTATGCGCTTGGTTTGGACAATAAACACTGTGTTCTTCCCAGCGGCTTCTTGGAAATGTACGAGAATACGGGCAGGGTCGAAAAGGTTGTCATCCCTGTCAAGTTCGACCCAAGATTTGTCATTGGCCCAGAAGGAGCGCATCTTAACATCTCCGGCATTTCTGGCCTGGCGGCTAAAACCTCTTACGCCATGTTCCTGCTCAAAGCGATTCAGGACAGCTATCGCGACGTGAAGCCGGAAGATGGCAGCGTTGCTTTCGTCCTTTTCAATGTCAAAGGTAAAGACCTTATGGGTGTTCATCTGCCAAACGACTTTACTGACGATGGCAAGAACACACCTGAACAAGCCGAGGAAGAGCGTAAACAAGTCCATGCCCTGTATGAGAAGATGGGACTGAGTACAACGCCGTTTGAACACGTCCAATATCTCGTGCCAAACGGCGAGTTTGACCGCACCGCTTCCAGCACCTTCTTATCCGAGGCTGAGCTTGCAGAATATGTCGAGAGCGGCATCGCCAGCCAATATGTATTCACTTATGAAAAGGATAAAGAAGACCTCGACCTCCTTCTGTCCAACGTGGATGATTCGAACCAAACGCTGGACGCTATTCAGGAGTACATCATTTCTGGCGCGGGCGGCTTCGATCAATGCAATGACTGGGAGAGCTTCTTGAGCTTGGTAAGCAAACACTGCGATCCCGCAGAAAGCCCAAACAAGAAAAACAAAGACATTCCGGTTGTTTCTTGGCGGCGTTTCAGTCGCATTATCCGTAAGACCGTCGAGAATTCCCCGTTATTTGAGCGTGACGCAAGGGACACGACTGTCCGGCTGGAGGACAAGCTCCGTCAGATTCAGCCTAACGATGTAGTGATTGTTGATGTGGCCAACCTTGGCGAAATCATGCAGTCCTTCGTTTTCGGCGATGTGGTGCGGATTATCAACAAGCTCCAGCTTGGCGAATACGACCACATGGGAGCCAAGCCGCCGAAGAAGATCATCATCTTCATCGACGAGCTCAACAAGTACGCCTCGACCGAAACACCAAAGAACTCGCCCATCCTCCGGCAGATTCTGGACGTTACCGAGCGCGGGCGTTCTTTGGGCGTGATTCTGTTCGCGGCGGAGCAATTCCGCAGTTCCATCCACGACCGCGTGAAAGGCAACTGTTCCACCCACGCTTACGGGCGCACCAACTCCATCGAAACCAGTAAGGCAGACTACAGGATTGTCCCTGATACATACAGGAGCATCCTGACGCGGTTGTCGCAGGGCGAATACCTGATTCAGAACCCGATTTTCCGCTCCATGCTGAAGATCAAATTTCCGAAGCCGCTGTATAAGCAGTTTAAACAAAACTGAGGAAGGAAGATCGTCATGGCGGTATTCGGGAAAAACATTCTTGAAAACCTTACAACTGGCATGTACTCCGATTCGCGGGTGATGTACCGCGAATATGTTCAAAACTCATGCGATGCCATTGATGCTGCTGTCAACGCAGGAATCGTTACCAGGAAAGACACCAGCATCGACATCAGCATTGATTCTGCCAAGCGGGAGATTCGCATCCGCGACAACGGCAGCGGTATCCATAAAGAGAACTTTGTGCGCGTCCTGAGCGACATTGCCAACTCCGATAAAAAGCGGGCGGTCGACAAAGGTTTCCGGGGCATCGGACGGCTCTGCGGTCTGGCATACTGCAATGAGCTTCGGTTTATTTCTTCTGCTGTCGGCGAAGAAGAAGCCCATGTCATGACGTGGAATGCCTATAAAATGCGTACCATGCTTAACGACAACGCCAAACACACGGCTGACGAAGTGCTGGAAGCCATCCTGCTGACATCGTCCCAGCCCTCCGACGCAACCGAGCACTTTTTTGAAGTGATTTTGACTGGTGTCACCAGCCCCGACCTGCTGGACAAGGACATTATCAGGAATTACCTTGCCTTCGAAATCCCTGTGCCATATCCGAACAAGTTTATGTTCAATGGACATATCTACAAACACGCAAAGTCGCTGGGCGTTTCAATTGACGAATACAACGTGTTCGTCAACGCCGAACAGGTTTTTAAAGGCTACACCACCCGCATTTACTCCGGCGGCAAAACGCACGATGAAGTCAAGGCTATCGAATTCAAGGATTTCTACGATGAGAATGAAAAACTCATCGCATGGATGTGGTTCGGGCTTTCTTCCCTGAACGGGCAAATCAAGGCAGCAGGGAATATTCAGCGCGGCTTGCGGCTCCGTAAAGGAAATATCCAGATTGGCGAGTCCGGGACGCTCCGACGGCTGTTTAAAGACCCTCGCGGCAATGAGTATTATATCGGAGAAGTGTTTGCCGTTCACCCCGATCTGATTCCGAATGCCCGGCGTGATTATTTCAACGAAAATGCCATCCGGGACAGCTTTGAGGTGCAGTTGCGCGAGTTTTTCGAATACTTGTGGAAGCTCTGCAATGTCGCCAGCGACGAGCGGAGTGCATATAGAGCTATTGAGGACTATCGCAAGTCTGTTACCACATATACAGAAAAGACAAAAACAGGCTTTAGCGGCGGCGTAGACCGTGAAACGATGCAGACTGCCTTGGAGGAAAAGCGGCAAAAAGCAGAACGAGCACAGCGGACGCTTCAAAAGTCCAAGGAAACCACGGACGACCCAATCACAGCCCGTGTGAAGACGATTGTAGCCACGGTTGAGACCCCTAAAGCCCCCGAACCCCTAAAGCCCCTTCCTGTGATTCCTACGGAGGAAGAAAAGCCGGAAGGCGGCAAAAAAACAAAGCCCGTGTTCATCACCGACGAGCTGTCGCAGTACCCCAAGGAAACGCGCCGCGTTGTCGGGCGAATCTACGACCTCATCAATCAAAATGCGCCGGACATCGCGCAGAATTTGATTTCGAAGATTCATGCGGGGTTAAAAGCGAAGAAGGATTGATGCTGTTATGCCACGCGAAGTGCTTTTGATAGAGCCAAACTACCGGAACAAGTATCCGCCCATGGGACTGATGAAAATCTCCACGTACTATAAGCAACGTGGAGATAATGTTCGTTTCTATAAAGGCGACCTGCAGCAATTCGCGGCAAGCCTGTTGTGCGAGGAGCTTATCCGGCTCCTTTTTGGTGTATGCCCTGAAATGAAATGGCGGCGGCTCATTCCGTCGCTCACAGCATACATCCGTTACGGAAAGACCGCAGACATACCTGAAGAAGAAGTCCGTAAAAACGAAGCGACACAAGACGATGCGGATATGCTCATCGACCTGATTCGTGACCACAGAACAAAATTTAAGGATAAGGACTTTTTCACTAACCCGCGCTTCGACGTGGTCTGCGTAACCACGCTGTTTACATTCGAGTGGGCAATTACCATTGACACCATCAATTTCGTCAAACAGCTTTGCAGAGATCAGCGCAAGGTGTTTGTCGGCGGCATTGCCTCGTCCATCATCCCCGATGAAATCACGAAGGAAACTGGCATCGTACCGATTTTTGGTATTCTGGAAAACCCCGGCATGTTGGATGCGGATAGCAACGCCATAATTGATACCTTACCGCTGGACTACTCCATCCTCGATGAAATTGATTACAAGTACCCTACCACGGACGCTTACTTCGCCTATATGACCCGTGGCTGCCCGAACAAGTGCAAGTTCTGCGCTGTACCAAAGCTGGAGCCAAAATATCAAAACTACATACAGCTTCGCCAGCAGTTGGAGGCGGCACAGGAACGGTTCGGCGAACAGAAGAATCTGATGCTGCTGGATAATAATGTCCTCGAGTCCGAGTGCTATGAGCGCATTATCGAGGAAATTATCGCTTGCGGTTTTGGCAGAGGGGCAACATATATCCCGCCGAATCCCTATGATATTGCATACCGGAATTTGGTGGAAGGCATCAACGACCGCGCTTATATCCGCATGATGGTTGAACTATATGACACACTCCTGACCAAGTGTAGCAACCCCAAAGTCTGTAAGGACACTGTCATCCGCGATGAACTGTACAAGCGAATTATGGAAGCCGAGTGTGACCAGGTTCATACGGCGACAAGAGCGGCAATTCTTGAACTGCATAAGTATATCCAACCACTGTTCCAGAAGTATGCCTACCACCCCATGCCACGGCAAAGGATCGTGGACTTCAACCAAGGAATCGACGGGCGGCTAATCACGCCGGAGAATATGCAGACACTGGCACGAATCAATATCAGACCCGTCCGCATCGCATTTGATAGCTGGAAGGAACATCGCATCTATGAACGTGCTGTCCGTGCCGCAGCAGCTGCTGGGCTGACCGACCTTTCGAATTATATGCTTTATAACTTCGAGGAGGAACCTGTCGACCTGTACCGCCGCATGAAGCTGTCGGTGGAACTGTGCGACGAGCTAGGTGTGACCATCTATTCTTTCCCAATGAAATACCACCCCATTGATGACCCGAAGTGGTTCCGCAACCGCGACTTTATTGGAAAAAAATGGAGCAAGAAATATGTCCGTGCCGTGCAAGCGGTGCTAACATCTACCCACGGAAAAATCGGACGCGGCAAGCAGTTCTTTGAAGCCGCCTTCGGTGCCGATGAAGATGAGTTTCACGAAATCATGATGATGCCGGAAGCCCTTATCATCCGACGTTTTGAGCATGACCAAGCCAAGCGGGTACGCTTCGGTAAAGTTGCTGCCTATGCCGATGCTTGCGATACCATCACCGACGAGTGGCGCGAAGCGTTCTTCACACTTACCCCGGAGCAGCGAGCAGTTGCTGACCCCATCATCAAAAAGAACAGATTCACCGACAAGGATATCGCTATAGACGATCCTGCCGTTCGTGCGGTACTGTGCTTCTATCAAATTCAACGCCCTGAGAATTGATTCTTCCAGATTTTTTGCAGGTATTATGATATACATCTATAATACCTGCAAGCAGGAGGCCGCAGGCCCGAAACCGAGCCTGCGGCCAATCGCAGGGCCTTACCCCTCTACCACAGCCCCATCTTTGAAAATGATGCGCATGATACCGTCCTCCTTTATCCGTACTTGCTCAACCGCGCCGCACCATAGCGGTTCGTTGAACGTCCGGATAGGCCCTTGCTCGCGCAGAATATCGAGATACCCCTTGAGCTTTCCGCGCTTGGCGGTCAGGGCTTCCCGGTGCGCCTCCGCCTCCACGATGCGCCGCTGGGCTTCATGGAACCGTGCTTCGTACTCGTCGTATTGCCGCTGATACTCGGCCTGATCGATTGCCATATGCGCATTAGCGCTGATGTGGCGCTGCATAAGCCCCGTGATGATCTCCAATTCCGTGCGCAGTTCGGCCAACCGCTCCGCCAGCCCGGAGGTATCGCAGCGTTCCCGCATGGTATCTTCGCAGATGTGGATGATCTCGTCTTTACGGTCAATCATCTGATTGAATGCCCGCACGAAGGCGTCCTGTATGGTTTCATTGCGCAGGGCAGGTGTGGAGCAGGTGGCAAGCTGCTTATGCTTTGCGTTGCATTTCCACACGGTATGGGAATGCCACGCCTTGCTGCCATACAGCTCGCCGCATTCATCGCAGTAAATCCGGCCAGAGAAGCAATGCGGCGTGTAATTCCTGCGGCCCGGCATTTTGCGGCGCTTCAATTCGATCTGAACCGCATCGAATATCTCCGGTTCGATGATGGCCGGGTGGCTGCCCTCCACATAGTATTGCGGCACCTCACCCTCATTGACCTTGGTTTTCTTGGTGAGGAAGTCCGTACAGAAAGTTTTTTGCAGGATGGCGTCGCCCTTATACTTTTCGTTGGTCAGGATGCTCTCCACGGTATTAGGCCGCCAGTTGGGTTTGCCGCCCGGCGTCGGGATGCCGCGCTCCGTCAGGTGGCGCGCGATGTAAGCGGGCGACTTGCCTTCGAGGAACATGCGGAAAATGCCCTTCACGATGACCGCTTCCTCGGGCACGATCTCCGGCAGGCCGTCCGCGCCTTTGCGGTATCCGAGGAATTGCTTATAGGGCAGGTTCACCTTGCCGTCCGCCATCTTTTTGCGTTTGCCCCAGGTCACGTTCTCAGAAATGGAGCGACTTTCTTCCTGGGCCAGACTGCTCATGATGGTTATGAGCAGTTCGCCCTTGGAATCCAGCGTGTAGATGTTCTCTTTTTCAAAATAAACCTCCACACCCCTATCCTTGAGCAACCGAACCGTGGTCAGGGAATCCACCGTGTTGCGGGCGAAGCGGGAGACGGATTTCGTGATGATGAGATCGATCTTTCCGTCCAGCGCGTCCTGCACCATTTCATTGAAGCCATCGCGCTTCTTGGTGTTCGTGGCGCTGATGCCTTCGTCGGTGTACACCTTCACGAATTCCCACTCAGTCTTGGATTGGATGTACTGCGTGTAGTAGTCCACCTGCGCCTCATAGCTGGTGAGCTGTTCCTCCTGATTGGTGGATACGCGGGCATAGGCCGCCACGCGGCGCTTTCGGGTGTTCGCTATCGGCATAGCCGTAAAACGGTTCAGGGTGGCGGGCGTCATCGTCACCCTGGGCGCGTATGCTCTTGCCTCGCTCATTTTGCATACCTCCTATTCGCTTGTTCCGCAGCTTGTTGGCGCATAGACAAATCCCAGCTATCACGCCGGGATTTGTCCTGCCAAACGCGGGTTTCTTCGGTTCCATCTTCGAATATGTAGACCAGATGATTGAAGGCCGGAACGCGGATTTCCCGAATGCGCTCTTTGAATACGGCCTCGTCAAATGTGCCCAGGCCGAGTACCAAAGCTGTAACGTCCATCAGTGTATCCTCGGGAATCTGCTTGGCATGGCAATGCGCTTTGCCCAACCGCAGGAATGTGGAGCATTGCCACGAAACCCTGCCCAGCGTCGTTTTGCGATTGTAGGACTTGCTGCACTTTCCACAGATGATCTTCCCTGTGAAAGGGTAACTTGTGGGCTGGTATTCATAAGGGTGGAAATACTCGCCGCGCGCCTTGAGCATCTGTTGAACGCGGTCAAAGTCCGCGCGGGCAATAATCGCCTCGTGATGGTCGCGGACGTAGTATTGGGGAAGCTCGCCTCGATTCCTGCGGTCTTTCTTGGTGAGGTGATCCTCGCGGAAGTATTTCTGCAAC
The DNA here is from genome assembly GCA_023459275.1 of Bacillota bacterium. GTDB lineage: Bacteria > Bacillota > Clostridia > Christensenellales > Aristaeellaceae > JAEWAH01. The sequence continues at coordinate 74,023 of JAEWVC010000023.1, read as the reverse complement.
AGCAGGTCGCCGACATACTTCTCATTGCGGAGAATTTCGTCAATAGAGGCTTCACACCAATTCCGCCCGGTCTTTGTGGGAATGTCCAGCGCAACGATCTTCCGGTATATCGCGTTACGCCCCATGCCGCCAAGATAGTCGGCGAAGATCATTCGGACGATGGCCGCTTCTTCCGGGATGATTGTGAAAGTGCCCTGATGGATTCTGTAACCGAAAATCTGTACGGTCGTGGGTATCCCGACCTCAAATTTCTTGCGAACGCGCCATGTGCAGTTTTCGGATACCGAGCGGCTTTCTTCCTGCGCATAAGAAGCGAGGATGGTAAGCATCAGCTCGCCATCCCCGCTCATGGAGTGAATGTTCTGTTCCTCGAAGTAGACGTCCACGCCCAGCGCCTTCAGCTCTCGCACCGTTTCCAGCAGCGTCACCGTATTGCGGGCAAACCTGCTGATGCTCTTGGTGATCACCATGTCGATTAGCCCGGCCCGGCAGTCGGCCAGCAGCCGCTGGAATTCCGGGCGTTCGGCCTTGGTGCCGGTGAGCGCTTTGTCCGCATACACACCCGTGTACCGCCAGCCGGGTTTTTTTTGAATGTGGTCGCTGTAATAGCTTATCTGCGCGGACAGTGAATGCAGCATGGAATCCTTGTCCAACGATACCCGCGCATATGCCGCGACATTCAGAAGGCGTGGCGGTAGCGGTAGCGCCGGGTTCATTTTCCGTATGATTCGGGCCAATATCAACCCCTCCCTTCGTCTGTCTGTCTTATAGGAAGGGTCGCGGAAAGACAAGGCTTTTCGTAACGAAAGAGAGGCTGATATTTTGCGGCGAATTTTGTCTCAAGTGCCGAGAAATCCGCGTCGTCAATGAAGCCGCTCTCGAACATATCGTTGGCTACGGAGATGGCCGCCAGGTACCGTTGATGCTGCTTATACCGCATGTCTGTCATGACCCCTCTCCTTGCCATAGCGGTCTGCGATATAGCAGGTGCGGGAGCAGTATTTACGGTGGCTGGACACATAGCTGAAAAAGCGCTTGCCGCAGCACGCACATTTCTTCTCGACCGCGTTATGGATGTTTAGGGTACGGTGGGAATAGCTCCAGGTGTAGCGACAGCCGTCTGAGCAAAACCGGCGCTTCCCCTTGACAGCAAAGGGATTCCCACAATGGACGCAGGCGATTGTCGCAGCGGTGCCTTTGTTCGCATCCGCACGGCGGAAGAAGGATTTGAGGGTATTTTTCGAGATACCGAGGTCGGCGGAAATCTGAGCAAAGCTCAAACCCGCCTGCCGCATTTCGAGCAAACAGGTCTTTTCTTGGGAAGTCATATGTGCCTCCAGATACGGCACAAGGCCGGAGTGATATTGATGCTGTGTATATCGATTTCTTGGCTTTTTGTTTTCGTGTAATCATGAACGCCATAAAAAAGAGCCGCAGATTGATGGCCTGCGGCTCAAAGATCATTTCCCTTGGAGCTTGGATTGAGTAATCGGACCCACAATACCGTCCACCTCAATGGCGGCGGCGGTTTGGAAGGCTTTGACCGCCGCTTCGGTGACAGGGCCATATACTCCGTCTATTTTACCGGGGTTGAAACCAAGCTCAACGAGGCGGGTCTGTACTGTGGTGACATCCTCGCCCCGCAGCATCTTTTGCCCTTTCTTGTATCGGAGCAGCCGTGCGTTGCCAGGGATGGGTGACGGTATCGGCGTGGGAGCAGGTGTTTCCGGCGAAGGAGAGGGTTCCACCGGTGTACCATCAATATAGTCGATATAAGGACATTGATACCAATAGGACCAAGGGCGCTGGGATACCTTGGTTTTCACCACTCCATAGTTGAAGCCGCGCGCTTCCACCGCGTACCCTCCACCTATGTACACACCTACATGGCCAGGGCTGTAGAGTAGCAGGCCGGGAATCTCAGGCAGTGTGGCAATCCTGCCCTTGACCTTGGCGGCGCTGAACATGCCTTCGGCCCCCTTGTCCGGGCGGCCATCCAGGCCATACTTTTGCGTGCCATCTTCCCGCGTCCAGTAATACCCCTTGATAAGGCCGATGCAATCGCAGCATTTCTTCTTTGCAGCAATATCAGCCTTGTACTGCGCCATGCGGGAGCTTGTATAATGGGAAGGGTATTGCTGCGTTTTTCGTGTCAATAAGCTTGAGGTACAATCATAGCAGCACGTTCCAAACCAATATTTTTGGCCAATCCATTGAAGTGCCCAGGCTACCAATCCAAGATTTGTTTTAACCGTCATGTGAAAACCTCCCAAAAAAATGCGGCAGCTTATTCGCCACCGCTTGTTTTGTTCATCCATATCTCCGATGCCCCCAAGAGCAGTCGGCGCACCGTACCCATTTTGCAGCCTATGGGCGATTGGTTGGGAATCAAACGGCAAACTCGTTTAGCAGAGCAAGCGCATCCGCATCGGAAAGCGCCTTCTGGTACACCTTTAGATGGGTCACGGTCACGGCGCTATGCCGTATTTTGTTATAGCTGCCGTCATCTTGACAGCCAATCAAAAGGTTCCCCATGTAGGGCACCGCAAGGGGGATGTTCTGTACATCGTAGGCCAGCACGCCGTCCCGGAAAACCCGGTAACTGTCCCGGTTTTTGATGACCGCCACGGTAGAGTATTCCGTGGGGCTGCTAGGCGTCTGCTGCCCCCAATTCGAGCCGACAACCACTGCCACTTGATTTTCCACGCTCGAACTGTCCCTGCGAATCAGAAGGCCTTCGTAATTTGGGAACATTTCTGAAAAGCAGGATACCAGCACCTTCTCCTGGCTCGTAACTGTATTGTGGAACCGAACCAGCAGCGTCCAATCCCGTTTCGGGTTGTCGAACAGACGTATGCCCGTATCAACATAAGCATCCGTCCCGTTGCCCACGAACGGCGCGGGGAGATTGTACAGCACCCGCCCAGGGTTGCCAGCGGAGCTTGTCCGCAGGTTGCGCATCATGTAGTCCGCATACTGCGTCCGTGCCGGGACATACGCCCGGATTTGCGTCATTTTGCGGCTCATGTTGGCGATTTCGGGCCAGATTTGGACATCCTCACTGTATAAGCGCTGGGGGATATTGCCCATGAAACGCTCAAAGGTGGCCAAGATGCTGCCTGTACTCAATGCCCTGGACCGAAGCTGCTCATACCGCAGGGCAATCTCGTCCGGGAAGCAACGGAGCAGTTTTTCCCAAAGCAGGCTGGTGGAACAGGCGTACTCTTCCGGGCATTTGCGGTTATAGGGGAGCAATTCAATGCCGTCCCAATATACACCCCACAGGCTGTCCAAGTCGTACAAGCTGGGAGACCACACCTGCCGGTCAGCGGAGACCATGAGCATGTTTTTGCCAAGATTGTCAATGGCGGCTGAAAGGTATACGAAGCAATAATAGTTCAGGCAGGCGTCCAGGTTCAGGTACTCGGTGAAATGTGTCCGGAAATCCGCATCCGATGCGTCCTTGATGAAATGCACCATGCGGTTGAACGCAGCCAGCGCGGCGGCATCCTCTTTGCCGTATTCCACGGTCCAATCGGCGAAGCTGGCGCTCTCCCGGAACGTACACGATCCGGTCTGTGACTCGGCGCACATAATCAAAGCCGTGTTTTCAATGTCGCCGGTAAAGCCAAACTGCCATCCGTCTTTGGGAATATTCCAGGTATATAACCCCACGCATTCGCCGTTCATATGCAAAAGCACAGGGTAGCCGTCAATCAATCCACGGTTTGGCGCATTCGGGAAAAGGCCATATTCCTTTTGCATGCCGGCAGCAAGCTGCGCGGATACGATGTTGCACGCGTGTGTCGGATCGACCCAGTTCGCCTTGAGCACATATTTGCTTTGACCACCCCACCCCGGACGCATAGCAACCTTTTTCTTTTTGGCAAAGGTGTCATCCTCGAACAGATTGAGCGTAAAGTTCTTTTTTGGGTAACTCAGCGACGATGTTCCTTGCGGTTTCATTTTCACAGCACAGTCAAAACCCAGCTTCGCGCTCCTGTATGACAGCCGTGCCAAACGCTCGTCCTCTTTGCCACCCCAGCCGGTGAGATAGTCGCCCGAAATGTACACATTCGGTATCCCGACATCCAGCCGTGCCACCAAGCCCGTCAGTTGATCCGTCCAGTTCTGGCCAACACCGGCAGGAGGCGGGCCTGCCGTAAGCGCGCCTTCAACAGGCACGGCAAGACTGCCGGATTTGATCAATGCGCCATTCCGCTCCGCACGCACTTCAAACAGGACACCACCGACCGCAGACACAAGCTCCGGCGGTACGGTCACGGTCAATTTGCCGTCCACAGGCACCGCGTCAGTTAAAAGCGGCCACGTCGATTTGTCCGGACGCCGCACAAGCACGCTGTATACCGCACCGTCAAATACCTGGGTCCAGCCGCCCACGTGAATGCGCACCTGTGTTGCTCCGATTTCCCCGATACGGCCAAGGGATTTTACTGCCCCGCCATACCCAAGAACACCTGTCGCAGATATGCAGAGGTCCAAAACTCTCATAGAGATATCCTCCCACCTCAAAGGAGCGGCGTCTACTCGCCGCCATTCCCGTCGTTATCCGTGCCTGTCCCGTCGTTTTCGTCCCGCAGCTTTTCGAGAGCGCTGCGGATCACGCTGGGCAGCTTGACGCCCATCTCGCCTACGTTCTCCAGCACCGACAAGCCTTCGTTGCCTACAAAGAAAAAGGCGGTGGCGGTACGGAAAACGCCTGCCGCGTTCCCGGTGATCCGGTCCAACTGTGCCGCCAGGATGACTACCAGAAAAATCGTGCCTTTTTTGAGAAGGCCCTCAAACCCGATGCTGGACTTGAGGGTCTTGGTTTTCATGGCCGCGCCGATGCCGGTTACATAATCCAGGACAATGAAAATGAGCAGGATTTCCAAGGCGCGGTCCCAGCCGCCCAGGAGCGTTGTGGTAATGGCAGTGCCAATGGCCGCCAGGGTAGTGGCGAGGGTATCCTTCATGTTTGCCTCCTGAATATGAGAATTGGGGCAATAAAAAACCGCCTCCGGAAGGAAGCGGGGAACAAAAGGAAAGCGCTGTGTTACAGCAGCAGGATAGCCTCCCGAAGCTGGGTCATCACAGCAGCGGAGGGCTTGTTTACAGGGATGGAAATCCAGGCGGGCAGTGAAACGTTGTGGGTGCCGCTTTCCATATCCCAGCCGTTGACGAAAGCCGCTATCCCCTCCATGGCCGTGCGAAGCTCGTTGACATGGCCTGTCCAACCCGCGAGTGAAGTTGCTCCGGCTGTCAGGGCTTCAGCCCAAGCAAAAGGAGACATGCCATAGTAGGCCCGCACCTGATCCACGGCGTTCCGCAATTCCTGCAGGTGTGCGGCCTTCACCGGGGTTGTGTTCGCCACCAGGGGGTTATCCGTCCAGGAAGCAGCGGCATAGGAAAAGCTGCGGGCCGCCGCTGCCGATACAGCGCCGAGAGGGTCCGTGGCTGTTACGGAAATGCTCTGCGCGCCTGCGTCGGCCAGTGCGGCGCTCCTGCGCAGCACCACCCTTTTGCCGGGAGCCAGGCTTCCGGCGGTGGAGGCGGAATACCCAGCCATGGCTAGTGTCTGCGCGTGCCCGTCGGCATCCGCGCCTACGGTGACGAGGATGCGCGGCCTGCTGTTGTAGGTAATCTTTCCAGCCACCGGAGCCGTCACGCCAGGCGCGGCGGGTGTACTGTTGGTTTTGAGCGAGGCGTACACGGCGGATAGGCCACTGTCAAAGCCGGACTTGGTGCCTATGGCGGCCACCTTGTAATAGTAGCTGCTGCCTTCCGTGGCGTGCGCCGTGACCGGATAGTTTGTGGAAGCCGTGGTGCCCAGGAGGGAATAGGTGCCTCCGGCGCTGGTGGCCCGGTGTACGGCATAGTCGGAAACAGGGTTATTGGTTCCCGCCCCGGCCCCCGACCAGGAAAGGGTGACGGACGCGCCCGCGTTGGCAAGGACGGCGGCGAGGGTAACAGCCGTAGGCGCTGTGCATGCGGTATAGACCTTGGAGGTGACTGCGGCATATGCGGAGCTTATGGCGCTGCTGCTCCTGGCCCCGATGGTGTACACCTTGTAATAGTATGCCGATCCCATGGTGGCATGGGCTGTGACCTGCATGCTGCCGCTGGTGGCGGCGGTGGACACTTCCCCCAGGTAGCTGTATGTCCCCCCGGCACTGGTGGCCCGGTATACCTGATACCCGGTGATTTCATTAAAGCTGCCCGCTCCCGCCCCCGACCAGGAGAGGGTGACGTTTGTCCCGGCATCCGGCGTGGCATTGGAAACGGAGATGGCGGTAGGAGCGGAAGGCATTCCGTAGGTATAAACGGTACGGCCAACGGAAGCGCCGCTGTTGGCGTATGTGCCCAGCGTGTACACCGTATAGGTATAGCTGCTCCCTGCCGTACCGTGGGCGGGGACGGAATAACCGGTCCCTGTGGTGGCGGCATAAAAAGCCCCGTCCCGGTAGATGTGATACCCGGTGACGGGGTTGTTGGTCCCGGCTCCGGCACCGGACCATGCCAGCGTGACGCTTGCGCCGGATGCGGCATAGGCGGAGCTTCCGCCGCCAATGGTCATTGTGCTTGGCGGGGAGGGTGCGGAAAAGGAGCATGTCAGTGTTGCATAGGCGGAGGACTGGCCGGAATCGTATCCCGCCACGCTTCCCAAGGTGAGCACTTTATAATAGAAGGAACTCCCATTGGAGGCTGGCGCGGCTACTGAGGTGGAGCCGGAACCGGAGGATGTGTATACAGTGGCAATATGACCATACGGGCCGCCCGCACTATCAGCACGGTAAATCTGGTATCCCGTGATGCCGTTGCTCACGCCCCCGCTGGCACCCGACCAGGATAATGTCACGGCAGCGCCGGGAGCCACATTGGTGGCGGAGACGGAAACAGCGGTAGGCGCGCCACAGGCCGTGTAGGAATACTCCCAGTTCACGGTGACGGTAATCACCGCGTTCTGGCGCAGGGACATGACGTTTCCCTCGCTGCCGGAACCGCCTTTCCCGGCACCCCGGATGCGCACGCTCAGGGGATTATAACCGCTGAACAGGGACAGGGCATTGTACAGGGTCACGCTCAACGGCTCATTGACGTTATTGCTGGCGCTGTTGCCCGAGGTGGTGAAGGCGGCGCAGAGATCAGCGCCGGTGCTTTCATTCCGGGCAATAGCGAGCCGGAGGGATGAATACTGGTAGGTCTGGCTGACATGCAATGTCGCCGAGGTGATATAGACATTGGAACCCGGCAGGCTGCCGCTGGCCAGCGGAAGGGCAAAAACATAGCCAGCCCCGTTACTGGTGATGCCATAGTTGCCGGATAAAGCTGCGGACTGGAATACCGCCGTGGGCAAAATCATCCCTCCCGGATTATTTTTTATCAGGCATATACCGCGCCGATGACCTTCTCGGCGGTGACGATCTTAAAGGTAGGATTCGAAGTCGTGGTGAGGTCCTGATTGACCCGGCTGTTCAGGGTATCCAGATTTTTCTTGTCATTGGCCGATATGAACCCGGCTTTGGACTGCGTCGCCACCTCATGGGTGTGTGCCTCGGATACGATGCTGGACACGGTCCCACAAAACGAGGTGTTTCCTCTAAGGTCGGTAACATTGCTTTCCAGAATGGATGAAGCCCCGGCAGCCACATACACATCCGCCAGCACCAGTTCATATACGCTGGCGTCCCGCTGGAGGGCGGGCGGCTGGGGCGAGGAAGCCGGAGCGCCCGGCTTGACCCGGACATTGACAGCCCGTTCCGTAAGGCTCCAGCGGATCACGATGCGGTCAATACGGTTGAGGATGCCGTCCGGCGTGGGCAGTTCCAGCGGCAGCCGGGTGGTGTTGGCATAATAATAGCCGTTGATCCATGCCGCACCTGCGGATACCGCCACGGCCACATGTTCATCCGGCAGCACCTTGAGGCAGTCGGCGGGTGAGCCGAACACGCCGTTGCCGATGAGCGACGCGAAGTACTCCGCCCAATCGGAGGCGTCGTATTTGCGGTCGCCGTTCACGGAGTTGAAGAAGCTGGATTTCTCCATGGTTTACCTCCATTTCATCGCGGCGTTCAGGCTGGGGAGGGAGGTGCCGAAAGTGACCTCCAGTTCTTCCTTGCCGCTTTCAAAGCTCTCGGTGATCTCGGTGATCCGCACGTCGATGCGTATTCCCCAGCGACGGTTGACGCATGTCACCCGGTCCCCCAGGTCAAAATCCTTTTTGTAGGTCAGATTGGCACGGGTATCAATGCGGCTGGAAAAGGAAATACTTTCGGTTTTTTGATCCAGCACCTGATGGCCCCTGGCTGCCAGAAGCGCAAGGTATGCTTCCAACGGTATCTGCTGCTGTACGCCGCCCTCCATGTAGGAACGGGGGATGCCTCCGGCATCGTCAAAAAACTCAATACGGTCAAGGCCGGTCCTGGCATCGTCCGATACCTCCACCACCTGCCGGGCTTCGCCTTCCGTTTCCTCGCCACCTACATAGGCAGCCGTCGCCACATTTTCCACGCTGTCCGTATACTCCTGGGACAACACGTTATCAAAATCCGGGGAGAAGATGCAGACGGGATTCTCCGTCTGTCCGGAGGTGCGTTCAAAGCCTTTGTATATAAGAAAGAAGTGCTTTTTCTGGCGGAGGTCGGTGATGATCCTAAATCCCAGCTTGGCCAGCTTTGCCCTTTCGGAGCAGGCTTCCAGGGCATTGGCATAAGCAGCCAGGGAACAGTTCACCGTTTCGGACTGGAGCGCGGACATATCCGCCATCGCCAAAGCCGGGATGGCCCGTCGCGGATCGGCTGGCTCAATGAGGTTTTCCCGGACGATCCTGGCCAGCAATTCATGGGTGGGAAGGTTGGATACAATACCGGACAGGAGCAGCCGCTTCCCGATCCAGTGGGTGAGGAACTGGCCCTGCACCTCGATCTGCTCCAGGCCGTTTATGTCCCTGGTGACGGTGAGATACCGGATTTGCCCTGCCTCGTCGGTATCCTTACGGGCAATGAGCCGGCCATTTTGAAGCAGCGCCGCATGGCGGGAGGTCATGGGCACCAATAGGCTGAATTCCCCGCAATCCCAATACCGCCGCGTCCATACCAGCGCGCTGATTTCGTCGATGACGCCCAGCAGTTCCAGGGAGGTGTCATAGATATAAAGCTCCATGTTACACCCCTTATCACGGATTCGTGATTATACCCCCAGGTACAGGTTGTTGTGGAAAATAGAAACCTCCAGGTTGGAAAGACCCTCCGCAGCATCGTACCGGATGAGGTTGTCGCCTGGGGATAGCTGGAGGAAGGTGCTGTCCACGTCCACATAGCGCAATGCGTCCGTGATGAAGCCGTTACGGTTGAGCCTTGCCCACTTTTCGCCATACCCGGTAGAGAGAGTGAGCACATCACCCTCCTGCATGGTGATGTTGAGCCGGATGGATTCCAGCGTGTCCACGTTGGTAATCACCGGGTCCACCACCCCGTCCATGGCCTGGAACTCTATACGGATACCGGCCTTTACGTCGCCGCCGTTAAATACGTTGACAATGAGGCTGGGCTGGCGGTATCCCACCATCATGCCCGCTGGCGGTATCTCCACCGGGAATTCCAGTGCACCTATCCAGGCGGCAATATCGTCCCGCTTCTCCGCCGCTTCCCGCCAGAAGGGGTTCAGGCAGATAAGCTGCACAGAAAAAGCTGTATGGATGGACTGGACCGGTTTCGATACCACAGGCGCATTGACGGACCGGCAGCCGATCACCCGGACAAAGCTGCCGTATTGATAGGTCAGGGTGGCGGATAGCTGCGGGTTCAGGACGCGGGCCAGCTTGCGGCGATAGGCGCGCAGCTTGTCCGGGTCCCGTTCCCGGATGAAGCCGGAGATGTCAATGTCCCGGCTCTCCAGGCGGTTGGCCACAAAGGTATCCCCATCCTGGCCCATGCTGTTGATGCTGTAAATGGTGTTGCGTACATCCGTCAGGCCTTCGATGTCCTGCGGGCAATAGACGGAGGCATGGGAAAAGACAGTGCTTTCCCCCAGTGAATTGGTATATGTAAGGGTCTCAAGCCTTTTCATGAGTAGCCCCTTTCGCAGGATATAAAAAACGCCAAGCCGGATTGGCGAGGCGTTCAAAGAAGAGTTGCCTTCGTGTGTATGACTGGCTATGATTCAAAAAAGAAAATATCGCCCAATGACCCGTCATCATACTCTGTCCGGGGATAGCCCTCGACAAGCTCGTAGTTCCCTTTCGTGTATTCATCTATTGCTTTATTCCAGAAATGAACGGAGGCATTGTTCCTGGGATGTCTTTTCAACTGCCATCTGCCCTTGTGCATATTGAGCACCTTGAAGAAGGCTTGTTTTCCGACGCCCAAGCGCCGGTATTTGTACATCACAAAAAACTCCGAGATAACAAAATCAGTCTCCCTGTCATCTGCTTCCGGGTAATCATTCACCATCACGAATCCAGCCAAATGGCCATCTGCGAGGATGAAATATGCCCATCTCTTCTCTTCGGTCCAGTAATGATCAAGATACTGGTAGCCGTAAAGGCCAAGTTTGTTTACATCCCGTTGATCATACTGCGAAAACTCGTAGTCGTATTTTTCCAGAAGGTTGCTTAAAATCTCTCTATCATCCAACTGCACTTGCTTCAATTCAACAATCATTCCTAATACCGCCCAACGTCATACTCTTGGTTTCTTGGAAGATTATATCATGCAGTTGATCGCAAAGGCAATGAATATCATATCATCGCCCTCGCTATCTGACGGAAGTTCCGTGCCGCTTCCCGCTGCTGGGCCACATAGCTGGTTTCATTGGCATAGATGTTCTGCGTGACGCTGACGGAGGGCGCTTTTCGTTCCATCCCATCCCCGGCACGCATGGCGGCAGCCATCATCCGGGCCATATCCTCAGCCTTCCGTTCATCCGCCTGCCGCATATCCCGGATCATGCCTGCCATTGCCTCCTTCAGCCGCACCGACATTTCCGCCCACAGTGTGTTCAGGGGAAGAATGGCTTCCGGACCGGCTTCCCCTACACCCTGGAGGCCTGCGGAGGTATTGAAAATGGTGGGCTTTTGGAAGATGCCGCCCAGGGCATTCCAGTTCAGCGACAGGGTGGGGATGGAGATGCCCCAGCCCACCTCGTTCCATTTCACCTCAATTTTGGGGAGCTTGAATTCCGGCAGCTTCCATTGGAAGTTGAACAAACCTTTGAACCATTCCACCTTTTCGGTGAGCCATGTGCTTGCGGCATTGATGGGGTCTTTGAAAATGCTTGTGATACCGTCCCAGGTATCCTTCACCCCGGTCTTGATGGCATCCCAGGCATTGACGATGCCGTTTTTGGCGCCGTCAATGATACTTTTCACGCCGCCTGTGATGCCGTCCCATGCTGTGGACGCCGTAGTTTTGAAGGTATCCCATGCGGAGGAAATGCCGGTGGAGATACCATCCCAGGCAGAGGCAATGCCCGCCTTCGCACCGTCCACCGCGTTTTTCACATTGGAGCATACGGTATCCCAGGCCGTTGTGGCGGTTGTTTTGGCCGTATCCCATACCCCGGTCACAGCGGTTTTTACGCCATCCCAGGCAGCGAAAATCCATGCTTTGCCCGTATTTACGGCGGTGCTGATATTGGTGCATACGGTGTTCCAGGCGGTTGTGGCCGTGGTTTTCAGGCCGTCCCATACCTCGGAAATGGTGTCACGGATGGCGTTCCATGTGTCCACAATAGTTTTGGAGGCAGAATCCAGCACAGCGGTTATCGCACCGGATACCGCATTCCAGGCAGTGGAGGCGGTTTCGGTCAGCCCGTTCCATACCCCGGCCAGCCATTCGATAAGCTGGTTCCAAGCCAGGGTAGCCCCTTCCGTGATGCTTGCCCATAGGCCGGAAAGGAAGGTGAGCAAGCCGTTCAGGATGGTAGAGGCCGTGGCGCAGATGCCGTTAAACATATCATTCATCCATAGGACAAAAGCGTCCCAGGCTGCCGTCGCGCCATCCCGGATGTTTGCCCACAAGCCGGACAGGAAGGCCGGGAGGCCGTTCCACACGGTGGCGGCAGTTTCACATATGCCGTTCCACACCCCGGATATCCATGCGGTGAAGGAGGCCCATGCGGCCACCGCGCCGTCCCGCAGGCCTGTCCAAAGGCCGGTGAAGAATGATTGCAAATCCAGGCCGAAGGCGGCGCATACGGTCTTGATCCCCTCCCAGAATCCGGCGAAGAAGCTGCCTATGGCAGTAAACACGTTGAGCACCACATCCCACAGGGAAGCGAAAGCGGCTTTGAGGCTTTCCCATGCCCCGGCGAAGTCGCCCTGCAAGAGGGAGATCAAGCCGCTGAACAGGTTCATGATGAAATCCACGCCGTTTACCACCGCGTCCATCAGGGGAGCGATTGCATGGAGAATGCCATTGGCCGCACCAATGATTACGGTCACGAAGCCGCCTATGACCACGCCCAGCGTGATAAAAAGAGGCTCCAGCAGGTTCCATAGCTTCATGGCCGCCTCCTGGACGGTGAGCCAGAGTTTGCCCAGGCTTTCCTTCACCGGCTCCATGGCCTGCCGTACACTTTCGAAGGTACGAATGAACATTTCTTTTACGGGCACCAGGGCGGCCATGATCTTGTCCCAGGTTTCGGTCATCTTCGCCCGGAACTCGTCATTGGTGTTCCAGAGGATAGCGAACACGGCGGCCAGGGCGGCCACGGCAGCGATGACCCAGCCGATGGGGCCGGAAAGGGCTGTGAGCACAGCGCCGAATGCGCCGGTGGAGGCTTGCGCGCCGCCCAGGGCTTTGGCCAGGGGAGCAATGACCTTCATGAGGGAACCAATACCGGAGGAAACCTTGCCCACTACCAGCAGGACGGGTCCCAGCGCGGCGGCGAAGGCGGCCACCTTTACAATGGTTTCCTTCTGTCCGTCGGACAAGCTTTTCAGCCAATCGGTCACACCCCGGAGCTTAGCCATGAGCTTTTCCAATGTGGGGAGCATCACCTCGGAGAAGGATATCGCCACATTGTTCGCCGCATTTTTGAGCATCTGCATCCGGCTCTCGGTGGTGGCATACCGCTGGTTCGCTTCATTTTGAAGCGCCGTGTTATCATCCCAGGCGGTGTTGGCAAGCTCCTGGGCGGCGGTGAACAGGCCGGTGGCGCTGCTGACCCGGAGGATGGCGTCCCGGAGGCGTACTTCGGTGATGCCCATTTCATCCAGGGTTACGATGGCCGAACCGCCGTTTTCATCGATGGATTTCAGCCCGGCCAGGAATTGTGTCAGCGCCCCTGCCGCATTCTCCCCGTAGGCCCTGGCAAATTGGTCGGCGGACATGCCCGCCACCTGGGCGAACTTGTCCAGATCACCTGCGGCGGACATCATGCTTTTGAGTTCCGTGGAGGTAAGCCCCAGGCCGCTGGCCAGCTTTTTGAAGGCCTTGCTGTCCTTGTCGGCCAGGAGCTCCAGTTGCCTGAGGCTCTTGCCGGTGGAGGCGATTTTCTCCTTGGCAATGCTGCCCGTCTCCGCCGCCACCTTCATGTTCACCATAAGCTTGGAAAAGGCGGAGCCGCCCGCCTCGGCCTCGATGCCCACCGAAGAAAGTGCCGTGGCGATGGCCATAATCTGCGCTTCGGACAAGCCAATTTGGCTGCCCGCGCCTGCCAGCCGCTGGCCCATCTGCACGATGGACGCCTCGGTGGTGGCAAAATTATTGCCCAACGCCACAATGACGCTGCCAAGCCGGTCAATATTGTCCAGCCTCATCCCGGTAATGTTGGCGAATTGGGCCAGCATTTCGGCGGCGGATTCATTGGTGAGGTTAGTAGAAACTCCTAATGCAGCAATGGTTTTCGTGAATTTCTCCAGATTTCCCGTATCCACGCCAAGCTGGCCAGCCAGTTCCATGATGCCGGATAGCTCCGTGGTGGTGGCGGGGATAACCTCACTCATGTCCTTGACGGACCGGGAGAGCTTTTTGAATTCTTCCTCGCTGGCATTGACGGTTTTCCTGACGCCCGCAAAGGCGGATTCGAATTCAATGCCTGCCTGGAGGGATTTCACGCCCAAGGCAACAATGGGCGCGGTGACGGTCAAAGATAACTTTTTACCAGCGGAGGTGAGGCTTTTACCCACTGCCTCCAGCCTGCCGCCCACGCCCTCCAGGTTCACACCCAACTGATACCAGCCGTTTTGGTTGAGCTTTACCTGACTGTTTACCAGCTTCAGCGCTTCCCCGGTCTGGTTCAGCTTCCCCCTGGCTTCCTCAAGCCGCTGGGCCAGCTTTTTCGTTTCCTCGGCATCCTCGCCCTTGGCCACTTTGGAGGCTTCATATGCCTTTTCCAGTTGTGCGACCTTTTCCTTTTGCAGGCCCATCCGCTCGGTCAGGGTATCGGCGGAGGTTTTCAGCTTGGCCGTGACCTTATCAAAGTCGGTGATGCCGGTGGCGGCGGACTTGAATTGGCCCTGTACCTTGGCCATCTGTGCTTCAAAGCGCTTGAGGCCGTCCTCGAATTTGCCGGAATCCAGGGATAACCGGACGATCAGGTCCCCAAGCTCCTTTGCCACCCGCATTCACCTCCTTCTTCTTTGGTTTGACATGGAAATAACTGTGTGGTATGATAGCCATCCACTATGCTTTCGGGAGGGACTTGTATGGACTTTTCCGCACTGGACGCGCTGGCTGCTAAACTGATGCGCGGCAGGAAATCCCATAAGGAAAGGGAAATCGGAGCCGTCTACGATCATGGCAAGCGTGTGGCGGCGGGCGTGATCTCCCTTCGCAAAGCTATTACGGATGATGACAGCCACGATGATTTTCTCCGTGCCGCCGCCATGTTTCATGATGTAGGCAAGGGGATAGAGCCCCATGCCCATACGGGAGCCTTGCTTGCCCGCGATATGCTGCAGGGTTATGCAGAACAGGATGAAATTGAAGAAATTGCGCGGCTGATCGCCGCCCATTGCGACCGCCATCCGGAGGATGACCGGCACGACCTCTGGGCGCGGCTGCTGCAGGATGCCGACCTGCTGGACCATTTCGGCACATACGACATCTGGATGTGCTTTTGCTATTACGCCTACAACGGGCAGGAGGGCATTCAAAAGGCGGCGGATTTTCTGGAACATGATTTTCCGCAGCATGCGGAAAAGCACCGGAAGCTGCTGAACTTTGATGTGTCCCGCCGGATCTACGATGAGAAGCTTGCCTTTGAGCGTGATTTCACCAAGCGCCTGAACGTGGAGGCTTCCGGCGAATACTTCCTCTTTCAGAAGTAAGGGGACGCCTATTCGTGCCGCTGCCCGGAATGACCGCCGCCCTGTATGCGGCAATGGCAGGCGAACAAGGCCCGCAGCTTGCGCAGGGTGCAGCGCCAGAAAGCCCGTTCTTCCATGCCCAGCACCACCGTGCCCACATAAAAAAGCGTCACCCAATCCAGCGATTCGGTGCTGTCAGGTGACGATGGATCAGCAAAGGAATCCCACAGGGTCGTTAAGTAGGGTCCGGCTGGGAATCCTCCCGGACAGGGGTCACATCCTCCTGGGGCATGGCCTCGGTGAGGGCTTTTGTCACGCTGTCCATGACTTCCTCCATCCTGGCCAGCGTCACCATGCCGCCCGCCTGCCGCTCCGTGAGATTTTCATCCTCATGCAAAAGGCCCGCCCACAAAAGCGTGCGCGCGGCCTTTATGCTGCCGGACTGCATAGCCTGGAACGCCTTTTCCATGCTGCCGTATTTGTCCTCCAGCACCGCGAAGGCGTTGAGGTCGAATTTGATGGTGCGTGGTTTGTCCAATACCAGGGATACCGCCATTTCCTTCACATCACGCAGGGCCATGGGTCATCCTCCTTCTACTCTATACGGGTTAGGGCTTATCCCTCGGGATCGGGTTCCGGGGGCGGCGTGTTGGGATACACAGCCTGGAACCAGAAATCGGCACCGGTGAAGCCGGGGTCGCCGCTGTCGGCGATGACTTGCCACTCGGAATCAAATTCCCGCCGCACAAAGGTGCCGGTGAGCTTGGGCTGCCGCCATGCCGC
Organism: Bacillota bacterium; assembly: GCA_023459275.1. Taxonomy (GTDB): domain Bacteria; phylum Bacillota; class Clostridia; order Christensenellales; family Aristaeellaceae; genus JAEWAH01. Next base: position 57,987 of record JAEWVC010000023.1, on the reverse strand, counting down.
CGCGTCGGTGGCGGTGGCGTATTCGTCCTGGATAAGGCCAAACTTGCCCTTGTACAGCCAGACGAAACGGAACCGGCCCGGCCTGGGCTGGGACATGAAGCCGATGGCCAGATAAGGCGGCTCGTCCGTGGCCTTCATGGTCATGACGCCGTCCATGTAGGTGTGGCCCAGCAGCGTGGCCTGGGCTTTTAATGGCAGCGTTGCCAGTTCCAGTTCCACGGAGATATCGCCCAGGTTGTTGGCGATATCGAAAACGCCGTCATCAGCCCACATTTTTTCCTGGCTTGTGGCAGGGGAGATTTTTGCGTTGATCGCGCCAACCAACGGCTGTGGTGTGGCGTATTCCACGCCGGAAGCGTTATCATTGATCAAAAGGGCATAATGCAGATTGCGCAGGGATTGCCTCTGGGGCATGTGTTTCTCCTTTGCTCATTCCCAGGGTACGGGAAGAAGCTCGTGTATTTCGTAGACAGTGGATTTCACGTAAATGTCCATCTCGGGGAGATAACCGTCCTCCGCCTGCCCGGCGCGCCTGAAACCCAGCGAACGCATGGCCTCATGCAAGGCGCTGTTCACCGGGTGGAGGATGTTTTCGCGGGCATAGATATCCAGCCGGAACCGGACCCGTTCCTCCAGGGGGATATCGTCGGCGAACCGTGTGTATTCCCGGTCATCCTCCAGTACGATGACGCGGGGGAATATCTCCGCTTCCGGGGAAAGAAGCTGATAAATGGCCGGGTTCCCGTAGGGGTCAACAGCTAAAAGGGAAACGAGCCGCTGTTTTTCCAGCAGCCCGTCTACCAGTGCGGATGCGTCCAGAGGCATGGCCTCCTTTTTATAAGCCCAGCCGGCGTTTGAGTTCGGCGGCAACGGTGTCCAGGACTTCCCGCTCTTTTGCCTCCGCCGATTTTTCAATGAACCGCTGGGCATCTTGTTTTGCGGTGCCGTATTCCACGAATTTCACATAATAGCTGGGGCCATTGAAGCCGCCCTTCACCGTAACGCCTGCTATTTTGCGGTTGGTAAGCAATTCTGCCGTAATGACATCCGCCAGGGGCTGGGCGCTGCGCCCTCCGTCCGAACGGTGTTTGCGTGCACGGGGAGCGCGTATTGCTGCCTCCCCGGCAATGATCCGGGCACCCTTGAGAAGCGCGCCGTTGATAGCGCCGGTGGCCTCACTGCCCAATGCCTGGGCTTGCCTGCCCACCTCGCCAAGCTGCTCGATGCTGATCTTACTTGCCATCCGGCACCACGCTTTTTGCCAGGAACTCCAGCTTCACATGCCGCATCTGCGGGTCGGTGATGGCGGTGATATTGTAATCCGCGCCGCCAAACCGCAGACGCATGGATGCGTCCACGTCCCTGCGGTATCGGATGGTGAACCGGATTTCCGTCTCCCGGTTCACGGCGGCGGCCTGAAAGAATTCCCGCCCGGCCAGCGGGGCGGCACCGGCCCAGCATGTAAAGGCGGGAATCCAGGTTTCTTTGGTGATCCCTTTTTGTACGGTCACTTGTTTATGAAGAAAGGTGACGCGGTGGCGAAGCTCGCCCGCTCTTTGGTCACTGTCAGTGCTTTTCCGGTAGTTCGCCACACGCGCCACTCCTTTCTTTAGAAAAGCTGTCCGGGTTCCCGATATGGCCACAGGAGCGCATGGAAGGCATCGAACATAGCCTCATACGCATCCCTGTCGCTGTTTTCCCGGTGGGTGAAAAAATGACCGGCCATGAGCAGCATGGCCAGCCGTACAGGTTCGGGCGTGTCATCATTGAAAGGCCGCCCGCAGAAATCCTCGCAGGAGGTTTTCGCGGCGGCAAGCAGCGCGATGAGATACCCGTCTTCCTCATCCTGCTCGATGCGGAGATGGGCTTTGAGTTCCTGGAGCGTAACCATTTACGACGCCTTCATTTGCAACGCCTTTACGGCTTCCTGGAGGATGAGCCTGCCGTCCACCCGCTGGGTGGCCCGGAAGCCCACCTGCCCGGTCTGGGCAAACAGTTCGTTCAGCCGCTGGAAGGAACGGCCCTGCCTGTCGGCGATCCAGTAATGGGACAAGTCGCCGAACAGTATTGCCTTGTTCCCCGCCGTAGGCGCGGGCATGAAGGCGGAAGTGACGATCCTGTGGTTGAGCAGCATATCTGGCTGGCCTTCCTTCAGCCCCGGCTGCCACAGATATTGCCCGCTGGCATCCTTGAGCTTGCGGATCATCTTCACGGAACTGTCGCCCATGACGAAAACCGCCTTGCGCCGATACGGCGCGCGCAGGCTGTAAACGAGGTCGATCACTTCATCCGCCGTCATGGCGGCGGCAGCGGCTGCGGCGACGCCAACCTCCGCCCCCAGGGTATCATGGAGCAGGCCGGTGGGCTTGCCGGAGCCGTTGCCCGTCAGGAAAGCCTGTTCCTCCGCCGCGCCGATGCGGCGTCCGAACTCGGAGGCAATGTACCCCTCGATGTCAAACACGGAATCGTTCAGCAGTTCGTCCGACACCTTGATCATGGTGGCTATCTTGTGGGCACCAATGGACAGAAGGCCGAAGGTGTCGTCGGAATCGGGGATAGCCCCTTCCTCATCCACCCAGGAGGCCGTGCCCTTGGAGGCGACCAGGGGGATTTTTCTGTCGCCGGAAGCGGTGCGGATCGTACGGCACAAAGACCGCAGCACGTTTTCCTCCTCCAGCTTCGTGATGAGGGTGCGCTCATATTCATCGGGAGCCAGCACGCCGCCCTCGGAATCCATGCCGATCTGCAAGGCGTTCCGTATTTCATAGGAGGAACGGTTGCGCATCTGGTTCCAGAAAGCGTCCCTGTACGTATCCGTGGCGCGGCCCGCCTTCTGTTCATTCCCCTGGCCGGGCCGGGCGGTAAGGGGCTGGGAGGTGGCGGAGGCCATCTCCCGGTCCAGCGCCTCCCGGCGCTCCAGGCGTTCAACCTCTTTGCCGAGATTGACCACCTCAGCCTCCATTTTTTCATAGGTAGCCGTGTCCTCGGCGGACAGCATGCCGTCGCTGCCACGCTTGGAATCCAGGAAAGCCTTGGCGGCTTCCCACGCCTTGGCACGCTTTTCACGAAGGGCAAGAATCTGATTCATGAATAATTCCTCCTGTTTTGTAGGTCCCGCGAAGCGGGGCTGTAGTGAGCGGAGTGTACGGAGCAAACGGAACACCGGGCGGCTACCTGCCGCACGGTGCGGAATATAAAAGCGCCAGCCTTTTTTCAAGGTCTGACGCTTTCACCCGGGGTTGTTCAGGTTGTGCCGGAGACTCCGTTTTTGGGATTCTCAGCCGGAGCTTGTCCAGCAGGGAATTGGTTACGGCGCGGCGGGAGAAGGTGAAGCTGTCCTGCGCCTGGGCAGGGGAAGCTTCCTCCCGGTACAGGATGCCGTCCGCGAAGCCCAGTTCAACAGCCTTGTTGGCGTTGAGCCATGTTTCCGCGTCCATGAGGTGGGAAAGCTTTGCGCGGGATTGACCTGTTTTAATTGAATAGGCATTGATGATGCTTTCCTTAACCTCATCCAGCATCTGGACCGCCTTTTGCATTTCAGCACTGTCACCTATGGCCACGGAAATTGGATTATGGATCATCATCAGGCCGGTGGGCGACATGAGTACTTTCGTGCCAGCCATAGCAATGACAGAGGCGGCGCTGGCAGCGATACCGTCGATTTTCACGGTGACGCTGCCCGGATATTCCATGAGCATGTTGTAGATTTGCGCCGCCGCCACGCAATCGCCCCCCGGCGAGTTGATCCAAAGGGTAATATCGCCGGTCCCGGCCATAAGCTCCGCCTTGAAGGCGGCAGGCGTTACGTCATCCTCAAACCAGCTTTCCTCAGCAATGACGCCGCACAAATACAGGGTGCGGGCATCGTCGGTATCCCGCGCCCAGTTCCAGAATTTCTTCATCTCGGTTTCTCCTTTTTCGCTTCGGACGCGAAGATTCCGGCATCTTCCAATTTGGTCATATTTCCATTTATGAGGAACAGGTCCCCGCCCATTTCCGCAGGGATGCGGTCCAGGTTTTCCAGTTCCCGTATATCGTTGGCGGACATCCAGCCGTTCTGCCTGCCCACGGCATAACCGGCCATCCGGCTTTGATAGTCCCCCCGCAAAAGGCCGTCCAGATTGAAGCGCGCAAAAAGGCGCTTCTTTTCCTCGGGGGAAAAAAGCGCCCGGTGGATGGCCTGCTCCCAGCGGACCACCCAGGGATCAAGCGTGTATTTTACGAATTCCAGGGACTGCTGCTCGATGTTGGAGAAGGAGGACTTCTCCAGGTCGCCCACCATATGGGGTGGCACCCGGAAGATGCGGGCAATCTCATTGATCTGGAATTTCCGTGTCTCCAGGAACTGCGCCTGCTCCGGGGAGATGCCGATGGATTTATACGACATTCCTTCCTCCAGCACGGCGATCCGGTGGGCATTGCGGCTTCCCTGATAGATGGCGTTCCAGCTTTCCCGGACTCGCTTAGGTTCCTTCACCACGCCGGGATGTTCCAGCACGCCGCCCGGCGCTGCGCCGTTGGCGAAGAAGGAAGCGCCGTATTCTTCGCAGGCAATCGCCATGCCGATGGCGTTCTTTGCCATGGCGATGGGGCTGTACCCCACAAGGCCGTCAAAGCCCAGGCCGGGAATATGGAGCACATCATGGGAAGAAAGAAGCACCTGCTGATCCCCTCCCAGCGTGTGCGCATCCTCCTGGGTGCGAGAGTAAGCGTAATAGATGCGGCCCGCCTGATCCCTGTCCACGGTCATTTTTCCTGGCATGAGGGGATAGAGTGCCACTACCTCGCCTTTGCCGTTCCGTATCACCTGGGCATAGGCGTTGCCCCACAAAAGCAGGTGGGTCATGAGGGTTTCCCGGAAGGCGAAGCTGGTCATTTCGGGATTCGGTTCATCATGGAGCAGGCTGTACAGCGGATGATCCAGCGCCTTTTCCTTCCCACCCTTGCCATCATACCGGTAGACGTGCAGCGGCAGGCCTGCAACCGCTTCGGAAAGGATGCGCACACAAGAATAAACGGCGGTCATCTGCATGGCCGAGCGTTCGTTGACCGCCTTGCCGCTGGATGATCCGCCAAGGAAGAAACTGTACGTGCTGCCGTTCAGGTTGTTGATAGGTTTGTCACGAGCTTTAAACAGTCGAGAAAAAATGCCCATATGCAACACTCTCCCAAAGATAGGCATAAAAAGGACAATCTATCGATTGCCATTCATGCTTATGTAAAATCACCATATCGGATAGATAGCTGTTCCAGATGGATAATTACAACATGAGAATCCCCCTATTGTCGTAAACGGAACCGCCGCTGCCCTCATGCCGTATCGCCCGGTCCAACGCCATAATGGTGGCAATGGCTCCGTCTATCTTCTCCGTGGACTTTTCCTTGTCCGCCTTGATATTCCCCGCAGGGTCGGTGCGGGCGGAGACATTGTCCATCATCCAGCGCAGGACCGGATGGCCGCCGTGGGTAAGCTTTTGCTCCAGGGTGAGCTTCATAAGCTCTTTGGTTGGCGGGGACATGTCCTTGAATCCCTGGCCAAAGGGAACCACGGTAAAGCCGAGGCCCTCCAGGTTCTGCGTCATCTGAATGGCACCCCAGCGGTCAAACGCAATCTCCCGGATGTCGTACTGCGTCCCCAGCGTTTCAATGAACTGCTCAATGAAACCATAATGGACAACATTGCCCTCGGTGGTTTGGAGGTGTCCCTGCTGCCGCCAGATATCATACGGAACATGATCCCTGCGGACGCGGGTATCCACGTTATCCTCGGGAATCCAGAAAAAAGGAAGAATCGTGTATTTATCGTCATCCTCCCAGGGCGGGAACACCAGAACGAAGGCCGTTATGTCGGTGGTGGAGGAAAGGTCAAGGCCGCCATAGCAGGGGCGGCCACGCAGCCGCACCGGATTTACTGCATACCCGCAGGCATCCCACTTTTCCATGGGCATCCAACGAACGGATTGCTTTACCCATTGGTTCAGGCGAAGCTGACGGAATAGGTTTTCCTCGGCGGGGTTGTGCCGGGCACTTTCGCAGGCTGCATGGAGCTTTTCGATATCCACCGTAATGCCCAGGGAGGGGTTGGCTTTAGCCCAAACCTTCGGGTCCGTCCAGTCTTCGTCCTCATTTGCGCCATAGATGACCGGATAGAAGGTCCGGTCTATCTTCCTGCCTGACAGGATATCTTTCGCCTTTTGATGTACCTCATAACAAATGGAGTGTGGATCATTGCCCGCCGTTGTAATGAGGAAGTAGAGGGGCTGCTTGCGGGCGTCGCCTGAACCGTGAGTCATCACGTCATAAAGCTGGCGGCCCGGTTGAGCGTGCAGTTCATCGAACACTACGCCATGCACATTCAGGCCATGCTTGGTGTACGCCTCGGCGGACAGCACCTGATAAAAGCTGCCCAAGGGTTTATAAATCAAGCGCTTTTGGGAGAGAACGGGTTTGATCCGCGCCTTGAGCGCAGGGCATTGCTCCACCATATCCACGGCCACATCGAACACGATGGAGGCCTGCTGCCGGTCGGAGGCGCAGCCGTATACCTCGCCGCCATGCTCATAATCGCCGCAGGTAAGCAAAAGGGCAATGGCGGCGGCAAGCTCGGATTTTCCCTGCTTCTTGGCAATTTCAATATAAGCCGTGTTGAACTGCCGGTATCCGTTGGGCTTCATGATGCCGAAAACGTCCCGGATAATCTGTTCCTGCCAGTCAATCAGTTCAAAGGGCTGGCCGTACCATTCGCCTTTTGTATGCTTGAGGCAGCCGATGAAGGATATGGCGGCATCGGCGATGGCTTTGTTATACACCGACCCTTCCGCTTTGAAGGCGGTGGGCTTATACCGCTTGAGCTTGCGCATGGCTGCCTCCTTTCTGCGAAAATGAACAAAGGAAAAGAGCCTCCGAAGAAGCTCTCTGCCTTACCCGCTATCTATTTTATCCCTTGCCTTTTTTGGCCGCTTGGCGGATTCGCCATGCTTCTACCTTTTCATATTCCGTGGTCAGAATGGTGTTAAACTCTTGCTTGCTAACAGGAATTTCCGTACCGTGAACATACCGGCTGTAAAGGATTTTCCGATTACCCTCTTTTGAAAGGCCGTCCATTCCGCAGGATTGGATGTCGCCCCGAAGGGTATGTAGCTGTAGTTCTTTCAGTTCCTTTGCGTCCATTTCCGTGACCTCCCCGTTCGATGTGACTGGATGTTACTCGACCACACCCGGAAAGGCAAGCTCAAAAGGTGAAAAATCAACACGTTATTTTCATTATTCCGACGGTAGGTTAATACCGCTTGAGCTTTCGCATGGCAGCCTTCTATCCAAAAAGGATAACAAAGAAGGAACCTCCTATATGGAAGTTCCTGAAAGATTGTTTTTAACTGTTTCGGTCCGCCGCCTTATTCACAGGCTTCATATAGCACATTCCTGCCGTATGTAATCCTGATAATATGCTCCGGCCTGTAATCCGCGCTCCTGCCGAATATCCGCTCAAACCCCCGGCGGTCCGCCGCCATCATGGTATAGGTGCTGTAGTAATAGCCGCAATCCCGCCGCAACGGACCGGCCTCCGCCTTGAATGAAAACTCCACGCCTTCCATGTTAATGACAATGTTGACCGTCTTGGCGCTGGTAGCGCCAACGGCCGCCATGATTTTCTTTACGCGGTGAACCGGGTTTTGCGTATCGGCCAGCAATGCCCGGTATTCTGCCATGAGAGCGTCATTTTCCAAAAAGTCAGATAACATGCTCTCGTGATTTTTTTCCATATACGCCGCTGCTTCCGCTTCTGCATATCCCACCGGATCGGAGATATACGAAAGCAAGGATTCCTCCGTCCAGTTGTCCGGCGAATAATCGCAACGGAAGCGCCATTCCTCCAAATCCGCACCCTCCAGGTATGCGGAGCGGGCGTTCGTCTTGGCATTATATGTAATGAAAAGATCCAATCTGTTGCGAATCTCTTTGCTGGTGATCCCGGTGACTTGCAGATTATGCCGGTCATTTCCGACAGCGGTTTCTACCATATGGCGGACGGTTTCCTGTAGCCGTTTTTGCAATACCTGCACGTTCCGGCTATCCGTGTCAGCCTCGCCGCAAGCGCAGCGCAGGTCATATTGGCCGTCATAAATCAAGCCGTCCGGCTTATGATAGATGCCCGCATATTTAAAGGCTGTGTCGCGCTTAAGGGCATCGTTCTGGTATTGGCTCTGGCAGTACAGGTAATCGAAATCCGCATTCTTCGCCACCCGGAAGAAGAAAAAAGACATATTGTTCGTGCGGAATTGAATGGGGCTGCTTTCCCCGGAAGCCAGCCAGTTTGAAAATTGTTCATTCATTGCTACCACCGTCTTTCCGGCTGTATTCCAGCGCTTTGCATTGGGTGGGGGTTGCGGCAAGCATATCTGCCATGGAATACCCTGCGTACTGGATGATTTCTTTAATGGCGTTTATGGCCCGCTTCGGGCTGGAATAGTCGCGGGTACTGGTATGCCTGCCGTTTTCATACGTCCGGATAAGCGGGAAGCCCGATCTCTCACAAGCTGTAATACGGTAGTTGCTTTCCATATCGCCATGGAAAGCCACCTTGGATACCCTTGACCATGACCTCGCATAAAATGGTGTACCGTCCGATGCAGCCTCTCCGGTCCGCTCGAAGCCGTTTTCCCGCATGAGCGCCTCAAAGGCTTCCTTTTTCATTTCCACCGTCTGTTTCATGGGATTGACCTCCTTGTTTTTGGGTGTGGACAGGTTACTCTGGCACACCCTGAAAGACAAGGCTCACAACAAAAAAAGCCCGCGTTTCGGGCTTTTTTTGCCTGCATTCAATATGCCGGACTCTTGGCTTGGAAACTGTCTAAAGGCGTTACTTGTGAATGCGGGTCATTTTCAATATCCGCAACAGTGACAGGCCTGCCATTGCAGGTTGCTTTACCATTGTTGGTTCCGTAGTAAATATGGCCGCGCGAAATATAGACACCATCGCTGGCCATACTCTGGTAAGCCGGGCCATAGGAAACCTTGCTTCCTTCCACAATGACATTGCGAAGGGTTGTTTCATGCGTCCATTGGAAATATTGAAGCTCCTGAATCTCTTGCCCCTTGATCAGATATTTTTTCCCTGGCGCCTTTTTCATGGTATCTGCCGCTGTCCGTTCCATGGCATTGCCCTCCTTGTTTTTGGGTGTGGACAGCTTACCCTGGAACGCCATGGAAGACAAGGCTCACGACAAAAAAAAGTCCGGCGTTTCGGACCTTAGCGGGATTTCTTATCATATGCCGGAGGGGACGGGAAACGGCCTGTTTCCAGGCCGGGAGGGTTTAGGCGGGGAGCAGGCTTGTATACCGCGCGTGGTCATAGCCTTCCGTGTTGATGATGATGGCCTTGGGGCAAGCCCTGCACCAAACCTTGATGCAAGGGCGGCGCTCGCCATACAGCCCGGCAGCGCTGGCAAGGCCGCTGAATTCCTCCAGCCAGTCCTGATGCGCCATCATATCGTCAATAAACTCTCTCCATTCGTCCACGTTCATCTCGCGTTCAGCCGCGATGAAGGATTTCTCATAGCGGGGTTTGGGGCGGCTTCTCATAGAGCGCATTTCGCTCTCCAGTTCATGCAGCGTGCAGACCTTTCGGGCAAACATAATGTTCAAGGTTTCGCCGTCATGGTTCAGGGGCATGGGTTTGTGCTTGGTCATTGCGGTGGCCTCCTTTGAATTTGTGTGCACAGATTACTCTGGGACCACCTTAAAGACAAGCTTTAGCATAAAGAAAAGCACGGAAAAAGGCTCTTTTTGAGCCTTTTCCATGATGGCCTATTCTATTCTCCGAATAGCGTCCTCGCCGTAGACCGCGCCCAGCATCGATCCATTGCTCCATTGGATGTGGACAGTCCCGATATCGTCCACGAACATCACCGTTCCTGTATCGCCGGGCCGGAGTTTTGTGTAAGGGTCATTCATGCAAACCAGGGCTACCCGTGTCCCCTTGGGGTAGTTTTCCCGGATGCTGGCTACGATTTCGCGGGAAGGATAACCTTTCATTTTGCTCGCTGCCTTTCTCAATACTCGCTGGGAAAAAGTGCTGTCGTTGCGCTGCGGTCACATTCCGTAATGATCCATAGCCGCCAGTCCGGATGCTCCGCGTGCTCATACGCTGCAAAGAGGCGATTGTCATTGTGTTTGAGAGCTTCTTCATTTTGACGCCTGTCACTCTCAGTCATGTCGCCCCAATCGCAGCCGGTAAAGCGCGTGAAGCACCGGTGTACGAATTTCATGAATTCCGCGTTCTCCGTCATGAGGTCATTTACCCCGCAGGTCACACATACTTTCCCGAGTTTGAACCTTGCCATGTTTCCACCCCCTCCGATTTGGTGTGGACAGCTTACTCTGGAAGCGGGGTGAAAGAAAGGCTCACCGGCAAAAAAAGAACAGGAAATTGGTTCCTTCCCGCTATTCCCCTGTATACGCCAAGCGGCAATGAGGGCATTCCGTCGCGTCATAACAAGCAAACCAGCGCCCGCAGCCGGGGCATTTGTCCCATTCACCGCAGGTAAATTGCTCATCGGTCCATGTTTCGGGATGTTGCCAGCACAGCGAATCGAAGCATGCGCGGGCCAGTGCTTCCTGCCCCTCACAAAGCGCCAGCAGGTCATTATGGGTATAGACGGTATCAGACAGTTCAGCCACATAACAAACGGCATCAGGCCGGGAGATATATGCCGCCTCGTCTTTGAAAATGAATCCCTCGCAGTAGAAGTCTCGCAGTATACATGCCGGCTTTTCGCCGCAGGCAGGCGTATATTCTCCAATCCGGTCCATGGGCGCACCCCCTTCATTCAGTGCACACAGGATACTCCCGGAAGCGGCGTAAGGGAAGGCTTTCAGCGCTTTACGAAGGCAGCATAACCGCCGTTTCCCCGGTGAATTGTTCCCAGCGTTTTGCTATCAGGTCGCAATTTTCCGGGTCAGCCGCCATGGCATAGCAGCGCCGCCCGCTTTGCTCGGCGGCTATGAGCGTCGTGCCGGTCCCGGCAAAGGGATCGGCCACCAGCCCGCCCATATCCGAATGCATCTTGAGGCAGCGCCAGGGAAGTTCCACCGGCAGCGCGGCGGCATTTTTTCCGGCGCGTGCAGCCGTGATCTCCCAGATGCCCGCATATCCCCAATTCCTGCGTTCCTCCTTGGTCAGCCTGCGGACGAACTGGAAGCTATGGGCGGCAAACGCCGAAACCCAGGCATATTCCTGATCGTTGTAGGCATCCTGCTCCTGCCCGGCAAAAGCCGCCACGTATTCGTACTCGGGCATGGGCTTGTTGCTGGCCAGATGAAGGGTGCCCGTACCCATCCTGGGGCCTTGCTTTTTCCAGACGCGCACCCAAAGGGGACGATAATTGCAATCGGCAAACAGCTTCATGCTCATGAAGCCGGTAGGCTCTATGAATTGGGAGCCGGTATGGAACAGGTCGCTCATGTTCCAGCAGATGATATCGGCATGCCTGCATACGTTCCGGACCGCCGCCTCCATGGCATCCAGCCAGGGCGCTATGCCATCCCTGGCATATTCCTTTGCGGGGATGGAGGGCGGTGCCGTTACGGCGCATTGGGCATGCGCGCCATCCATGAGCCGGGTGAAATCATCGGCGGATGCGGGGTCGCCGCACATGAGCCGGTGATTTCCAAGCTGCCATACCGTGCCCTTCCGGGAAACCGCACCGCCGGATGCCGCTATATCTTTTTTGGCCTGCTCTTCATCGAAATCATCCTCCACGGCTTCCTTGGAGTAGAACTTGTTCATGAGGGCGTCCACTTCCTGGGGATCAAAACCGGTGAGGGACACGTCAAACGCCGATGCGTCCAGGTCGGCCATGAGCGAGGCCAGCTTGCCCTCATCCCAATCCCCTTGGATTTTGTTCAGGGCGATGTTAAGCGCTTTCTCCCTTGGGAGGCCGAGGTCAACCACCACGCAGTCGATCTCCGTTTGTCCCATTTCCAGCAATACCTTGAGGCGCTGGTGCCCGCCGACCACATTGCCGGTCCGTGTATTCCATATGACCGGCTCCACATACCCGAACTCCTGAATGGAGCGTTTCAGCTTTTCGTATTCCTTGTCCCCCGGTTTCAGGTCTTTCCGGGGGTTATAAGCTGCCGGATTGAGCAGTGCGGCATTGATCTTTTGAATTTCCATGGTCGGCTCCTATCATGTAATTTTCATACGGAATCCCGACATGCTCCAAGACAAGGCGGAGGCCCAGGCCGCCCGCCTCCCAATCCCTGATACAGTAGCGCCACAATTTGGGATGCGTCCGCTGCAATCGCTGAAACCTTGTCGGCTCCTTGTCCAGGTGCGCTCCAAACATACAGAAAATGCAGCCGGTACGTTCATAGCCCATGTCATAAATTCGGGAGTACGGCACATCGAAACGCCGGAGGTATTCCCATATATCCGCGTCTGTCCAGAAGGACAAAGGCGTGGAAATGGGACGCTTTGCATCAAAGGCGTTGCAGCCGGTATTGAGCCATTGCTGGGTGCGCAGCTTGCTTTCCATGGCCAGCGTCCCGATGATGGGCACCCGCCCGGTTTCCTTGGCGTACTTTTTTAGCGGCTTTTTCTTCATCTCGGCGCAGCAGCCTGCGCTGATTTTGAAAGGCGCGTTCACCAGATAACGCCACCGGCTGGCGATATGGTAGCGGGAAGGCAGTCCGTTGCTTCGCAGGCCGGTGAGCTTTTCCCTGGCAACAGCGGGGTTGCCGCCCCGGACGCGGTATATCCACTCGCTTTGCTCTTTGCTGATAACGGGATACCCGTGCTTTTCAATGACCTGCCGGAAAGTCATAGCTGGACGAAGCCATGTCACGTTATCCACTGTTTTCACGAATTCCCGTATCTCGGGGAATTCCAGGCCGGTATCCGAAAACACAGCCGGGACCTCCGGATAGAGGGACCGGACCAGATGCAAAAGTACGGTGGAATCCTTTCCGCCTGAAAAGGAAACATAGACCATGCCATCCCAATGTTCGTACCATTCCCGGATGCGAAGCTGCGTTTTGAGAATCTTTGCTTCCAGGGGAAGGTGCTGCATCTGCGCAAGCTGCCATAGTTCCATGTTTACCTCGATTCAAAATGGAGCGCGGAGAACGGTGCCGCCCCGTCGCTTCCCACCGGTTGGTGGGCGGTCTGCTGTTAACCTATCCGCGCATAAAAAATGCCGGTCATTCCGGCATGGACTGGCGGCGCTCCGCCTGGGTGATTTTTTCCCCTTTGTACATACCCGCGCCCAACTCGTCTATACGGGAAAACGGAATCTCCGGCACCGTCAGCCTTGCACGGCAGGCCGGGTCCAGGAAGTAGACATACCGCAACTGCCAGCCGTCCAGCAGCTTTGCCCCGGTCGCTTCCAGGAAGGTTTTCCACGCGAACCGCCCATCGGTGAAGTCAAAGTAGCATTTCCCGCCCAACTCTTTACGAGGGAGCGACGGAGTGCTGGAAAGCGTCATTTTGTGAATGCGCGTCCCGTCCGGCAAGATGCACAGGGCTTCATTTGGCTTGATGCCTGTGAGTACGAAATTCGCGGCGCGGTAGATCGTCCCGTCCCCGCAGGAGCAGGCGTTCGCGAACGATACCACCCATTTCACCTGCGGCGCATGCCTGCGGATCATGCGCAGGCTTATGGCAATGGCTCGGCTCTCGGAATTCCTGGGCAGCACGCTGTCAAAAGCCATGCGGTTCAGTTCCATGAATCCGTTCCAGCCGGTATCCTTTACAAGGCCGATAAGCTGCTGCTTGTTCATGCTGGGACCGTAACTCATGACGCCATGCAGCCGCCCGTCCAGGAAGACGCCAAAATGAAGCTTGGAATTGCTGACCACCTGACCGAAATAATGATGCGCCCGGATAAAGGGATTGGCGATGTTTCCGGGAATGACCTTGAGCACGATATCCTTAGCCCGGCCCATTTTCAGCACCAGCCTCCGGAGTCGTGATTGCATGCCGGGCTGCCTGGGTGATTTTTTCGCCCTTGTACATGCCCGCCCCCAGCTCGTCGATTTTTGAAAAGGGAATGATAGGGACCGTCAGCCGCTCCCGGCAAGCCGGGTCAATAAAGTACATGTACCGAAGCTGATAGCCGGGGATCGGCTTTGCTCCTACATGCTCCAGGTACTTATTGAAGTTGTAGGTGCCGCCGGTCACGTCGAAAAACGTAAGCCCTCCAAGCTCCTTGCGCGGCGTGGTGGGGTTTGACGCCAGCGTCATTTTGTGGATACGGGTCCCGTCCGGCAGTTCCGCGAGGTTCAGGTTTTCCTTGATGCCGGTTAAAACAAAATTTGATGCCCGGTAAATGGTGCCGTCCCCACAGGAGCAGGCGTCGGCGAAAGATATGATCCATTTCACCTGCGGCGCATGCTTTTTTATGAGCTTGATGCTCATGGAGATGGCGCGGCTTTCGCTGTTTCGGGGGAGTACGCTGTCAAAGGCCATCCGGTTCAATTCCAGGAATTCATTCCAGCCTGTGCCCTCCACCAGCCCGATGATCTTTGATTTATCCAGGCTCGGCCCATAGGACATGACGCCATGAAGCTGGCCGTCCAGGAAAACACCAAAATGGAGCTTGGAATTGTTCACGACCTTGCCGGAATAGTGATGGGCCTTCATGAAGGGCAGCGCTACCTTGGAAGGGATCACCTTCATAACAATTTCTTTTGCACGGCCCATTGCCTCACCACCTCATAAATCCCATTCCCGTTCTTGTTTTCATTGCCGAAGGTTTCCGCTACTTCCTCGTTGGCGTAGACATGGGCGATTGCCGCATGGAGCAGTTCGGCCTGCTTGTCATGGAGTGTCAGGGAAATCTGCTGGAACGGTTTTTTGCCGCCGTCATCCAGCGTGAATTCCTCACCAAACTCCTCGTCCGACACGGCTTCAAAACCGAAGGCGCTCATGTCCATGGCGATATCCGCCAATTCCAACGGCAGCAAATCCACGTCCCACTGCGCCATCTCGCCGACCTTGTTATCCGCCAGCCGGAAGGCCTTGATTTGGTCCTCCGTCAACTCGTCCGCCACCACACAGGGGACGGTTTTCATGCCCAGGCGCTGCGCCGCTTTGAACCGGGTGTGACCGGCGACGATGATATGCGTCCGGTCGATTACCAGCGGCACAAGAAAACCGAACTGCCGGATGCTGGCAGCGACGGCATCCACGGCGTTGTCGTTTTTCCGGGGATTCTTTTCATAGGGGCGGACATCCGAAAGCGGCAAAGTGAGGATGTTCATAGCCACGCTCCAAACATAAGCTTTAGGAACCGCGCCTTGCGTTCAGCAGGCGCTCCATCATATCGTCATGAGGGGTTTTGCCTTTGTAATCCGAAGTGCAGTTCTCCCGTACCACCTGGAAAATTTGATACCAAAGGTTGTTGGCCTGCTTGCCGAAAGACTGGCTCATGGCGACATACGGAGAGGGGATGGCGTTGCCGGTGGTGGGATGCTTGGCCAGGAAGCCATACTCTGTAATGCATTCCTCGCATTGAATCCAGCGGCTGATGGCCATGGCGTACTGCTCCAGAAGCTGGGGAGGCACGAGGCTGGCGCATCTGCGTTCCTGGAGCCACGTCCAGGTGCTGCGGTAGATATCCGCCGCCATAAGCTCCCTGCCGTTTTTTTGCCTGGAGGCCAGATAATCCCTGGGCGGCGGCATTGTTTCCCCGGTAAGGTCAGCGGTGTTGGGGAACTCCAGCACTGTAAGCTTGCGCTTGCCCGGATTGCCCTCCAGGAGGTTGTCCGTCAGCGATTTTTTCTTTTTGCCAGCGCCGATCCGCGCGCCGCCATGCCCGTTTGCCATACCGTCACCTCCCGTCATGAAAATGGCCGGGGCTATACCCCGTCTTGAAAACGCGAAATTTCGCGCGAAGGGGGACGCCCGTACGTGAGTGGATATAACTGGGGATTTTCCCTCCCCCTCCCTGTCAAGGGAGGTGCGCCCAGGCCTGCCGCTTGAGAATTGCCTGCGTATGCCGGATGGAGATACCAAACCGGCTTGCTATCACGGCGGAGGGGATACCCGCAAGGGAAAGGCGGCGTATTTCCTGCACATCCCGGTTCTTGAGCTTTGCGGCGGTATGTTCTTCCCCGCGACAGAGGCAGGCAGCCGTACCGTGCCGGATAGCGTCCCGCGCATTCTCGGCGGGTGATCCCCAGCGCAGGTTCATGATACGGTTGTCCAGCGCGTTCCCATTAAGGTGGCGGCATACACAGCCCGGCGGGCGGATTCCCGCATAAGTCAGGAGCATGAGCTTGTGCACCGGCTCCTTCCGCTCGGTGGCATCGGTATAGCCGGTGCGCACAAACACGTGGAGATAGCCCTTGTGGATTTCCTGGGCCAGGAGATTGAGCTTGCCGCTGCGGGCGGAATAGATCAGGCCGGACCGGCAGGCGTAATAGCCCGGATAGCCAGGAATGGGCTTCATGCATCCACCGCCTAACCCCAGCGCCCGCCCTCGCGGGCGGTGATGCGGGAATGGCAGGATACGCATAGGCTCATGAGATTGCCGGGGTCATGGGTGCCACCCTTGCGGAGCGGGAGGATGTGGTGCACTTCCTCGGCTGGGGTGGTGCGGCCATCGCTCAGGCATACCTCGCACAAGGGATGATCCGCCAGATGCTGCGCCCGGATTTTCCGCCAGAGCCTGCCATACTGCCGCTTGGTTTCCGGGTCGCGCCCATACTTGTTGTAATCGGCGTCGGTCCGTTTTTTGTGCACAGTACAAAACCGGTCATCCGTAAGCTCCGGACAGCCCGGATAGCTGCACGGGCGCTTGGGCTTCCTGGGCATACGCACCTCCGGAGGGTAAAATAAAACCCTCGCAGTTGCCCGCGAAGGTTTTTTCTTTTGTGGCATTTTCTATAAGAGCGCAGATGCGGCTCTCATTCAATCACATTTCCTCTCACCCTTGGATATTAGCCCGGTTTCAAGCAGAAGGCGCTTATGCGGGCGGCAGGCCGGGCAAAGATATAGGCGTCCGGTGATATAGTTCCACGAACGGTGCTCTTGCCCGCAAAACATGCAGCGGGGAAAGTAAAGGGTCTGAATATGGTCATGCTCCATTCGGATGTCATCCCTTAACGCATCATGGTATCCCATACGACACCTCCAGTTTATACAGGAGCGTGAGTGCGGCTCTCATTCAATCACATATCCTCTCATCATGCGGCAGGGCAACAGCTTTAAGCGCCTGCTCATGGATGCGGAAGGCATGCTGGACACTGTAGTTCATTTCCACAGCAATCTGCTCCCAGGTCTTGAAACAAAGATACCGAAGCTCCAGCAATGTCTGATGTTCCGGTGATTTAACAGCATTGATGATTGAGCGGATTTCGCGTTTGAGGTCAATCAGCCGGTCTATGTCGCAGTTGATCTCATCCTCCAGGCCGATGATTTTCACGATAATGCTTTCCATACGGCACAGGTTCGGGGAATCCGAACGGGGCATATCCGACAATGTGTTGGTGGCTTTGGCTGCAAGCTCCCTAAGCGCCATAACCTGTTCCAGTTTCGCATTGATCCGCCGGTCAATCCGGTAAGCCTGGGAGAGATAATCCTTGGCAGATAAGTCATGGATAACACTGTTCATAAGGCGTGACCTCCAGTTTTTTGAGTATCTGGGCCACCTCTATGGCGCTGGTGACTTTGAAGGCTTGTCCCCCAGCATCCCGTATCTTTAGGATTGTGATTTCCTGGAGCTTTGTCAGTTTGCCGGTGGGTGTCTTGACCTCGAAGGCCACGAACCGCCCATGAATGCAGGCAATAATGTCGGGCAGCCCAGCGGTCCCATGGATTCCTCCATGCTCTTTCCAGCAGAAGCATTCCGGCTGCTTTTTCAGGAGCCGGAGGATAGCGGCCACGATGTCTCTTTCCGCCATGATGCATCAATCGCAGAACCTAAGAACCGGGAAAACCAGGTCGGGGAGGTACTCTATATATATTTCTCTTTTTTTGGGTCGTTCCCATTCCTGGATTATATAGGCGAAGGAATAGCCAAAACCCGGTTTTCCCGGTCGCGCCGGTCAGGCATCTAGTCCTGCCGCCTCCCTTCCTCGCAGTAGGCAATGCCTTTCCATGCGCGGCGCTTGGATATCTTGTCCCTGCTGCGCGTCACGGTAGGACACCCGGCTTCAATTTCACGGTTGAAGTTGGTCTGTGAAACCGGCTTCATACCGGCGCTGATGCAAAATTCCCTGTACCGCTGGAACAAGTCATCCCGCGCCACGATGCCATCCTCCCTGATTTCGCAGTACTCCTCCACGAAGGAAAGCACGCTGTTGCTCTCCACCTTGTAACGTTGCAGCTCCGCACGGGTCGCTTCGGTTTCGGTGAATTCATAGTTCCGCGCTATCAGGCGGCGCAAGCCTTCCAGCGCCCACATAAGGATACCGTCCCGCTCCGCCGCCAGCTTTTCACGAAGGTTCGGGTCACGCTGGGCCTTGGGTACTGCACGGGCAAACCGGATGATGATCAGCCTGCGATAGAACCCTTCCGAGCGGTCGCCATAGTTACGGGGGATTTCGTTGCAGGAGAATAGAAACCGGGCATAAGGCCGGAAGGAAAAGGGGTCTTTGTTCTTGCGCTCGGCGGTGATGTAGTCCTCGCCGGTGAGCGCCTTGAACATGCCGTTATCATCAATGTTTTTACTTGGGAGGTCGGCGAAGATATTCGCCAGCTTGCCGAAAAG
Source organism: Bacillota bacterium (assembly GCA_023459275.1). Classification (GTDB taxonomy): domain Bacteria; phylum Bacillota; class Clostridia; order Christensenellales; family Aristaeellaceae; genus JAEWAH01. The sequence goes on along the minus strand of JAEWVC010000023.1, from coordinate 39,271 downwards.
CTCGGCCTTATTGAACCGGTCCCCAAGGCTCTGCCAGGGAATATTGGACACATTGTCGCTGCCCAGCAGGATTTCCTGGGCCACGGATAGAAGGGATGATTTACCAGCGTTGGGTGTGCCCACGAACACGAAGGATTTTTGCGCCTTGTTGATGGGGATCAGCAGATACCCGAATATCTCCTGGATCAGCGGGATCTCCGGTTCATCCAGGATACTCCCCAGGAAATCCAGGAACTGCGGGCATGCCGCTTCCTCATGGTAGGCGGCGCTGATCTGCACCGTAGAAAAATATTCCGGCGTGTGGGGCTTGAAGCTGTAATCCAGCACGTTGTACAGACCGTTGCGCAGGTTCAGGATGAAAGGGTTGCAGTTGATCTCCCGCACCGGCTTGCGTATGAGCATGCGCCACTGGCCCACCGTATCCGTGATGGCGCTGAGGCTGGCCTGCCGGGGAATCATGTGCTCCCGTACCTTGGCCGACGCCCATAAATCCTCATAGGCTGTATAGACACCGCTTTCGTAGGCATAATAGCTGCCCGCGCCATAGAAGGCCGACAAATGCTGGGACAGGTGATTGGCCAGGATACCGGGCAGGAAGCGCAACCCGCCTCGTTCGGAGGGTTCATACCAGTCGGGCAGCCCGTCGCCTGAGGTCTCACGCTTGGTATCCTTGCTGGCGGCATACGCCCGGTGCCGCCCCTTCTGCATAGCTGCAAGGGGCTTCACATCGGCGGATTTGAGCTTGAAATGGTCCCGCAATTCATACTCGATGAACGTGGCCGCCACCGTGGGATCGATGTTGTACATGGACTCACGGGCGAACCGCTGGGCGGTCTGGACATTCTCCACCGCTGCGGCATGGACCGGCAGGGCCAGGAGGGCGGCGCGCATTTCTTCCACCGTCAGCGGCAGGTAGCACAGCGCGGCGGGTGACTTGCAGGCGCATGCATCTGTGCCCATCCTGGGGCAGACGAAGCCTTTCTCCGCAATGGTCTTGCAGGTCATGGGCTTGGTGCCGCTCTCCAGGAAATGATTGATTTTCTCCTGGGTCTCGGCATGTTTGTACTTGGGATACCTGGCCGACAGGGTATGGATCACCTTGCCGCCGCCCTCGAAAACGGCGAGGTTGGAGATCATGGCATACCAGTCATGCTCCGGCAGCGAGGCGGCGTTCTCCCGGCAATGCTCCATGAAAGCGCAGCGCTTCACCACAAGGTCCAGCCCCTGCCGGGTGCCCTTGAGGGATGCGCCCACCGTCAGGGGCGCTTCATCCTCTATCCTGGGCAGATGGGTTTCCAGTTCAGCCTGGGTGTACCGAAGCTCGGGGTTGAATTTGACGCATTCCACCAGGACCGGTTCTTCCTTGCAATGCAGGAAGCCCGGCAAGCGTAGCACCCGGCTTTCGTTGATGCACGTCCTGTCCCCGCCGAACTGCGCGGCCAATTCCTTCTGGACACGCCGGAAGGCGGGCACAACGGCGTCCTTCATGAGCCAGTAGGTATGCAGGGATTTTCGTGTCCTGACCACAATGGACGGCTCCAGGGGGAAAGCCTGTATCTGCGTCCATTGTTCCTCCAGGGAAAGGCTGTCGCATTCCATGAACTGCGCGTTGACGCGCGTGATATCGCCGTCCTCCTGGCCGCCGTGATTGACCACAAAATAGATGCCCCGGTCGGCGGCGTTATGTTTGTGCAGTGTATCCAGCAGCGCATTGATCTTCCCGGCCTGCGCCTCCAGCTTGAGGCCTTTGAATGTTCCTGTTTTCCGGTCATCGAAGATGCGCAGGCAGACCGTGTCGGCAGGATCGAAGAACGGGCGGAGGAATTCCTCCACGGGGATCTGAATGGCTCTCATAGGGAGGATACCTCCTTGCATTCGTCCGTAAAGTGCCGGATGATGATGCCCCGCAGCCGGGCTTTGTTGATCTCCCCGCGCATCCCGTCGCTGATCCGCTCCCCGAAGCACCATAGCTCCTTGCATTTCGTCAGGAGGATATGGCCCATGTATAGGCCCAGCGCGCGGGCATCCTGGTCATTATCGTCCATGAATTGGGGGAAGAACAGGTGCGGCGTGATGGGCAGCATCCCCTGCTCCACAGCAAAGAGTGAGTAGGCGCGGGCACGTTGAACATTATGTTCAACGTCGCCGGCAAAGGGGGAGCAGATGTACACCAGGGGACGGTAGCCACCGGAGGGGCGGTTTTCGATTTCGATTTTTTTCAGTGCCTGATAGGCTGTTGGGTCTATATACCCCTCGCCGTTACGCTTTAGTTCATTCATGGGCTTACTCCAATTCTCTCATGTGTCCGAAGTCCGGCCCGCAGGCGGCCTCGGCGATAATGGGCACGTCAAATTCGGAAAAGGGCTGCGCTTCCATGCAGGCCCGGATGAAGGCAACCGCCTCGCCAAGCCTGTCGGCGGGAAATTCAAAAAGTAACTCATCATGGATTTGAAGCAGCGGGCGCAGCCAGAGCCGCTCCGGAAGCCCGGCTACAATCCTGCCCAGCGCCAGCTTAAGGATGTCGGCTGCGGTGCCTTGGATGGGCGTGTTCATGGCAATGCGCTCGGCATAGCTTTTCTTCGCCCAATCCGGGGAGGAAATGCTGGGGAGATAGCGCCGCCTGCCCAGCCATGTTTCGGTGTACCGGCGCAACGCGGCCCGCTGCTTGACATCCTCCTGCCACCGGTCAAGGGCCGGATATCCGGCTTTCAGGCTGCGTATGATTTCCTCGCATTCCGGCAGCGGCTTGTCCAGCCCGGCCTTGAATTTCAGCGTCCGGTGGAGGCCCTTGGCATACAGGCCGTAGAACACACCGAAGTTGCAGTTTTTTGCAATGGTGCGCCTCTCCTTGTAATGCTCCCCATGCTTGTCAGCCGCTTCCTCAAAGGGAATGCGGTAAATCACGGCGGTTGTCTGCGCATGGATATCCCCGTTCTGACGATAGGTGTCCAGCATCTTTTCATCCCGGCAGTAGAAAGCGCCCACCCGTAGCTCTATCTGGGAAAAGTCCAGGGAGAGCAGGAGCTTCCCTTCCGGCGCAAGGATGAAGCTGCGCACGCCGATGGGGTCATTATCCTTGCGGGGACAGTTTTGGAGGTTGGGGTTTCTGGAGGCAAAGCGCCCGGTTTCCGTGGCCAGGGGCATGAGGTCGGGATGTATCCTGCCGGTGGCGGTATTGATATGCTGGAGGTATCCGGTTATATAGGTGGTCATAGTCTTGCTCCACCTGCGGTATTCCTGCACCAGTTCGAACAGCGGGACCAGTTCGGGCCGGTGCTCCCGGCACCATTCCGTAAGCAGGATCATGGTTGAATCGTCGGCCGCCTCCTTGAGCTTCTCCGTGGTTTTCAATACCGGCAGGCCCAGGTCTTTGAACAGGTAGTCCCTGAAAGCCTGGGTCCCGGCGTTGGCTCCGATATCCACGTCCCCAATGAAAAAGGTAATCTGCTCCCGGAGTTCGGACAGCTTGGCTTCCGCCTTGGCCTGCTGAGCCAGCATGGCGGGCCTGTCCATGAGCAGGCCGTTATGCTTCATAAGTCCGCAGTATACGGAGGTAGGGGATTCCACCTGCTCCACCATAAACCGGTGTTTGGGCAGGAAGGTGTCAAACCAGGCATTGATCAGGCGATACAGTCGCAGCGCGTAGTCGGAATCGGCGCAGGCGTAGCGGATGGTCTCCGCGTCCTGCGGGTCCAGTTCGTCAAAGTGCCGCCCATCTGTCACCGCTCCGAAGCTTGGCATTTCCGCGTCCAGCAGTTCCGTGGCGAGCTTTTTCAAACCGCTGTCGGAGAGCTTGCGGAATTCCGTATTGCTTTTGAGGGTCATCTGCGCGGCTGCCAGGGTATCGTAGCAGGGCGGCTGCAATACGATGCCTTGGGCATACAGGAACATGGATTCGAAAGCCAGATTATGCGCCACCTTGGTGATATGGTGATTCGCGGCGAATTCCATCAGGAGGCCGGTCATTGCCATGGCGTCGCACAGTATTCCGGTACGATGCCGCAGGGGAACATAGATGGCGGAGCCTTCCGCCACGGAGAAGCTCACGCCCACGATATGCGCCTTGTTGGCATCCAGCGAGGCGCGGGGATCGTCACGGTACTTGGGGAGCGGGGATGTTTCAAAGTCGAAGGCGACGGTGTGCGCGCCTTGAAGATATGTTTTAACCGCAGCCGGGTCTGTCACGCAGCGATAATCCATTGTACTTCTCCAATCCTGGCCGCCGGAGGCTGATCCTCTGCCAGTCTCCGGCGGCTGTATGGGCATCAGCGGAGGGGTTCGATGATCTCCCCGGTTTCCGGGTCAACGATGGCATGCTGCTCCGCCTCGGCTTCTTCCTCATAGCCCACGTGGGTGCTGTATGACTTGACCTGTTCGCTCATCCGGCTGATCAGCGCGTATTCCTCGTCGGTCAGGGGACGCTCCATAGCGAACTGTGCCTGGGAATAAGCGATGCCTCCGGCGTTGACAGCCTTTTTGAGGGAGAAGCGAGTGAGCACGGAATTGGATTTGCGGCCCTTGCCCAGCAGCCGCTTCACGTACTGCCCGAATTCCTTCATGGAGCCGGTGGGCAGCGTCAGGATCAGGGGAAAGATTTCATTCTCCCGCAGGAGGAAGACGCGGCGCTTGTTCTTGCAGGCCTTGCCGCCGTTCTCCCCGCTGTCGAACTGGTTGAGCGGGCAGTTTTTGCATATTCCGCCCGGATTCCCTGTGCCGGTCACGCCGTCATAGCTGCCGCAATCGGGCGGGTTGTTGCCGCCGGTGTACTTCTCCCGGTAGAAGGAATACAGGGGATGATGGTAAAGGATCACGCCGGTGAATTCCTTCACGGCGTCGGTTTCCCCCAGCACTTCCCCCGGCACCTCGAAGATGGTGCTGCCCGCAGCGGGAATCTTGATGCGGTCAAAGCTCATGTCCAGGCCGTTGAGTTCTTCGTTCATGGCGGCGTTCAGGTCGAAATTGGCCAGTGCCGTAAAGCTGTTGGTGACAGCGAGTTCATTTTTACTCATAATGGTTCCCTCCGTTTTTTTCATTTGAAAGCCTTGCGGACGCCAACGGTGGTCTTTTCAAAGACCTTTACCAGACCGTCCAGCCAATCGGGAAGGGCATCGCCATTTTCGGCCATCTGCTCCTTCACGAAGGCCGAAAGGGAGTTGGCGTTGACGGTTTCGTACACCATGCTGCCGAAACCCTCAGACCGCAGCGCGTCGAAAAGCTCGTCCTTGCGGTCCGGCGCGGCGGAGGCGCGGGTGGTGGAGGTGAGGCAGAACATCGTCCCGGCCCGGGTGAAATTCTGCGTTTCCGTTTCCGCCATGAGGTTGGATAAATGCCAATCCACGTTGTCGATATCGGCGTTGACCTGTTTAAGCTCCGCCTCCAGCGCCTGCTTGCGGTCCCGGAGGGCTTTCAGTTCGTCCGCCAGTTCAAATATGCGTTCCGTATCCATGGGTGCCTCCAGTCATGTAAAGGGATTTTTGCCGCTGCGGGCATCGTCCACCAGGGCCTTGGCCAGATCGGCCTTGTCCTTGAGGGCTTTGAGGACTTTTTCGTCCACCGTCCCTCTGGCGGGCAGATAGATATAGGTGCATGCGTTTTTCTGGCCCACACGGTGGATGCGCGCCTTCGTTTGCTCGAAATTGGACATGGAATAGTCCAGGGAATAAAAGACCATGGTGCTGGCGGCCGTGAGGGTGATGCCCATGCCAGCGGTAGCTATCTGCCCCACAAAGGCCATGGTTTCGGGGTTTGTTTGGAAGGCCGCCACCTGCTCGTCCCGGTTTTTGATCTCGCCCGATATGCGGGAATACTTGATTTTCCTCTTTTCCAGGAGCTTGCATATGGCGTCCAGTTCAGGCATGAACCGGGCAATGACCACCAGCTTGCGGCCCTCCTGCAGGGTGCTTTCCAGGATATCCTCCAGGGTTTCCAGCTTGACGCTGCTGACCTGCTGCGGCTTTGGGGAAGCATCCCCACCCAGGAAGCCTCCGGTAAGCTGCGAGAGCCTGAGCATCTTGGTCAGCACATTGGTGGGAGTCACCGTCCCCGATACAAGCTCCGCGAAGCTGTCCCGCACCAAATCCTTATAAATCTTCGCGGCGGAAGGCTCCAGGTCCACATGCCGGATGATATCCACGGTTTCCGGCAGGTCCAGGCATTCGGCCTTTGTCGCCCGGAAGGCGATGGAGTGCAGGAGCTTCATAAACTCCGGTTCCATGGACCGCTTGAGCACCGGTGTATAATTTCCGTACCCGCACATGTCGAAGAACTTGTTGCGGAATGCGTAGAAGCTCTGCCCGTATACCCGTGGGTCGGCGAATTTGTACTGGCTGAATACATCCACGGCCTTGTTGGTGATGACCGTTCCGGTAAGCAGGAGTCGGTATTTCGCCTTCGCGCCCAGGCGATGCATGGCCTTGGAGGCTGCGATTCCGTGGGTCTTGATTTTGTGGCCCTCGTCCGCGATGATGCAGTCAGGCGACCATTTGAGAAGCTCAGCCTCCAACCTCCACGCCGATTCATAATTGACAACCAGCACCTGGAGGGCGGAGCCGTTCATATGCCGGATCGTGTCCGCTTTCTTTGCGGCCGTGCCGGAAAGTACTGTCAGGCAATGGTCATAGGCGGCGAATTTTCCGAATTCCTCCCGCCATACGCCCAGGATGGAGAGCGGAGCCACGATAAGGACACGCTTGATTTTCCCGGCCTGGGCCAGAGCGCCGGTGATGGCGATGGAGGTTAAGCTTTTTCCGGTGCCCATTTCCATCAGGAGCGAAACGCCGCCGCCCGGCAGGCCGTCGTTCAAGCCGAGTATCTTTAGTGCGAACCGGAAGGCCTCCACCTGATGCCGGTATGGTATGGCGTGTACAGGCAGGATTGGCGCTTCCTCAAGCATCTGCTGGTGCTCCTTCCATCTCCGTAATGGTCACTGTATCCACGGTGTTTCCGGGGACCAGGATCACCACCCGTTGTTTCCCGAACAACCAGTTCCATAGCCTGGCGCTGATCTTGCGAGATTGGAAGGAAAAGATGGGGTTTCTCGGTATATCCTTTGTAATACTGATCCGGACATTGTGATGTATGGCTTTTCACCTCGGCTTTCCGAGGGCGAAATATATGCCCTCACTATATAGCCACGGGAAATGCCAATCCCAACCCCCCTACAGCAAATTTTTTTCATTATCTGCAAATATTCTAATAAGCCGATTACGGTTGACCGCTTCAGATGTTGTGTATTCGCAAAGCTATTGGGTGCGTAAGTATGCAAGAAGATGCAATTTTATTATTTTGTGAAAAGAAAAGTAGATGGCGCGCCATTAAGTAGCTTTGGCAGCAGGAGGACTGAAAAAGCTCTACATATGAACTTGACAATTGAGTGTCTATTCAACTATAATACAGTTGATCGATTGATCAACTGTATTATAGATTCGCTTGAGGTGATTTTATTGGATAAAAAAATGGCAGACACTCGGGATGATAGTGGTTGTTTCATAGAGGCTGGACCAGTAGTAAAGCATTTGCCCGACAAATCACAGATTATGTGTCTATGTAGCCTATATAAGGTATTGTCAAGCCATTCTCGGATACAAATACTGTGGACATTGTCGGATGGCGAGTTATGCGTATACAATCTGGCTGCGCATCTTCATATGATGATGTCAGCAGTATCCCACCAGTTGAAAATTTTAAAGGATGCCAATTTGGTTACCTTTAGAAAGGCCGGGAAAAAGATATATTACTCATTAGCTGATGATCACATAAAGACTATCCTACTTCAGGGGCTTGGACATATAAACGAATGAAGGAACAGAGAAAGTGGCACGGCAAGCTGCCATATACAAAATTATTGAAAAGCTGCTGTAATCTATCAATATTGGTGAACAAGGGGGTATTTCATGGATATTATAAGCGTATTGGGCCTTATTGCCTTACTTTCATTTTATGGAAGCTATTTCACAAAATCTCTATTTTTACACCGCAAAGGAATTTTTGCTGATCGGATGGGGCGGGGTGTTAAGCCAGCCCGAACTGTGAAAATCGAGCATATGTTAAAACTAGCCACCTTTTCCATGGCTGTAATTCAGTCTCTTATTCTTTTTGAAACTGATGACCGGTATCTGTTGATTCAAAATGAGGCTATACGCTATGTGGGTTTAGTAATCTCCTTTATAGGTACAAGCATTTTTATAACAGCCATGATTACAATGAAAAGTAGCTGGCGTGCTGGCGTGGATGCATCTCAACAAACTAAATTAATTCGTCATGGCATTTATCGTATCAGCCGGAACCCCGCCTTTTTAGGTTTCGATGTATTCTACATAGGCTTTACATTGACATTCTGCCATCCGGTTCAGGTATTGTTCATGATCTTTTGTATAACGATACTGCATCTTCAGATTATAGAAGAAGAAAAATTTCTGCCTACGATATTTGCACAGGAGTACTTGGACTATAAAAAATCGGTAGCCAGATATTTGCTATTTAAATAGAGCATGAATGAAATACAGCGGTTATAGAACACTAAGGATGAATGGTTCCATGAATAAATATGAAAAGCGTTCCATATATAGTTATAACAGAAGGGTAGATATCTACGATAGTACCTTTGATGGAAGATTATATATAAATTAAGAAGAAGCTATTGAACATGGTTGTACTTCCCGATCATGGAAAAATACTTGATATTGCCTGTGGAAACGGCAGCTTGTTGCATGTAGAGGGAAACATCATGATAGTAAGCGCTGTAAAATGCCCTCCTTGTTTAGGATGACGGAAGGAACATATATAATGAAGATTCTCTTACATACCAACCTTATTCCTTTACAGCAAATCTCTTTTTCATTTTTGCAAGAGCTTTAGCAAGCCGATTACTAATGGCCTGGCCAGATACGCCTTCTTTCCTGGCAATGCTCTCTATGGTTTCACCTTCATAGAATACCTTAAAAACCAAATCTTTCTGATGGGGCAATAAATGGTCCATAGCATTATGAAGCAATGCATGGTCAAGATTTTTCTCTACATCGTTGCCTATGTCTATATTGTCGGCAAATATCGCACCTTCATAATCCATATGATTCAAAGAGTGATGCCGCCGAGTTTCAATTCGTTCCCTTCGATTTTCAGATTTCTCTATGACCGTAATCTCCGCGCCTAATTCCTCACTCACATCAAATTCCGTTTTTTCTCCAGTAACAAATTCATACCTTACCTTCATTGCCAAGCTCCTTTTGGAGCATGACAAGCCAACCGAAAGCAAAGAAAGAGCCTGACATATAGCTTTCAGCTACTTGTCAGGCTCGTATGTTATTGTATTAAAGACAGTTGATAACAGTCACATCGTGCGCTGTACAAAGTAATTCACAGAAGTACAAGCAAAGTATATGGTTATATCAGCCTGTGGGCTGTCATACATAGCTTTTTGTGTATGATCCCATACCGGTAAATTCATTCAGGCGTCATCTTTTGTGGGCTTGTACTTATATTAATTGATTCACTGGAGACGCGGCCGTCATGTGGGCAATGCATCCAGCAATTGTATCCTGCATATATAGTGAAGCCTACTATATTAATAGAAAGAACTTGAGTCACATTCTTCCCCCATATTCTCGCAACTGGTGTCTTGATGCCGGAATGCCATCTGTATTCCTTTGTCCGATACAATGATAGTGCCATGAAAACGGTACCCCGTCTCCATAGCACATCCAGTTATATTCTCTCTTACTCCGCGTATGCCGCGTTGATGGCTACCAGTTCGCTTTCCCGCATGGGCGGCGCACAGGCGGCGCAGCGGGTGAGAGAGGCAAAGGCGCTTTCTTCCAGCTGACCATAATTGAAGGGGGTAAGCGGCAAGAATTTCTCTCTCACATCCAGGCAGTTGGCGACACGATGATAGTAGGAGCCACCATCGGGGTTATAGTATATAGGCGTGTCCGCGTCGGGAATAGGTATCTGCCTTCCCTTATAATCTTCCCATATGAGGACCCGTGTGTTCTTCTCATAATTGTTCCAGATCCACTGCATATTCACGCCCTCAGGGCTTTTTTTGCGCTGGATGCGGACGCAGCCATGGCTGGCCTTATATCCCAGCTTGGCTTCCGTTTTGTCGTAGTAACGGCTTCCATCAGCCCGAAGGGTATGAGGCACCTCATGGATCAGGTTGCCGCTATTGAATCGGATGGCCATATCACAACGCAGATTATCGGACATGAATAGGCCGACTTTGCTGACAAGAATGTAGTCTCCCGCCTGGGTTTCGGTGTATAGCTTATTGGGGTCTTCCACCAAGCCTGTGGAAATCAGAAGCTCCGTATACAGTTTTCCATCCTTGAAAACGTACATCCGCTGCGTGAGCTTGTCAATGATAAGCCCCATCTTTTGAGACGGTTTTTTGGTTTGCAAGAGGCCGGTCTTTACATAACCCTGAACCATTTCGCCATATACCTTGACGGTGCTGTTATGGAAGGAACTGGAATATGCTTCGATCAGGCTCCAGCCGTTATCCAGGGTTTCCAGCACACGCACACCCTGGGAAAAATAGGTGATCTCTCCTACAGCTTCGGCATCATCTTCTGGGCTGGCACGAAGCTTATAGGATGATTTCTGATTGCCGTCCAAGACGGTAATAGGCTGCATCATCACTTCCCAGATAGCCGCCTCATTGGTGATGTCCATCGGCAGCGTCCAATAATTCAGTTCACCGTTGGAAGGATAAGGGCTGAATTCAACGGGAGCTGCAGCCGTGCCGTCCGGCTTTGCGGTTACTTCCTGCGAACTTGCCGGTTCTTCGGATAGGCTCATGACTTCTTCAGGCGGGTTTGTAATATCCTGGGATAAGCTTATGGAATCTTCGGGCATGCTTTCGGCCCCAAGCGTTGCATCCGTCAGCGTAACGGTGATGAAATGTGCATTGGATAGATAGCCTGTACTGTCCTTAAGCTGTACTACGAGCGAATAGTCTCCCGGGGGAGGTGCCATGCCGGTTACCGTGCCATCCCAGGGGATTTCATTTACTCCGGCATTCACTGTTCCTTCATATATAATGTTCTGGTTATCCAGAAGTACAGTTAGTATGCCTTGCATGTTTGTCTCCACACTTATATACCATGGTACTCCCGGAACAATCTGTATATCACTGGGGATGACGTTTATGACTACAGGACTTTCAAGTCCAATTGTCAAATCCGCCGAGGCGCTGCTATCGGATGCCACAGCCTGCAGTTTATAAACACCGGGCGGGAAGGCGGTGTTATCCGACATTCCCCCGAAGGCGAAATTGTTTTTCCCGGCTTTTGCTGGGAAGTCTTTATATAGCATCGTCGCAGTACCCGATTCATCCACCAGGGAGATATCTACATTATCAGGAAGCGTAGCTGTGAAGCTGATCATGATCAGCTTCCCTGGGCGGATTTCCTGCGGCAGGTCAACAAAAGCCAATTCCCCCTCCGCCAGGGTGGGCAGGCAGATGAGGAACAGGGCAATGGCTGAAATCAGAGCAGCCATCCGACAAAACTTAAGCATTAGCGCCTCCTCTCAGTGCATAGAAATATGGACTATATATCCGTGACGAACACGGGAAAGCTTCAAACGGACCATACCCAGCACGGACGCCCTTATTGACTTCCCAAGCTCTCGTACTTGATGGCCAATCCCGTGCTTTGGGGGCGGCAGGGCAACCCCTGCATTGATTTGGGTTACTGCCCTGCCGTCCGATTAATTACCGGCCAAGCCGCTGGCGACACTGGGATCAAACATTTTGATATCTACGCTGCCATCGCTGGAGTCGACAATGTACTTTTTGACCTTGGGGAGAATTTTCTCAAACGTCTCCAGCAGCAGGCGGTATTTGGTGGTATCCTCCGTATATATCCTGCTGTTTTTTTGATACTCCTGCAGCATGTTCAAAAACCTCTCCGCTTCGCCGGTAGCGGCATTGATCTGTTCGGTTTTATAGGCTTCTGCCTGAGAAACGATATTGTTGGCTTCCGCACGTGCCTTGGGGATCGTAGTATTGTAATAACCGTTTGCTTCGTTGATGACCTTTTCTTTCTCTTCCTTTGCTGTAGTCACATCCAGAAATGCCGAAGCAACAATACCTGGCGGCGTAATGGCTTGAATATTGAAGGCAGTGATTTGTATACCGGCTCCGTACAGGTCCAGCATCTCCTGGGTATTTTGCAGGATCGAACTCTGGGCCTGAATTTTTCCGGTGCTTAATATATCATCAACAGCCATATTGGCCATCAGCTTAACAAGGGATGCCTCAACGCTATAGCGCACCAACTGCTCGCTATTTCCATTCACATTGTATAGAAATTGGGCGGCATCCTTCACCTTGTAGTGGACAATAGCCTGGGAGGTGATGATGTTTTCATCCCCTGTGAGCAGCTGTATGTCTTGAGGGGTATCATCACCCTGATGGATGTGATCCGGTAGGCTCATACCGATGTCCGCCCGGCGAACTTCCGATACGCTAACCTTTTGTACTTTGTCAATGGGATAGGGAAGCCTGTAATGAATGCCTTCGCTGATGGTTTGCGGCAAAACTGCCCCAAACCGCCTGATTACAGCCTGCTCACCCGGATTTACGATGTATATGCCTGTGAGCAGATAAATGCCTAAGATCCCCAGCAGCAGAGATATGAAAACTTTTTTAGGGTTCAGATGGCTGAACGCCTTTTTAATATCGCTGACAGCCGAGCCATCCTTGGTCGTAGAGGGGATGCGGATGGCTCTTAATCTTGCCAGCACTTGGCTGGGTTTGAATTGAGGAGGCAGCTTTATCCCCTTTGCTCTGAACTTCTTTTTCTTGTCAACGAGGTCGGGATTTTTTTCCAAACCGGGAGAGTTATTGAATTCATCACTCATGGATACACCGCTCCTTCTTAATACCCAGTGCTGTTGCCGCTCAGATACTTGAGGATTTCTGCGGTAGAGGGCAAAATAAGCGTAGTGTTTTCATCAATTGTCTTTTCGTATGTTTCAAGGGTACGAATGAATTTGTAGAATTCCGGGTCTTTTTGGAAGGCTTCCCCGTAGATACGAATAGCCTGTGCGTCACCCTCGCCCTTGACCTGCTGTGCCTGCTTGTTGGCCTCCGATAATATGATCTGCTGCTCCTTATTGGCATCCGAGCGGATTTTGGATGCCTCCTCGCTGCCTTCAGACCGGTATTTCTGTGCCATTTGTTCACGCTCGGCCTTCATGCGGTCATACACGCTCTGCTTGTTTGCCTCAGGAAAGTTAAGAATGCGGATTTGCGTATCGACAACCTCGATGCCATATTCAGCCGCACGCTCTTTGGCGTAAGAAACGGTTTCCTGCATCATGGTGCCAAGCTGTAGCTTTTCGGTATCGATATTCACAAGCTGGTCCAGATTGTACTTGCCCAGTTGAACACCCAGGCTGGAGGAGAACACATCCAGAAGCCTTGCCTCTGCGCCAATTTTGTCCTTGACTGTTTTCATAAAAAGGATAGGGTCTACAATCTTCCATGTGCCATAATAGTCGATGGCGACACTTTTTTTATCGAGCGTTAAGAGATTTATGGAATCAGTTTGATATACCTGTATGCGCTTGTCCATCCTCTGTACGGATTGAATCGGATCAGGAAGCTTGAGCTTGAGTCCCGGCCGGTCAACAGCAGCCACAGGGTTTCCAAATTGCGTGACAACAGCATACTCCGTAACATCGACCGTATAGAGAATCAGGCTTAAGAACAGCAGGATAGCAGTCAACAGGACTCCCAGAATTACCTTTTTACCCGGTTTGTGATCAGCGGCGGTGGATACTGCTTTACCCATTACTCATTTCCTCCAGTCATGTTATTGGCTATCCAGAGCTCCGCGTTGTCTATTTTCACATTGGCCCCCAGCAATATTTTCTTGGCATCAGGCAACAGCTGATCCATCGATTCCATATAGAGCCTGAACCTTGTTACAGCCGAAAAAGAAGAATATGCGGCCAGTTTTTGGACGAACAGGGCAGCGTCCCCTTCCGCTGTTTTGATCTTCTGGTCCCTATATGCCTCGGCCTCAGAAATCAATTTATACGCATTGGCATTCGCCTGGGGAATAACGGTGTTCTGATAGCGCATAGCCTCATTTACGTAAATGACTTTATCCTGCCTTGCGCTGGCCAGGTCCTGAAAGCTGGCGACAACACTATTGGGCGGGGAAACAGCCACAAGCTGCACGCCTACGATACGGATGCCGGTTTTGTTCCGGTCCATTGTACTCTGCAGCGACGCCTGCGCCTGCTGTTCCACCAATGCCTTGCCTTCGGTCAGCAGGTAATCGATATTGCTTTGGCCGACTATCTCACGTATGCTGGTAGTTGCACTTGCGCTAATCAGCGTTTCAGTGTCGCTGACATTCAACAAATAATCGCTTGCGCTGCTGACCTTGTAATGAACCGACATGTTCACATTAATCAGGTTCGTGTCGCCAGTCAAAAGCTCTTGCAGCCCGGTCTCGACTTTTCGAACATTATCTTTTCTGACCAGTGTAACCTGCTCAAACGGGGCAGGCAGACGGTAATGGATTCCCGGTGCGGCATTGTCATTCACTATGGAACCGAATCTCCGCACGATGCCTACCTCGTCCCATCTGACAAAATAGATACCGGACAGCAGGTAAGCACTAAGCAAAATAGCACCCATGCCAATGTACATTTTCTTGTTTCCACGGAAGGAATGATGGTGATGGTGGACATGATTTGCATCATTGGTTTGACGCTGGGGATGACGCAGCGCCATGAAATTTGATGTAAAAATTTCATAAGCTGCCACCATTAAAAGTACCATGGCAATGATGGCGGAAATCTTATCCAGACTGGGCATGCCAAACAGGGAACCTAGCAGGCCTATGAGTACAGCAATGGAACAGTACATATCCATTTTGGAATGATACCCATCGGCAATCAGGCTTTCCGAGCCTGTCTGTTCGCCGACATATATCTTATAGCGCGCCATAAAGTAGTTGATGATGATCCCAACAAAGGCTCCGGCTGCCACAAACGGTACATATCTTAGCTCTGTCGCCTCACCGCCCAGCGCATCAGACAGAATTTCAACACCCATGTAGAAAATGAAGACGGATACGAAAATGGCCAGCACATGTTCAGCTTTCCCTACGGACGACTTGAACTTTTTTGCGCCAAGCCTGGTCAGCAAAAGCCCCAAAAAAACAACAGAAGAAACAAATACATCGGTGAATGAATGCCATGCGTTTGCCGAAAGGCCAATGCTCCCTGAGATATCTGCCAGGAAAAAGCGCAAAGCGATCAAAATGATGTTTGCAAAGATGGAGATCAAAACCGTCTTTTCTTTTCTTTTCATAATAGCACCCCTATTCACCAGTATTCGGCCCGAAGGAGAGGCTGCTTGCTATATCCGGCGGCGTGTCGGGCGGTACCGGCAGCCCACCCTCCGGCATCTTTTTGAACGCGTAAGCAATCGTCCGAATCCCACATGCACCAAACCACCAAAGCTTTTTTGTTCCGGGCCTATTCATGAAGTCCGTTGCCTCCTTTATGCCGCTTACCGATTTTGCTGCTCAAGAAGCCTGCGCAGCGTTTTATCATAAATGGTGAAATCCGCATTTTCCAACAAGAGCTGTTCCATTTGGGATTCGGCCTGATGATGCTTTTCGTCACTGAGATACGCCTGAATCTCACCAGCCGATTCCTCGTATGTCATTTGGCGTTCTTCTGCTCTTTGGAGTACTTTAATGATGAAATAGCCATAGTCATAATCAAGGATACCGGTGTTCTCACCAGGTTTCAGCGTGAATATTGCCGTCCCTAATTCCGGCGGAAGATGACTCTGATCAAATGCACCGGCTATTTCGCCGCCAATCGGAGCAGAACTGTCTTCCGAATACTGTTTGGCTACCTCTGCGAAGTCTGTCCCGCTCTTAAGAAGTGCCAAGGCTTCCTCTGCCTTTTTCTTTGCCTGCTCCGTTTTCTCACCGTTTGCGCCCTGATCTATCCAGATCAAGCTGATTTGAACGCTGGCGGGAATGGCAAGGCTTTTCTTATTCTCGTTATAGAACTTTTGCATTTCTTCTTCCGTTGGAGCGGTCAGCTTTTCATCCACCTCCTGCTGGTGAAGGATTTGTGCCAGATATTGAATTTTTAGTTCTTCCATCCGGTGTTCATCCGCCTCGTTTGTGCTGCTGTCCCCGGTTTTCTCAAGCAAAAGCTCTTTTACGATCAATTGCTCAGCCAACTGCTGTTTTTGCTCATACGTCAGGAACTGTGACTGATATTCCGGGGAAAGCTCCTTGAATTCCGTATAAAACTCACCGAGGGTATAGCGCCTGCCGTGAACGGTGAATAGCGCCTCGTCCTTGCGCAATGCATATTCACTGTCCATATTCTCCTGAAGCAGAATGAGACGGATATAAGACTTCACTTCAGAAAGAGGACGGGTACCCGCATCTGTTACACCGGCCAGCTTAAGGATGCTGACCGACTGATCCGCATTGGCGATGGGATCGCTGATATCGCCGGGCTGCATGCTCCATACGACTGCCGATATCGCATCATCTCCAGCCCCCTTTGCTACAGTAAGTTCTCCGGCCTTCCCATCCGGATCATAAGCGGCAGCTACGCTTTCGAAGCTTTCGCCGGACCGTATTTTCCGGATCGCTTCTGTTCCCAAGCTTTGAACATCGCCGGAAGTTATTTTGATTTCCAATACCTGGGCGGTTTCGGGAATTGTAAGAAGATCGATGTTTTCATTGTAGTAAGCGGTAATCTCAGTTTCCGTAGGCTCCGACACCTTGAGAATATCAAGGTCCACCTGCAAACCGGCTGTTTGCTTGAGTTCCTCTATGTATTGCGTAAAGAAATCCGCATCCTTTTGTGAGACTAAAATCTGCCTGATTTCATCTTCCACCTCAGAGAGCGCCTTTCCGGTATATGTGTCCAGGTTATCATCGTAGTATTGCTGAACCTCCCAGCTTGATATGGACTCCGGTGTGATCTCTGTCGCATGCAATTGATCAAGCAGCTGGTTCACGCTTGCATTCTCCACCATGTCTTTCAAGCCATGCTGAACATCCTCACGCTGGGTGATCCCTTGTGCCGACGCCCATTCCTGGATAATCTGCTCGACGGCAAAGTTGGTGACCATCTGCCGGTATCCTTCAAGCGTATCAATTGGATGCGCCTCACATGCTTCAGTGGGGTCACACTTTGAATGATCGTAGCCGTGCTTTTCGCAGTATGCGTGCTCGCTTTCCTTTGCTTGCTCAAGAACGATGACCTTCTTCAGTTCATCAACAGTAATGTACTTCCCATAATAGGATGCGACTACATCCTCGCTGGGAGGAGTAGGCTCGTTAAGGTAAGGCAGCGCAAAAACAAAGCCCGCGCCAAATACAGTCATAAGCGCTGCAATCAATACGACTTTCTTTGATATGCGTTTCCTTTGTGCCGGGACCATTGGTGTTGGTAAAGAAGCATCAGAATCGAATGATGCAGTGCCGGGGACCGCATCTGTTGATAGTCCGGTTGTTATAAGGCTATTATCAGAACCATCTGCTACATCGCCGGCTGGAGGTGCTGTGGCCTCTACCGGGGGGAGGGGTTGGGCTGAATCCACGGGTAATTGTTTATCATCATGGACAGAGGATGCAGGCGCTGTTTTCTTTGCAGCGCCTTTCCTCTTTCCAAACCCCAGGATGTGCATCAAATCCGAGACAGCAGATTCGTTCTCCGCCGGGGGGGTGATGCCCGTATCATTCGGCTTGTCCACTAAATTCTCCGTGTTTCTTTCTTCATGTTCATGATTGCTGTTCAACCGGTATGCCTCCCTGCTGAATTAGGCAATGCGTTATAGGCGTATTATAGGGATTATATATGGTGATTTTATGACTATAAAAAATGACTGTACCGGCATTGCGAAACATGCCCGATACAGTCATTGCCTTGCGGCATTTCACTTATATTCAGGGGATGGGAGGGACTGCTTGCGGAGCCTCTCTTTCATACATGAACCATTCGATAGCGGATGTAGAAAATTAAGGATTATGATTTATAATCTTCCAGGTAAGGTGATACTGAAAACTGATCCTGACCCAAGCTTGCTTTCAGCCAAGACCGTACCGCCATGGGCTTCCACAATTGCTTTTGTGATTGAAAGCCCAAGGCCCATGCTTCCGTTTGCATGATTCCGGGATTTATCAGTACGGTAAAACCGCTCAAAAATGTTTGGCAGATCATCCGGCGGGATGCCAATACCATTATCACGCACGCGCAGGACCGCTCCCTGCAACGTCTTTTCGTATTCAACCGTAACGATACCGCCTGCGGGCGAGTAGTTGATGGCGTTGGAAATCAGGTTTGTCATGCATTGCTTAATGCGATATACATCTCCATACACAGGAGCCGGAACCTGAATTTTTTTGTGCAGCCGGATATCCTTTGCCTTTATTGCTGTCTCGAAATCTGAGAAAAGGGACTCACATAACTCTGCAAAGTCAAAACAATCTTTTTTCAAGTCGGAATGCCCGCTCTCCATGAGGTTCAAGTCCTGCAACTGTTCCACGATTTTCGAGAGCCGCAGTATTTCATCATGGCACTTTTGAAGCCGCTGTTCTGTTGGCTCCAGCACATTGTCGATCATGGCTTCCATGTTTCCCTGAAGATTGAACAATGGCGTTCGGAGCTCATGCGCCACATCAGCGGTGATTTGCCTTTTTTGCAGTTCCTTTTTTGCCAAGGCCTGCGACATTTCATTGATTGACGCAATCAGGTCTGCGGTCTCCTGTGTGGTGGCGGATAGTCCGGATTTGATCCCGTAGTTTCCGTCCGCAATCTTTTTTGATGTATCGATCACGCTCGTGATGGGAGCGGATATACGCTTTGCCATTACAATACCCAGGAACACAGCAACTACCAGAAAAATAAAGCCCAGCAGGATAAGCGTCTTGTTGAGCATGCCCATCAGTTGCAGCTCATTCTGTCCCAAGGAATATGGGCCATAATATCCGATGGTAAGGTACCCTGCCAGATTTCCCATGTATTTCAGGTCATATGTATCTTCCGTATATCCGCCTTGAAAATTCGGGTAACGGCTGTGCATATTTATTGCTGCATGCTGTAAAAGGATTTGACATTCCTGATATTTGTGCTGACGGATATCCCAGTCAATTTCATTGTTGTTGGTACGGACATGCACCATAATTCCGTTTTGCAGCGCTGCGTTTGCAATGACCTCCAGCCCCGATAAGTCATAAAGTCCGCTGCCCTCAATGAACTGCTGGTCGATCTGTGCAATAATTTCTTTTACCTGCTGTTTTTGCCGCATAATCGCATACTGTTCAAAGATCTTGTCAATGGATAAATTGAAAAGAACGCTGAGTGCAACGACAATCATCAGCGCTACGAATACGTATGAAACAATCAGCTTGCGTTTTAATGTTTTCATGCCAAATCACTCAATGGTTTGAAATCTATAGCCGATACCGTGTACTGTGACGATATACCGGGGATTTTTCCGGTCGGGTTCGATTTTTACACGCAATCCCTTGATGTATGTATCTATGCTTCTGTCAACCCCGTCAAATGCGTCATCCAGCGCATAGGATATCAATTGATCCCTTGTGAATACGCGGTTGGGTGATTTAGCCATGGTGCTGAGCAGCTTGTATTCCGTTGGAGTCAGATTAATCACATTGCCTTGCCTTTTCACTATGCCGCACCGATAATCAATCATCAGATCATCGTTGTTGAACGAAATAGGCATGCCTGTCAATTCGTCACACTCAACCCGGCGCAGGACAGCTTCCACCTTTGCCACAACGATCCTTGGGCTAAAAGGCTTTTGCAGGTAATCGTCAGCACCGATACGCAGGCCTTCCAGCATATCAGATTCCTGAACCTTTGCGGTCAGCATGATAATCGGCGTCCTGGACATGCTGCGGATCGTTTTACACACTTCCTCTCCGGTAATATCGGGAAGCATCAGGTCCAGCAGCACAAGTGAAATGCTGTGCTTTTTGAATAATGCCAGCGCATCAGTTCCTCTGTTGGCCGTGAAAACTGTGTATCCACTCTTGGTCAGGTATGCATGCAAAAATTCTGTGACCATCGTTTCATCATCCACAACCAGGATATTATGATCCTTCTTCACCGTAATCCCTTCCCAAACAGACTAAGCCAGGCGCAGAAATCCACGCCTGGCATTAACCTGATCACTTAAGCTTTTTGATACGCAGCACTCTGGCCGCATTCAAGATCGCCAATACCGCAACGCCTACATCCGCGAACACGGCCGCCCACATGGAAGCGATGCCGAATGCACCCAGAACAAGAACCACCGCTTTGACTGCCAGGGCCAGGGTGATGTTTTGTTTCACGATGCCAAGGGTTTTCTTGGAAAGCTTCATGGCAGTTGCAATCTTAGAAGGTTCATCCGTCATGATAACCACATCCGCTGCTTCAATGGCGGCATCGGAACCCAGCCCTCCCATGGCAATGCCGATATCGGCTCTGGCCAGAACAGGCGCGTCATTGATGCCGTCTCCCACAAAGGCAAGCTTGCCTTTGAACGATTTGGCCGCGAAGAGTTCCTCTACCTTCTGCACCTTGTCGGCGGGCAAAAGCTCGGTGTATACTTGGTCCATGCCCAGCCGGGACGCCACCTTCTCGCCAATGATCTTGGCGTCGCCGGTAAGCATAACGAGCTGCTTAACCCTGGACTCCTTCAGGTCGCTGATGGCCTTTGCGGCATCTTCCTTGACCTCATCCGCAATCACAATGTGACCGTGGTACGTATTGTCAATGGCGACATACACTACCGTTCCCACAACGCCCTGCGCTTCTTCAAAGGGGATCTCAAGCTTGCGCATCAGCTTTGCGTTACCGGCAGCCACGGTTTTTCCGTCCAGCCTGGCAACAACACCATGGCCGGAGACTTCCTCAACGGTTTCAATACGGCTGTTGTCTATTTCCTTGCCGTAGGCCTGCTTGAGGGAGAGGGATATGGGATGGTTGGAATAGTTTTCAGCATATGCCGTCATTTCCAGAAGGTCTTCCCCAGATATGCCTTCAGGTACGATTTCCTGTACTTTGAATACGCCTTTGGTCAGCGTGCCGGTTTTATCGAATACGACGATCTCAGTTTGGGCCAAGGCTTCCAGATAGTTGCCCCCTTTGACCAGGATGCCATTTCTGGAGGCCCCGCCGATTCCGCCAAAGAAGCTCAGCGGAATGGAGATGACAAGGGCGCAAGGGCAGGAGATGACCAGGAATACCAGTGCCCGGTACAGCCAGTCGCTAAAGGATGCGCCAGGCAGTATCAGCGGCGGAATAATAGCCAGAAACGCAGCCACAACCACAACGCCCGGCGTATAATAACGCGCGAATTTTGTAATAAAGTTTTCGGAGTTGGACTTTTTGCTGCCCGCATTTTCTACAAGGTCAAGAATCTTGCTGACGGTAGACTCGCCATATTCCTTGCTTACCCGTGCGGTTAGCAAGCCGTTGATATTGATGCAGCCGCTGAGGAGATTGTCGCCGGGGGCAACCTCCCTTGGAACCGATTCGCCGGTGAGCGCGGAGGTATCCACCATAGAATTCCCTTCAATCACCACGGCATCCAACGGAATCTTTTCGCCAGCCTTGATGACGATCACGTCATCGATTTTTACTTCGTCGGGGTCAACCCGGTCAAGCTGATCGCCACGCTGCACATTGGCATAGTCCGGACGGATATCCATCAGGCTGACAATGGATCTGCGGGATTTATCCACAGCGTAGCTCTGGAAAAGTTCGCCAACCTGATAAAACAGCATAACGGCTACGCCTTCGGAATAATCACCGATGGTAAAGGCACCGATGGTGGCAATGCTCATCAGAAAGTTTTCGTCAAATACCTGCCCGCGCGAGATATTCTTTACAGCCTTTAGAAGGACATCGCCGCCTATGATAGCAAATGCTGCGAGAAACAGTGCCAGAGTAACGATGGCGCTGCCCGATTCATACAAAATGGCCAAGGCGTATACTGCCGCGCCAATGATGGTTTTCAGCAGCCGCTTCTGGTTTGAAGTAAGCTTCATGGCCTAGACCTTCTTTACAACAACATCCGGCTCCAGCCGCTTGATGATATCATTTGCAGCTTTGACGATATCATCAAATTTTGTTTCGTCTCCCTCAATGACCATTTTTGTGGTCAAAAAGTTGACGGAAGCTGAAGTGACACCCTCCACCCCTTTTACCGCGTTTTCGATCTTCGCGGCGCAGTTTGCACAGTCCAGCCCATCCAGCCTAAAGGTTTTTTTCATGTGATAGCCTCCTGTCTTTTATTTGAGAATGCCGGGCTTTTATGATGATAAGTGTTGATCAATTGATCAACCGTAATTTTATTATAGTTGAATACGCGCTCAACTGTCAAGCGCTTTTCAGAATTTTTTTAGTTCCATTCTTGAAAAAGTTTTCTTTAACGTGTCAAGCTTGGCTTGTTTCGGGAAATGCCAATGAAATATTTAAAAAGTGCCAGTTTTATGATAAAATAATCATGGGCAAACGGGTTCTGCGAAATATCCCTGCCGGAGATTATCCCGTGACAATGCGCAACTGCCGCTTTGTCAGCTTTACCGCAATAAACATATACCGCAATGGAGGCGATCCGTATGAAAAGGGAAGATACGAGTTTTGATTGCGATGTGATCCACGCCGAAATCGTTGAAGCTGTCAGAAAGAAAATGCCTGATGAAAATGAGTTGTATGACCTGTCCGATTTTTTTAAGATATTGGGTGACAGCACCAGGTCCAAAATCATTTGGGCACTAGATGAAAGCGAGATGTGCGTTTGCGACCTGGCGGTTTTGCTGGGCATGACCAAATCCGCCATTTCCCATCAGCTTCGCCTGCTCAGGCAAGAGCACCTTGTAAAAAACCGCCGGGAAGGCAAGGTTGTATTCTATTCCCTGGTGGATGAGCATATCAAGCAAATTTTCGAAATGGGTCTGGAGCATATCAGAGAAAAATACGGGGACGACCAAGACTAATTACAGCAGCTTGCACATGAATCTATATACTGTTACCGGTAGCCGTTTTGCTTGTTGTTATTCAAAATGTTATTCGACCAATCACATGATCAGACACCGTGTTTGGGGTATAAAAAGCACTCCCAATTGTGACGGTTGGAAGATGGAATAAATTTGGTAAATTGTAAACATTGTTTGAATGTTAAAGCTCACACTTGATTTTGAAACTATTTTGTAATAGAATGAGCAAGCTGACGTAACAGTTGAGCGGAGGTTTGTTCATGCGCAGGAACTACAGGAAAACTGTACTTCGGAAACAGGCTGCCCTTTTTCTGGTTATCCTGCTATTGGTGAATCTATATTCCTCTCTAGCCCATGCTTCCACATATCCATATTCCGATACCACCAATGAAAAAGTCAATATGCGCCGTAGTCCTCGCAGTGATTCTGTTGTGCTGGAAAGGCTGGAACAGGGTGAAAGTCTATCGGTACTGGGGGAGTCCGGAAGTTATTATAAGGTGTCTTACAATAACCGCACCGGTTATATCTTGAAACAGTATATAGGCTCAGCATCAGCGGCAGAGGCACCTGCGGCGGCCTCCAAGCCCGAAAGCCCCTCTTCCGGGAGCACGGTAACAGATTTTCCATATCAGACAACAACCAGTGATAAGGTGAATCTGCGCAGATCTCCCTCTTCCACCTCTGTCGTGCTGGAGCGGCTGGAATCAGGTGTCGAGATTACTGTGGAAGGGGAGCGTGGAGAATATCTGAAGGTGCGTTACAATGGCATCGGCGGCTATATGATGGCTGAATATGTAAATGTACGCACGCTTGCTACACCTGCGCCTACATCACAATCGGTGGATGCCAACAGCGCCTACAGTACTTTAGGCAGGGGTTCAACCGGGCAAGAGGTCAAAGCATTGCAGCAGGCCTTGATAGAACTCAATTACCTTGATGACACAGCGGATGGGGAATTTGGAGGCAAAACAGAAACGGCGGTAAAGAACTGTCAAAGAATGAATGGTTTGTCTGAAACAGGCATAGCGGATGCCATTTTTCAGACGTTGATTTATGATAGCAAGACCAAGAATGCCAATGGGAAATCAGTCAAGGTTATGACTTTATCGCCTCTGCCCGGCGCGACTATGCGGGAAGGAAATACAGGCGATGCTGTGTATGAGCTGCAGGACCGGCTCCGCTCCATGGGCTATTATACGGGCATACTAAGTGCCGTTTACGATAAGGCCACCATATCGGCAGTGAAATCTTTTCAGAAAATGAACGGGCTGACGGCTGATGGTCTGGCGGGAAGTTCCACACGCACCAAGATATTCGGTACCGATGCCCTGCCCCAAAATGCGGTATTTACACCTACACCTGCTCCTAGCGACGCCATCGCCGCACCGGGGACTACTGTCCGTCAGGGGGACCAGGGTGAGGCGGCAAAAACAGTACAAAGACGTCTGAAAGAACTGGGTTATTTAAAGGGTTCTGCGGATGGCAAGTTTGGCCGCGCCAGTGCTGAGGCATTGATTGCTTTTCAGAAACGCCACGGCTTGACCCAGGATGGTGTGGCGGGAGCCAGCACGCAAAACGTATTGTTCTCCAATGCGGCATTGCCGGCAGAGGGAGAGGTTGCGCCCGTTCCCGCTACTACACCTCTCACGGAAGAAAACGCCATCGTGATTCAGATGGGTACCAGGGGCGCTGTTGTATTGAACCTGCAGAAGCGTCTTACAGAACTGGGCTACTACACATCCAAATTGGATAGCGATTACAAAGCGGCTGACCGGGACGCTGTACGGGCATTTCAAAAAAACAATGGGCTGAAAGCGGATGGCATTGCAGGCTATGAGACCCAGAAGGCGCTCTATAGTGAAAGTGCTATACCGGGTTCCCTGTTTATACCTACGCCCACCCCCGTGCCTACGCCGACTCCGGCGCTCAGTACGCTAAGGCAAGGCGACTCAGGGAATGAAGTGAGAGCCTTACAGCAGCGGCTTATTCAGCTTGGCTACCTTTCGGGTGAAGCAGATAGCAACTTCGGCGGTATGACAGCAGAAGCTGTTAAGGCATTCCAGGAGATAAATGGCCTGAAGGCGGACGGTGTAGCAGGCGCTGCCACATTAAGCATGCTGTATTCCACGGCTGCTACCGCCGCTCCTGCCGCCGCCACGTCGCCTATGCCCACCATTCTCAGGCAAGGTGATAAAAATGATACGGTCAGGATTATGCAGGAGAATCTGATAGACCTCGGATACTTAAGTGATAGGGCAGATGGCATATTCGGCAGCAATACCTACTTGGCCCTCAAGGCTTTCCAGGCGAACAATGGCCTTCCTTCAGACGGTGTTGCCGGTGACAAAACGTTGTCCTTGATGAACAATTCCACTGCCAAGCCTGCACCGACGGTACCTGGCGCTGCTGCTACCCCCAAGCCTACCGCTCCGGTTTTGATTACTGCCCCTAAGCCATCCCAGGTCCGGTATGCCAACTGGTATACGGAAATCCGGGCACATGCGAAGAAATATCCCGACGCTACGGTGTATGACTACAGCACAGGCCTAAGCTGGAAGGTTAATATGTTCAGCTTCGGAAACCATGCTGAAAGCGAACCTTCCACGGCGGCGGATACGTCAATCATGCTTCAGATTTTTGGCGGGAAGTATACATGGACGCCCAAACCTGTTTGGGTAGTATTCAGTGATGGGCGAGTTTACATGGCGTCTACCTTCGCCAATCCGCATGGTGTGGAACATAACACCACCAATAACTTCCCAGGGCATATTTGCATTCACTTCCCCAGGACGCAGGCTCAAGTTGCTTCCATCGGTCCTTATGCCACATCACATCAAAAGGCTATAGATGCAGGATGGCAGGTAACACAAAACATGATTAAGTAATGTCCAACGGTTGAGTTGACTTCTCATAGTTTCGCCAGCCGGGTGGACACAAATGCGCCCTCATCCATCCCTGAATTACTGATAACGAGTTTATGCTCCACACCTTTTGAGTATAAGCTGCTTGAGCTAAATATGCAGCCTTCCCGGCAGGAAAAGTGAATAACACCTGCCGGGAAGGCTTTTCCTGTATACTCCGAATGAGTATCCGTCCTGGAAAATCTATATCATCAATGTGTGGGCATTTTGTCGATACTGACATGTAAAAACATACAACCCGAATGCGGGAATGGAAAGAATTCCAAATATATTCATGGGAACTAACCGCGGTCTTTGTGCGTTAAAATAATACAAGCTAATATTTTCATAAATATGAGAACAGAGGTGCTTCATGCAAAAAATCATTGCTTGGCTCTTGATAGGTGTTCTGGCGTTGGGTATAGTATACGCACTGGCTGAAGACAATACTGCCTTCACAGTAAAACAGACCGAAGTCTACTCCGGAAAATACCGTTCCCTGGAGAAAGGTGATTCGGGCGAAGATGTGAAGGTACTGCAGAGCAGGCTCACGGAACTTGGTTATTACAACGGCAAAATCAGCGGCAATTATCTGGACGGCTCATATTATGCCATATCCGATTTTCAGCAAAAAAATGGATTGGCTGTAACAGGAAAAGCCGACGTAAGTACACAAGAGCTTTTGTTTGATACAAGCAAGGCTTTGCCGAAAAATGCTTCTGTTTCCGCCGCCCCTCCTTCGCTGACACCGGTCCCCACGCCTACGCCTGCACCAACCACCACGCAGTCAGTTGATTCTGATGCCAAGAATGAGGCAGCCACACCCACCCCTGAAAGCATTGCATATACCAAGCAATTGCAAAAAGGATCCTCCGGCGAAAAAGTCAACCAACTGCAGGCGAGGCTTGTTGAGCTTGGATATTACAAGGGTGAAATAACCGGACGTTACTCAAATGAAACCAAAGCGGCTGTGACTGCGTTTCAAAAGAATAACGGCCTTTCGGCAGATGGAGTAACCGGCGAAAAAACATGGAACATGATGTTCAATAGCCAAGAAACGCTGGATGCTGCCGCCACGCCCAGGCCCACTCCAGCTCCCACGCCTATGCCATATTCCATCACCGTGGACGTAACCAATCAGGTGATCACAGTCTATGGCCTGGATGAAAACAATGAATATACCAAGGTGGTCCGGCAGATGATTACCTCCACCGGTACCAAGGCAACACCCAGTGATGTAGGGACCTGGAAGCTTGGCTCCTATCGTTCCCGTTTTCCCCTGTTCCCCAAATTTCAAGTGTATGTACAGTATTGGCTGCCTATTGTCAACGGCATCGGCTTCCATTCCTTGCTTTATAATACACAAAACAAGATGGATCTGATAGAAAGCTCTTATCGGGAGTTGGGGAGCCGAGTGTCCCATGGCTGCATTCGCCTGTTGGTGGATGATGCAAAATGGCTTTATGAGAACGCGCTCAAAGGCACAGTTGTCACGATCACAGAAAAGCTCCCCTCCGATCCGGAGCTCACTCAGTCTTTAAAACCCGCGCCGCTTGACCGAAGCAAAATGCTGCCCAAGTCCACTCCGGCTCCTACTCCGCCTCCCGCGTATGACAATACGCTGCAGCCGCCCCAGCCTTTCCGCTCGTTGAACAAAGGGGATAAGGGAGAGGATGTGTACTGGCTGCAAATGAAGCTGAAGGAATTGGGCTACTACACAGGCACTGTTACCGGCGGTTATTATGGAGGCACACAAAAAGCTGTTAAGGCTTTCCAAAAGGCCAACGGCCTAACAGCAGACGGTGTAGCTGGCAAAAAGACACAGACTACGCTATATGCGGATGTGCTGCCTACGCCTATAGTGCAAGTTTCACCGACACCGGCTCCCGGTGGTGCAACCAAGCAGGAGTAAACAACCCAAGCTTTCATTCCCGGTCTAAAATCTACAATACCTTTCGTTCCCGGCAGTATACCGCTGCCGGGAACTTTTTCTGGATGTTTTTCTGGTTTAATGGGGATGTTTAATCGCTAAGCTGTGACCACGCCAAACATAACTTTCAAGGAGGAATCCGATATACCGAGCGTGGAGCATCCTAGTCAGATTGCGCGGTTTTGATTATGTAGTTTTTTCCCCACTTCTCCATCTCCTGGATGATGGGACGCAAAGTCTCGCCCAGTTCGCTCAAACCGTATTCTACACGAGGTGGAACCTCCGGGTATGCGGTCCTTGTCAGGATTCCGGCCTGCTCCATGTCCCGGAGGCTCTCTGTCAGCACCTTCTGGCTGATCCCCTCAAGGGCGCGTTGCAATTCTCCGAATCGCTTAGGCTCGGCAAGGATGTTCCGGAGAATTAGCAATTTCCACTTGCTGCCGATAATGTCCACCGTGGTTGCCACGGGACAAGCCGGTAAATCCTTCTTTGCTATCATGTTCTTCCTCTCATTCCAGCGGACAAATGGATGCTCAAACCAACGGTTTCTTAAGATTATAACACATTGCGGCGTGAAAATCATTTGTTTCGCCGCATCCATATGCGAATCAATGGTTACAAAAAGGTGCGTACTTTTGGAGAAGAGTGAAAATTGCTATACTGTTGTCAGCGATTAGAAAGGTCACAATGAAGGTCGCCATGGACGAAGGTCATGACCGGAGGTAGTATGATGAACGAAGTTATCAAGTGTATCCTGGAGCGGCGGAGCATCCGCAGATACCGTTCGGAACAAATCACCGAAGAAGAATTGGACGCCATCCTGCGCGCCGGGCTGTACGCACCTAACGCCGGAAGCCGACAATCTGCGGTGATCGCCGTCAGCCAGAATGCGCAGCTCAATGGAGAATTGGGTCAGATTAACAAAGCTGCATACAACGGCATGGTGTGTGAGGGAAACATCTCCAGGGATCAGCCCAGTATCGCAGACAACGCCACGTTTCCCAGCGGGTTCTATAGCGCACCTACGGTATTGACTTTATTCGCATCGAAGGACATGCGCTTCAGCACCGCCGACTGCTGTGTAGCGGCGGAGAATATGATGTTGGCTGCACATTCGCTTGGCATCGGCTCCTGTATGGTGGGCCGGGCCGAAGATACCTTCGCCAGCGAACGAGGCCGACAGGTTCAAGCAGCATGGGGCATCGGTGAGGGATACGAGGCGAAGATGCATGTGTTGCTTGGGTATCCCGTGAGTACGCAAGCAACGGCCAAACCTCGAAAGGAACGCCGCATTATAAGAGTTCAGTAATGGAACAAAAGAGTGGTATAAATAAGCCCATAGGCGTTCTGATATGACGCCTATGGGCTTATTTGTTTGTATGCGAATTCGTAAGTTTGAGTATGGAATTGGCTTCGCTTCCCGTGGAAGGATACTTAGCTACTGGCCAGACACAATGATTTTGACAATGGCACCAATGACGATGATTGCGCCTACCGCGCCGATGATTGAGTAGATTTTCCTTGAATCCGTGTCGTTCCTCTCTTTGAGAAAATAGTAAACGCCTGCCCCCGTGATCATCAGCCCGATCACCAACGCCAAAATCGTGACTACCATGCCTTAACCCTCCATTTCAGTAAGAATGCGGAATTGATGATGACGAGAACCGAACCTGCGTTGTGCACCAATGCGCCCATCACAGGGTTTAGAATCCCGGTCATTGCCAACAGGATGGCCGCGAAGTTCAGCACCATGGAAAAGATCAGATTGTACCGGATGGTCGCCATGGTTTTCCTTGAAAGCCGCAACAAATGAGGGAGTTCCTTGATATCGTCGTTCACCAGCGCGATGTCCGCCGCATCCACCGCGATGTCGCTCCCAACGCCACCCATGGCAATCCCCACATGCGCCTTCTTGAGAGCAGGCGCGTCGTTGATTCCGTCACCGACCATGCAGACCATTTCGTCATTTTGCTGGTTGGTGTCGATCCATTTCAGCTTGTCTTCTGGAAGGCAGTTCGCATGCACTTCGAAAATGTGGAGTTGCCCGGCAATGTGCTGAGCAGCATTCGCGTGATCACCTGTCAACAGGACGGGAAGGACGTCCGCAGTTTTCACCCGCTCAATCGTCTCAACAGCATTTGGACGCATCGTGTCAGCCAGCGCGAGAAACCCGGCAATTTTCTGATCGACGGCTACAAAGATGATCGTGCAGCCGTCCTCCTGATAACGCTGCACAATAGACATATTCTCTTGGCCGATGGTAACACGATGGCCGGATAACAGCTCCGGATTTCCAGCTAACACCTCCCGCCCTTTGACGACCGCCCGGATACCGCGTCCAGGAATCATCTGGAACTGCTCCGCCTGGTATATCGCGTTTTGACAGGATGCCTTGTGGCAGCGAACGACCGCCTGACCAAGCGGATGCTCCGAATGCGACTCAGCACAAGCGGCATACGCATACATTTCCTCCGCCGAAAAGTCACCGGAAAAGCTCTGTACGGCAGCAACACGCGGCGTCCCGCAGGTCAGCGTTCCGGTCTTGTCAAAGGCGACCCTTTTCACAGTGGCCAAACGCTCCAGAGCGTCGCCTTCCCGAACGAGAAAGCCATGTTTTGTGGCATTGCCAATGCCCGCGATGATCGCGGTTGGCGTCGCCAGAACCAGCGCACATGGACAAAACACCACCAGAATGGTG
This sequence comes from Bacillota bacterium, assembly GCA_023459275.1. Lineage (GTDB taxonomy): Bacteria > Bacillota > Clostridia > Christensenellales > Aristaeellaceae > JAEWAH01. Next base: position 8,731 of record JAEWVC010000023.1, on the reverse strand, counting down.
ACGGCGCGAATAATCTCCCCGCTGAACAGCCAGGTAAGCGCCGCTGTGCTTAGTGCGATGATCACGATCCAGGTAGCCCATCGGTCCGTGAGCCTTACAATTTTTGCCTTTCCAGCGTCCGCAGATTGTACCAGCCGGACCATGCGTTGGATTGAGCTGTCTTCGCCCACCTTGACAGCTTCCATGTCGAAGGAGCCGAACTGATTGACCGTGCCGCTGGAAACCGCATCGCCCGCTTCCTTATCGACCGGCAGGGACTCTCCCGTCATCACGGCTTCATTGATGGAGGTATGTCCTTTTAAAATGATCCCGTCCACTGGAATGGTCTCACCGGGAAGCACGCGCAGTATATCGCCTACCTTGACCTGCCCAACCGTAACTGTCTGCTCCTCCGCTCCGGTCAGTTTCCGGGCAGTCAGCGGCGTGAGATGCACAAGCCTTTCAATGCCAGCCCGCGCCTTGGCCACCGTCAATTCCTCCAGCAAGGCTCCAAGCTCCATGATGAATGCGATTTCGCCTGCCGCAAAGTGCTCGCCAATCAAAACAGAGGCAATCAGAGCAATGGAGACCAGCACATCGGCCTTCATGTCAAACTCCGTAATTAAGCCAAGTATCGCATTCAAAATGATGGGCAAACCGCACAGGACGATGGCGACCCATGCGGCATCGAAAGGGAGCGAAAAAAGATCAAAGAGACTTACTATAAGTGTAATTCCTGACAGCACCAAAAAGGTTATATCCCTTTTGATGCCACCCCATTTCAACAATGCCACCAGTTTATTCATACATGCCTCCATATTTATACCCATGGGGGTATAGGTATATAATATGCTTGAAGCTGCATGTTGTCAAGAAAAAACAGCCGCAAACTTTGCGGCTGTCTCATCCGGCGGTGTCTCAGGTCATATTTGCAAACCGTTCCACAGCTTTTGTGAAGCTCTCTATCGTCTTGTCCGCATCTCCATGGGCGATACCGTCCCGTACACAGTGGTTGATGTGCCCTTCCAAGATAACCTGGCCCACCTTATGCAGCGCAGACTTGGCTGCATTGATCTGGGCGAGAACATCTTCGCAAGGAACGTCCTCGTCCACCATGCGGTCAATCGCCTGAATCTGCCCAATAATCTTTTTCAGGCGTGGATGCAGCTTTTCCGTATCCATACACTGTCTCATGCTTCAATACCTCCCATACCGTAAGGGGTATGTGTATATTATGCTATTGCACGAGACTGTTGTCAAGTTTGCTTGTTTCAAAAGCTATAGCGCCATTTATCTACAACCGATATGAAAGCAGTAGATGGATATATACAATATAATGCCGGATGCACTCTGCTCTATCATTTCATGTGTTCGAATATTTCATCAGCAAAACCTGAGCACCATGGCTAATGGCTATGCCTATATTTCTGTCTGACTTGTCATTGCTGCGCAGACTCGGATATGTAACAATATCGTAATACTTATTCACATTTCTGCCATCTTCTGCTATACTACATCCCGTGAATATTCAGGAGGTTTCAATATGCGAATCGTTAGGCGTTTGACTGCGTTTATCCTTGTATTACTGCTGCTGGTTGGAGTGCTGCAATCTTATGCCCTTGCCGCAGGGTATACGACACTAGAACTTGGCGATGCCGGTAATGAAGTAAAAAACATGCAAGCCGCACTCGTAACGCTTGGCTATCTGGCGGACAATGCGGACGGTAAGTTTGGTGCCAAAACCTTGGCGGCTATCAAGAGCTTTCAAGGTCGAAACGGCTTGAAGACCGACGGTAAGGCGGGAAACCTGACGTTGACAACCCTGTACAATTTAGCCGGGAGCGGCAATTCCACAATTACGGGTACCAACGGAAGCCTCATCTATGGAAGCAGCGGAAGCGCTGTACAAAACATGCAGGTCGCATTGACAAGCCTTGGATATAGTACCGGCGGCACTGATGGAAAGTTCGGCAATGCCACGCTGAAGGCTGTAAAAGCATTTCAACAGGCCAGCAAACTGGCGGTAGATGGCAAGGCTGGTACATCTACTCTGACCAAACTGTATGAGCTAGCAGGAAGTGGCAGCAGTACAACAAGTGGTTCTTCCGCTGTGTGTACCTCGGCCACCCTTTCCCATACGCTGCGTCTCAACCATACCGGTACTGATGTCAGTCAAGTGCAGGCTAAATTGGTAGAACTGAACTACCTCCAAGGCGTAAGCGGAACCTATGACAATGCAACAGTCACAGCCGTGAAAGCCTTTCAGAGCCGCAATAATCAGACAGCGGACGGCCTTGCAGGTACAAAGACTTTCAAGGCACTACTTTCTTCCACCGCTGTAGCCGCAGTAAAGGCTTCAGGCTCGAACGGCGCTTCAACTGCATACGCAACCCTGCGTTCAGGCACATCGGGCGACGAGGTACGTACTTTGCAAACGCAATTAACATCACTGGATTACAATGTAGAGGTCACTGGCAACTACGACAGCCAAACCACTCAAGCCGTCAAGAGCTTTCAGACGCGCAACAAACTGACGGCGGATGGCGTGGCAGGTGTTAAAACACAAACCCTGCTTTATTCAGGCAACGCACTCAAGTACTCGGCGCAGTCTGCCGCCTATGATGTTCCTTCGGTTGGAAAGATCAAACTCCTGCACTGGTTCAACGACGTCAAACCTGCTCTAAAGGGAAAGAGCTCCATTTATGTTTACGACCCCGCATCGGGTTATAGCTACACACTCCATTTGTATTCTCTTGGCCGTCACGCAGACGTGGAGCCGCAGACAAGCGAGGATACAGCCAACATGATGGCCGCCTTTGGAGGGAAGGCCATATGGGACCCCCCAAAATTTGTTTATGTCCGGCTTCCCAGTGGAACCTGGACCGTGGCCACCATGCATAATGTGGCTCATGGCGGACAAAGCATCAAGGACAACAATTTCGAGGGCCAGAACTGTGTTCATTTTTTGCGGGACATGGAAGAGGTCAGCAAGAACGATCCCGATTATGGCGTTAAAAATCAAAAAGCCTTGCGCAAAGGCTGGCAGCAACTTACTGGGGAAGTAGTCGAATAAAAAATGATTCATATTGCCACCGACGAAGTTCGCCGGTGGTTTTTATTCTTGATGGCACCCTAATGCTTGCACGAAAACCAGCATGTAATTTCCGCACAGGAGCTTTGTCCGATTGACATATCTTCGATTCACTCGTATAGTGGGAGCAACTGGACATAATTTGGAGGGATCATATGCAAGGCCGCGAGCACATGGTACAACTGAACACCAATACAAATCTGCTCAAGCTGATCGCCATCGTCAGCATGCTTATCGATCATATTGGAGTGGCGATTTTCCCGCAGTATTCCTGGCTGCGCGTAGTTGGGCGAATCTCGTTTCCACTCATTTGCTATTGCCTGGCGGTGGGCAGTATATATACGCACAACATGCCGAGGTATCTTTTGCGCGTCGCTATTATGGGATTGGTTTCGCAGCCCTTTTATGTACTAGCGCTAAACCATATCACACCGGCCATGCGCGCACTTGATTTCCTGCAGAATCCGGTACTCGCCGCGTTGAAGTGGTACGGGTTGAGTATGCAATACGCCAATATCATGTTTGAACTGCTGTTGGGGTTACTGATGATCTGGACGATCAAAACGAAAAAGTATATTTTAACCGGCGTCATGGCGCTCGTCGTATGGTATGCGAGTCCTTACCTCACTACAAGCTATGGCGTCCGTGGTGTGGTGCTCATGCTGCTCTTCTATGTATTGTTTGACAGGCCGCTCACCTCTCTGATTCTGGTATGCGGGTACATGCTTTGGTGGGGCGTGGAGGGGCGCGCGTATTCCATCGGGAGTGTACGGTTTGGCCTGCAGACCTTTGCCGTCCTCGCGCTCCCAGCCATCTATTGGCCATGCCGGTCCAGAATGAAGCTGAACAAGTGGGTGTTCTATATCTTCTATCCGCTGCATCTGGCTGTCATCTATGCATGGAACATTTTTAAATAGGGCCATATTAATACCCGTAAAACGCTTAATATTTTCAAGGACGGGACAGAGATTGGGGAATGAACGCACAAAAGACCGACATCCATGGGCAAAGGTAAGCGGGGTACAGCGACTGTGGAAAAGCGCCGACAAGTAAGCCAAAATAGCGGAAATCCCGGCCACATCACCGGGATTTTCAGTACCTTGTGACTTTATATGGTACGCAGCACACTGCTTTTATCCGCCTTGCCACTGTGATGATCATTCCGTTTATCGGGTGCTGTATGGCTTTTTCCGCTTGTCAATAATGCGGAATGTAAAACCATAGTATCCAGCTTGTGCCGAAAAGGAAAAGGATGGTATAATCAAGACTGGTTACATAAGTGGAAGGAGATCACCATATGCGGATTGGCAGAAGATTGATGTGTGGATTGGCGGCGCTTGCGCTGCTTTTGGGCACCCTGCTTGCAGCCACGGCCGCAAAGCAGGTATTGTATACGGCGAAGACGGTTTCCAACTGCACCTTACGGGCGGAGGCCAACAGGGAAGCAAAGAGCGTATCGGGCATCAATCAAGGGGATATGATCGAAATCTATGAGGTCAGCCCGGAATGGGTCATGGCCAGTTACAAAGGCAAAACCGGGTATGTGCTGCGGTCCCAGCTTACCGCGGTGACGCCTGTGGACCCTGTGAATACTCCTCCATATGGTGTGTTCAAGCATGCATATATAGCTGAGACTGCCAGGGAGACACCTGTTTTATATGCGCCACAAACGGACGCGCAAGCTCATGTTACCTTGCAGGCAGGCGCGCGGATCAGCATATTGGATATCACAGACGGCTGGGCACGAATTCCTTATTGGCGTGAATACTCATATGTTGATACCAGACATTTGAGAAATCTGACGCCAGTGTCCCCGACCGATGAACCGCTCAGCAGCGAAACTCCTATCGCAGCCTTTACCTCGTTTTATAGTGTTGCCGATACAAAGGCCAACATTGGCCGCATGGAAAACATACGGATTGCCAACGAGAAGCTCAGCCGCATGATTGCATCCGGGGAAGTACTGGACTTTAACACGCAGATCGGGCCTTTCAGCAAGGCCAACGGTTATAAGGATGCTCCCATTCTGGTGAACGGCGGCGTATCGCTGGGGTCCGGCGGCGGAACGTGCCAAGTATCCTCCACGTTTTACAATACGGTGTTACAATTGCCAAAGATCGCTGTTCTGTACCGCCGCCCCCATGGCCCCTCAGGAGCCAAATACCTGCCCCATGGCGTGGATGCGGCGGTTGGAACTGATAGTTTGAATTTGCGCATACGCAACGAGCATGACTATGCCGTGCGTGTGGAAGCCAGCGCTCAGGACGGTGCACTGTTCATGTGCATATACAGGCAGTAAGGCGTTTTGTAATGCGCTATGACCCTGATCCAGCCGGAATATGCGTACATCAGCCCCGGCTGGAATTTTATGTGGAAGCGGAAGGCAAGCGCTGCCTGGTGGAAGTCAAGGGTGTTGCGCTGGAGGAAAGTAAATGAGCTTGCGGTGGCAGTAAAAGAGAGATATGAGTGCTATGTCTGTTTTGTGATCCAAATGGAGGGCGCTATTTCTTTTCTCTCAATGACGCCGCGCGCCCGGCCTCTTCCAGTGCGCTGAAAAGGGCGGCGGACAGCGGCGTGCATGTGCTTGCCCATAGCTGCCATGTGACAAAGGATTCCCTGCGTATGGGAGAGCCGGTACCCGTTGCGCTGTAACAGCATTGACAGGAGTTGCCGTTGAACATTGCTGCGAATCTGTGATAGCATAGATGCAGTAAAGGAGGTGTCTGCATAGGCAGAAGGTTTATACTGCTTACCCTGAGCTTGATGTTTGTGCTGACATGCACTCTGGCTGAGGAAGGGCCCAGCCCCTCTTCGCCGGCTGCAAGCACAGTAGAACAGCAGAAGACAACGGCGGCGGTTACCGCGTCGCAGGCAAAAGAGGAATCATCGTTTGTGGAGCTTTTACTGTCTGTGGCCAGGGAAGAACTTGGCTATACGGAAAAGAAAAACGGGTATACAAAATACGGCGACTGGTCCGGTGACCCATACGCCCAATGGTGTGCGGAATTCTTGTGCTGGTCTGTAGACCAGACCGATCAACGCTACGGTACGAATCTGTTGAAGGTTCAATACCCCCTATATAGCGGCAGCAATGTGGGGCGTGACTGGTATATCGCCCGTGGCCGCTACATTGACAGAAGGGGAACGATTGATGATTGGGGCCCCCAATGGTTTACAGGCAAGCAGGCCCCCATGCTCAAGAACGAATACATCCCTCAGCCGGGGGACTGGATGTACTTCACCTGGCGCGGAGGCAGGGATACCGACCATGTGGCCATGGTGGAATACACCGATGTGAATGCGGAGGGACAAGTCGTTATTCATGCCATTGAGGGGAATAACCCCTCCAAGGTGGCCCGCAAAGAATATCTACTGACGGACCCTACCATTTTGGGGTATGGCACAGTCAATGAGGTGGCTGGCGTCACCATGCGTCCCGGCAACAAGGGAGAAAAGGTGAAGCAACTGCAAAGCAAGCTTGCGGAGCTTTCCCTGTTGGAGCAAAAGGATGCGGATGGCGTGTTCGGCGCAAAGACCGCCAGCGCGCTGCGCACATTCCAAAGCGATTTCATGCCAGGAGAAAAGGCAAACGGCATCGCGGATATGGAAACGCAGTTTGCAATCGCAGAAGAAATTGAGCGCCAGCTGGATAATGATTCTTCCAACTGGCTCGTAGCCAGCGATGGAGGCTGAATAGTCAAAGTAAAAAACCAAGGGGACGTTCACCGTTTCCCTCGGTTTTTTCATGTCTGCATCAGATTTTAGGAAAAGCAATTCGCTGTAGGGGTATTTATGTGAAAAGGACAGTGGCGTTGGCAGATTATTCTTTTCTGTCAGGACTATAGCTTCATCAATACGACTTTATGTAAACATTTATTTTTCATCTTTATCAATTTGTATCATATTTTTTTGTATCAAGACTCTTGCCTTCCCAAACAGTCCCTAAATACGCTATGAACACCGCCAACAACCGAGAACTTTGCCTTAGTTAAATGTGTTCCCGGCAGCTTGCCCGCTGCCGGGGCTTCTTTTTTGGACGCTTCTCTGACTTGAAAGATATGTTCAAATCGCTAAGCTGTGACCACACCAAACATAACTTTCAAGGAGGAACCCGCAATGCTGAACATTTCCGCAATCGTAGCCAAGACCGAATCAATGTTTGACCTTTTCAACAATCATTTCTATGCTGGAGAACTCCAGCGCCCGGCCATCACCGTATCTCCGGACGGCGGACACGGCGCATATGGCTGGTGCAGCATATATGAAATCTGGCAGGGCAACGGCGGGGCTTACCGCGAGATCAATATCTGCGCAGAATATATCGACCGGCCTATCAACGAGGTGGCTGCCACCATGCTCCACGAAATGGCGCACCTGTACGACCTGACGAATGATATCAAGGACGTTTCAAACAATGGGTATTACCACAACCAGAAGTTCAAGGAAACCGCCGAGGCTCATGGCCTGCACATTGAGAAGCATGCTACCTATGGCTGGACGATCACGACGCTGACCGAGGAAACGGCGGCTTGGCTGGCCGAACAGCCCGGCATGGATAACATCACCGCCAGCCGCAAGACGCTTCTGCAAGTGACAATCAAGGGCGACGGCGACGAAGACGGCGAGGGCACAACGACCACGACTACCATCAAGGGTGGCCGCCAGACCTCAAAGAATCGAAGCATCAAGTACGTCTGCCCGGAATGCGGCGCAATCATTCGGGCGACGAAGCAGGTCAACGTGGTATGCGGGGATTGCAAGGTACCCTTTGAAAAGGCATAGCAAAAAACGGCCTACGAAGCGGCCTACAGGCCGCTTCAGCCCGTTGGCAAAGTATCAGCGGGCTGGGGAGTGATTATATCACTCTTTTTTTGCGGCTAACATTTACAAATTCATACTCTTTTGAGCTTGTCTTCACACCGTGAATATGTAAGCTGTGACTCGGGAATCCAAGGATAATTTTCAGGAGGGCACAGCAATGGAAAAGCAGACTTTAACCAACAGGTTCAACGGCGAGCATATCGGGGAAATCGACGGCAATATCGTAAGGACGCCTATCGGCACCTATCGTGTAGGCGATAGTGACCTGCACTGGTTAATATATGAAGCGGTCAAACGCCGCAACTTCTCAGCCATGGACGTGCGGGCGGTAGGTTTTATAATCTATGACGATGAAGATGAAAAAGGAGAGAGGTTTAGCACATTCGGGCGCAATGGTCAAACTATTAAAGTATATGTTCCTTCAAAGGACGAAGACGAATAGCGTGGTATGTGGCGACTGCAATGTAGCATCTGAAAAGGCATAGACAACAAAGCCCGGTCAACACAGTGCCGGGCTTCTACGTCCTCTAGACTATTCGTCGATAGGCTTAAAGCATCCGTCATCATTGAGGAAAACGGCCAGCATGAATTGCACGCCCATCCGATAGCCGGAAATGAAATCCTCCAGGCATGATACCGCTGCCAGATCAGCCTGGGCGCTTGCGAATTGCCGCAACAACTCTGTATGTTCCTCGGGTATTACAGCCCTGATCTGCCCTTCGATTTCTACGATCCGGTTCATGGTGCGGGCATAATCCGTTCCGCGCTTATAAGCGCGCTCGGAAAGCGATAGGTTCCCTCGATACAAATCAACCAGTATATTTCGCATGAAACCGCCTC
>JAEWVC010000022.1 GCA_023459275.1 Bacillota bacterium | reverse complement strand
CCCCCCCCCCCCCCCCCCCCCCCCCCCCCCCCCCTTTCCCGTCACCGCATCCTATCCTCTTGCGCGGCGGCTTGATAACAGGTACAATAAGCCCATGGGAACGATGACGATGGACGGGATCGCGGCGCTGCTTTTGAAGGAACTGAGCGCCAGGGGCCTTACGGCCGGCGGAAAAACGCTGCTGGCGGGAGTGTCGGGGGGCGCGGACTCGGTGGCGCTGCTGCACGGGCTTTGGGCGCTTCAAAAGCGTTGCGGTTTTGCGCTGTATGCGGTGCACGTGGAGCATGGGCTCCGGGGGGAAGCCTCCCTTTTGGACGCGGATTTTGTGAAGACCATGTGCGCGGAATCGGACATTCCCTTCCTATATTACCGGGTGGACGTTCCGGCAGCCATGGAAAGGCTGCAGTGCGGGGCGGAGGAGGCGGCCCGGTCGCTGCGCTTCGGCTGCTTCGAAAGGGCCATGGCGGAGCGGGGCGGGGACGCGTTTTTAACGGCCCACCACATGGACGACCAAGCGGAAACGGTGCTGATGCATTTGCTCAGGGGCAGCGGCCCGGCGGGGCTTTCGGGGATGGCGGCCTGCCGCCCCCTTCAAAACGGGTGGCTTCTGCGCCCGTTTTTATCGCTGCGGCGGGAAGAATTGCGCGGTGCCCTTGCAAAGGCGGGGCTTTCCTGGCGGGAGGACGAAACCAACGCGCAGCCCGGCGGGCTTCGCAACAGGCTCCGGCTTACGGCGCTGCCTATTTTGGAGGAGCTTGCACCCGGCTGCGTGGAGGCCATGGGCCGGGCGGCTATCCTGTTTGGGGAGGAAGAAGGCTTTTGGCAGCAGGAAACCCGCGGCTGGCTGAAGAATAACGCCTGGTTTTCAAACAGGCTCTGCTTTTTGATGCGGGAGGCGCTGGAAAGCGCCCAGCCAGCCTTCCGGCGCCGGGTACTGCGCGCCTTTTTTGAACGGAGCGTGCTGGAGATGGGGGTCTGCGCGGACAGGGGAATGCTTTCCCTGACGCTTGCGAAAACGGAGGAAATGATGCGGCTGCTTGCCGGCGAGGCAGGCCGCGCTGCGAACCTGCCGGGGAATATCCGTTGCGAGCGCAGCCGGGAGCGGCTGTTTTTGATCCCGCCGGGGGCGCGGCAGACACCGCCCGAAACGCCTCTCCATGCGCCGGGGGAAGCGCGGTTTGGGGACCATATGTTCACCGCCGCCCTCAAAAGCCCCGGCGGAGACCTTGGGGACGGCATCCGCCGCCAGGTGCTGGACGCGGACCAGCTTCGGGGCGCGGTGATCCGCACCCGCCGGCCCGGGGATGTATTCCGGCTGCTTGACGGCAGCGGCACCGCGCCTTTGAAGGAGCTGCTCATCAGCCGTGGGGTGGACAGGCCTTTTCGGGACATGCTTCCCCTGGTTGTAAGGGGGCAGGACATTTTGTGGGTGCCGGGCGCAGGCCCTTCCGGGTTGGCCAAGGTGACGCCGGAAACAAAAACCGCGGCGTTGCTCACCGTGGAGGGGCCCCTGCCCTGGGCGGAAATGTAGATAAGGAAAGCAGCCGGATCGCCGCCTCTGTTTTCAGGGCGGATCAAACATGGTATAAAATACATGGACAGATGATAAGGAGAGATCACCGATGCACACCAAAATGAAGCTGTATGACGATCTGGAATCTTTGCTCATTACCGGGGAGGAAATCCAAAAGGCCATCGAAAAGCTGGGGGAAACCCTGACGCGGGATTACACCGGGAAAGAGCCGGTTCTGATCGGCATACTGAAGGGTGCGGTGGTGTTTTACGCCGACCTGATCCGGCATATCGATCTGCCGCTGAAAACGGAGTTCATGGCCATTTCCAGCTACGGCAGCGCCACCAAGACCTCCGGGGTGGTACGTATATTGAAGGACCTGGACAGGGATATCTTGAACCAGGATGTGCTGATCGTGGAGGACATCGTGGACACAGGGCTGACGCTTTCCTATTTAAAGCGGGCGCTTGAGGACCGCGGTCCGGCCTCCATCAAAATTGTGACGCTGTTGGACAAGCCCGCCAGGCGCCGGGTGGATCTCAAGCCGGATTATTCCTGCTTTACCATCCCGGACGCTTTTGTGGTGGGATATGGCCTGGATTATGATGAAAAGTACAGGAATCTGCCCGATATCGGCGTCCTGCATCCGAGAATTTACAGTAAATGAAGGGGCTGCCGTTTACTTTCCGTAAGCGGCTGTGCTATAATAAGAATTCAATCCGATACAAGGAGGACCCTGTTTTGAAGCGGACATCCAGAGGCTTTATGGGCTATGTGGTGCTCGTAAGCGCGTTTATACTCATCGCCGTGCTCTTGAACGGCGGTTTTGGGATTTCAGAAAATAAAAGGATCGAATACCCAAAGCTTTTGGAACTTATCAAGAATGACCAGGTGTCCCGGGTTGCCATCCGCAACACCAGCCTGGTAGGCATGCTGAGGGACAGCCGCGTGGCCGTGAGCGATTTCCCCGATAGGAACTACGATTTTGAGACCACCATCGGCGATGACTTCATCGAAACCATTCGGCAGATGGAAGCCACGAAGCGGGGTGTCTCCGTCGATCAGATTTCCGTAAGCGACTTGAATTTTGAGGTTTCCTACCGCGCCCCCATCGTCACCCCGTGGTACCTGGATTTCCTGCCCTTCCTGCTGATCATCGGCGTGTCGGTGCTCTTCTGGGTCCTCATCATGCGGCAGCAGGGCGGCGGCAACAGCAAAGTGATGAACTTTGGCAAGAGCCGCGCCCGGGTGGTGGACGGCAGCAAGAACCGCGTCACCTTTGCCGATGTGGCCGGCGCGGACGAGGAAAAGGACGAACTTCGGGAGATGGTGGACTTTTTGCGCAACCCCCAAAGCTACACCGAAATGGGGGCGCGCATTCCCAAGGGCGTGCTGCTGGTAGGCCCTCCGGGCACCGGCAAAACGCTTTTGGCCAAGGCCGTGGCCGGGGAGGCCAATGTGCCCTTCTTTACCATTTCCGGTTCCGATTTTGTGGAAATGTTCGTAGGCGTGGGCGCCAGCCGTGTCCGCGACCTGTTTGACCAAGCCAAGCGCGCGGCGCCGGCCATCGTGTTTATCGACGAAATCGACGCCGTGGGCCGCCACCGTGGCGCCGGCCTGGGCGGCGGCCACGACGAGCGGGAGCAGACACTGAACCAGCTTCTGGTGGAAATGGACGGCTTCTCCACCAACGAGGGCGTCATTGTCATGGCTGCCACCAACCGCCGGGATATTCTGGACCCCGCGCTTTTGCGCCCCGGCCGTTTTGACCGGCAGGTGACCGTCAATTATCCTGACCTGGACGGCCGCGTGGCTATTTTGAAGGTGCATTCCCGGGGCAAGCCCCTTGCCAAGGACGTAGATTTGGAGAACGTGGCCAAGCGCACGCCCTACGCCACCGGCGCCGACCTGGAAAACGTGATGAACGAGGCTGCCATCCTGGCCGCCCGCGCCCGGAAAAAGGAAATCGACCAGCAGATGCTGGTGGATGCCATTGCCAGGGTGCAAATGGGCCCGGAAAAGCGCAGCCACAGGGTGAACGAGAAGGACCGCTTCATGGTAGCCTACCATGAGGCCGGCCACGCCATCGTGACCCACGCGCTGGACGGTGACGAGCAGGTGCATCTGGTCACCATCGTACCCAGGGGGCAGGCCGCCGGGCACACCCTGTCCCTGCCTGCCGAGGAGCGGGACAACATGGCCCGCAACGCGCTGATGAACCACATTGCCATCATGCTGGGCGGCCATGCCGCCGAGCAGGAAGCGCTGGATGACATCTACACCGGCTCCTCCTCGGACCTCAAGCAAGCCACGGAGCTGTGCCGCCGCATGGTGACGCAGTTCGGCATGAGCGACGCCCTGGGCACCATCTACCTTGGCAGCGACCAGGAGGTGTTTGTGGGCATGGAATTTGGCCACACCAGGGAATATTCTGAAGAAGTGGCCTACCAGATCGACAAGGAGGTCCGCCGCCTGCTGGACGAATGCTACGAGCAGGCGCGCAAGATCATCCGCGACAACATCGAAAAGCTCCACGCCGTGGCCCAGGGGCTTTTGAAGCACGAGACCCTTTCCCGGGCGGATTTTGTCGCCCTGATGGAAGGCCAGGAGCTGCCCGAAAAGGAAGCAAAGCCCGCATACCCCGAACCTGAAAAAGTCGGGGACAAGGCCGAGAAGCCCGCCGTGCCCAAGCCGGATATGCGCCGTGTGCTCACCGGCGAACAGGGCGGGCAGCTATAGACAAAAGGAGATATTCATGCAGCCGGCAACACAGCCCCACCGGCCCGACCTGCACGTGCATACCAGCCTGTCCGACGGACAGTTCTCCCCGGCCCAGGTGATGAACCGGGCGGCGGAAAACCGTGTGGACCTGATCGCCGTCACCGACCACGATACCTTGCAAGGGCTGGTATCCGCAAGGGAAGCGGCCAGGGAAAAGGGGATCACCCTGCTTAGCGGCGTGGAGTTGAGCGCCGGAGGTTCCTGGGAAGTGCATATCCTGGGCTATGGCATCCGTGATGATATGGGACGGTTGAACGCTCTTTTGCAGAAAATGCGCGAGGAGCGGATGGCCAGGGTGCGCAAGATGCTGGAAAAATTGAAGGCGCTGGGCTTGGCTGTTGAAATGGAAGAGATCGCGTCGCCTCAGGCGGACAGCCTGGGGCGCGCGCATATCGGCAGGGCGCTGGTGAAAAAGGGATTGTCGGAAAGCCTGGTGGCGGCCTTTGATAAATATCTGGCCCCCGGCAGGCCGGGGTATGAACCCAGGCCCCGGCGGGAAGTCGGCCAGGTGGTGCGGCTATTGCGGGAAGAGGGGGCAGTACCCGTCCTTGCCCATCCCGGACTGATAAAAATGGAGCGGGAGGAACTGCTGCCCCTGCTCCGTGAGTGGATGGACCAGGGCCTCATGGGCCTGGAGGCCTACCACCCCGCCCATCTGCCCGCCGCGGTGAAAAGCTGGGATGGCCTGGCCAGGGAGCACCGTTTGCTGGTCACCGGCGGCAGCGATTTTCACGGGGAGGACGGGCGCCACATGGATATCGGACAGGTGCTGCCCTATTGGCCCACCGCGGGGGAGGACGCCGCGGCGCTGATGGAGAACATTGCAGACGCGGGGTAGCGTCTTCCGCCGGAATTTCTCTTTTATTTACATTTCCTGCCGGCGCCGGGATGGCGGGAAACACTTGGATCGTTGATTTTTCGACAGACATACGATAGATGACCTTTACAGGAGATGGCCTATGTATCAGCAAGGGTACCGCCCACCCCCCAAAGCGGCCGGCCGGCCGGCGAAAAAGCCGCCGAAAGCTGCGCCAGGCCCCGCTTCCGGCGGAAGAGCCCCGATGAGGCCCGCCATGAACGGCTATGCCTTCGCCCCTGGCGGCGTCCTTGTGCGGCCCCCAAAGCGCCGCTCCGGCCTGGGAAAGTTTTTGTTTCTGGCGATTCTCCTGGGCGCGGTCGCCTTTGGCGCGTTTTATTTGAAAACCTGGTTGGAGGTGCGGCCCTACGACACGCTATTCGCGCCCAATGTGTACGTGGATGGCATTCCTCTGGCGGGCATGACCGCGGCAGAGGGGGTCCAGGCGGTATGGCAGAACGCGCAGAATAAGCTGGGTGCTCTATCCATTCGCCTGATGGCAGGGGACCAGGTGTATGCCACCATCCAAAGCGATATGCTGGGGCTGACCTTTGACGCCGACCTGGCGCTGAACCAGGCTTTTGCCGTGGGCCATAACGGGACGGTATTCGACAGGAAGCGGGAAATCGACGAAGCCTCCGCCGAGGGCAAGTATTTTGCTTCTTTAACGCCGGACGCCGATACCAGCCAGGTGGATTCTCTGCTGCTGAAGCTGAAGAATGACCTGTACCGCGCTCCTGCCGACGCTACCTTCAGTTTTAACCCGGACGCCAGCGATCCTTTCACCTTTGTTTCGGAGGTGATGGGCATGAGCCTGGATATCGAGCCGCTTCGGCAGCAGATCTATACGATGGTGGAAAACATGCAAAGCGGCGACATTACCATCACGCCCACCTACACGCAGCCCACGGTGACGGTGGATGCGCTGAAACAGAACCTGACGCTGATGTTCAGGGCCACCACGCCCATCGATTCCAAGAGCACCAAGGACCGCACCAACAACATCCGCCGGGCCTTTGAGGAAATCAACGGCACGGTGCTGACTCCCGGGAAAAAGTTCAGCTTCAACAATGTTGTGGGCTGGCGGACGGAAAAGAACGGCTTTTTCCCCGCGCCGGAATACGCCTACGGCGAGCTGGAGACGGGCATCGGCGGCGGCGTGTGCCAGGCAAGCACCACGGTATATTTGGCGGCCATCCAAAGCGGCCTTCAAATTGTGGACAGGTCGCCCCATTCCGACCCGGTGAGCTATACCGCCTTCGGGAAGGATGCCACGGTGTACATGGCTAGCAACCGCAAGATCGACCTGGTGTTTACTAACAGCACGGCGAGCAACATATACATCACCGCGGCGGTGAAAACCGATCCCGCCAACCGCAAGCGCTTCTACTGCGAGGTCTGCATCTACGGCCCCTCCCTGGGGGATGTGAGCTATGAGCTGGAGGCCAAGGAAACGAGCCTGATCAAGGCCCCGAAAGAGCCGGAGATCATCAAGGACAAGCAGCACAAGTACACCGACGAGTTGGGCGAGGAGTACACAGCCATCAAGGCCAGGGACGGCCATGTGGTGGTATCGGAGCTTATCACAAAGGTGAACGGCGTGGAGACGGACCGTACCTTCGTGGCCGAGGATACCTACAAGGCCCGGGCGGCCAGGGTATATGTAGGCGTGGATTAATCCATCATTCACTAGAGGAGGATGCTGGGATGGCAAAGCAATGTTTTCTGACTTCCAAGGGGCCAAAGGCCGTGGGGCCGTATTCCACCGCCGTGGAGGCGGGCGGCACGGTGTATCTTTCGGGCATGCTGGGTATAGATCCCGCCACTGGAAAGCTTGCCGAAGGCGGCGTGATGAAGCAGGCTGAGCAGATGTTTCAAAACATCCGCACGGTGCTGGGCGAGATGGACCTGGATTTTGGCCGCATTGTAAAGGCTACGGTATTTATGGCTGATTTGAAGGATTTTGCCGCCGTCAACGTGCTGTACGGCGAAATGTTCGGCCAGGATTTCCCGGCCCGTTCCTGCGTGCAAGTGGCAAGGCTTCCCCTGGATGCCGCCATCGAGATGGAATGCGTAGCGGTGCGGGGCGCGTAAAAAAGCGCGGGAGGGAGAGGGAACCATGGGCGCGGATGCTGCAAAAGGCAGGCGGGAGCTTCAGGCGCGGCTGTTTCCCCAAAAAGTTCCGGCACTGTGGTGCCCCATGATCGTGCATTACCATGGGGATGGGTCCATTGACCTTGGCCGCATGGAGAGGCATTTGCAGAAAATGCTGCCGGATGTTTCCTCCTTTTTGCTGTTCGGTTCCACCGGGGATGGCTGGGAGCTTGACCAGCATGAAAAGGAGATGCTTTTTGACGCTTACGCTCTTTGGGCCGGGCAATACGGCGTTAAGATGCTGCTGGGAGTCTTAAAAAAAGACGCGGCGGAAACCATGGCGGAGATCGAAGCCTGGCTGCTAAGGTTCAAGGAAAGGGCAGGCGTTTTGGACTCGCAGGAGGCCATGGCCGCCTGCGGCGTCAAGGGCTTCACCGTCTGCGCGCCGAGGGGCGCGGGCCTTTCGCAGGAAGTGATCCAAAGGGAGCTTGAAAAGATCCTTCAAATGGGTTTGCCCACGGCTCTGTATCAGTTGCCGCAGATGACGCAAAACGAAATTTCCCCTGAAACGCTCCTGGCCCTTGCGGATAGGTACCCCAATCTGTTTTTGTTTAAGGACACCAGCGGCAGGGATAAAGCGGCGCGCTCCGGGTTCGATTTTGGCGGTGTGTTTTTCGTGCGGGGCATGGAGGGGGATTATTACCGGCAGTACACGGGGGATGCGGCATATCCCGGGTTTCTGCTGAGCACCGCTAATTGCTTCGCCCCGCTTCTTAAGCAGATGCTTGAGGCCGCCGACCGGGGGGAAGCGGAGCTTGCCAAGGACTGCTCCCGCCTTGTGTGGGATGCCTTCGGCCCCGTGTTTGACCATACCTCCGCTTTGAAGGACGGCAACCCCTATGCCAACGCCAACAAGTGCATCGACCATTGTCTGGCCTTTGGCGATGCGTGGGCGGAACATCCCATGCCCATGCGCCACTGCGGGAAAAGCATCCCTGGCGAGTACATCGCTTTTGCGGCGGATACGCTTTCACGCATGGGCTTGATGGCCCCGAAGGGGTACCTGTCGGCCCCGTAAGGCTGCTGCTGCCAGGGCTTTGATCATTCGTTACAAGAAAATGACATTTTCGGCCACCTCTTGCTTTCCGGCACCTGCCGATGTATGCTTATTCAGCTATGCGTCAAGGCTTGCCGGCGTTTTTTTACTATACGGAAGTTGTATGGGAAAAAAGCCGGGGTGCGGCGCAAACTTTGCGGTATGGGACCTTGCCTGGGGAAAAGCGCTGACCTTCGGTGGCAAATTCAAGGCGGACACGTGGCAAACGTGGCAGGCTATCTCCTCGGTCATAGGGGCGAGCCGCCTGGCCGGCGCCGCGAACCCGAGCCGTGACGGAAGCCAACACAGGGCAGGGATCACCGGCGGGCTGGGCCGCGGCGTGTATTCCGAAGCGCCACGCTCACGGTACGGCTTGGGCCTGCCCCGGACACGGAAGATGGTTCCCATCCTGCACTGTACGCGTTGATGACGGTATTGTTGGCGGCCGTTGCGGCCCTGTTATAAAAAAACGCCGGAGGGCTTGATGCGATGCGGAAGGGGCACGATGGCCGCAAAAGGATACGGCGCTACCGCTACTCCCCTCCGGGCCGGCGCGCCTTGCTTCGAAAGCTTCTGGCCGTGTTTTGCCTTCTTGGCGCACTGGCCGCCGGGGTGCGCCTTGTGTTCTATTTTGCCGAATCCCGGCAGACGCAGAAAGTAAATTCTGCCGCCGCCGTCCTGTACCATGGGGCGGAGGAAGCAGAACCCGCACAGACGCCTGAGCCGCTTCGGCCTGCGGTGACGGGTGTTTTGATCACTCCCCCGCCCGCAGCGGCGCAGGCTGCATTTCAGACCATCCTTTCAAAGCCTCTTGGCAAATTTACCGATCTTATCAAGACCAACCCGGATGTGGCGGGCTGGCTGAACATTCCGGACATGGTGGATCTGCCGGTGGTATACAGGGACAACACCTATTATCTGACCCATGATTTCAACAGGCAAAAAAGCAGCGCGGGAACGTTGTTTCTGGATGTGTACCATCCTTTGAAGGCCTCGGCGCAGTACCTGCTGATCCATGGCCACAACCGCAAGGACGGCACCATGTTCGGCAAGCTGCAGCGCTATTTGTCGCTTGCATATTACAGGGAGCATCCTATCATCACATTCAGCACACTGTATCAGCAGAGCACCTATGCGGTGTTCGCGGTGGTCAAGGTGCCTCAAAGTGCCCATGCCGCAGGATATATGGACTTTGCAGGGCATACTTCCTTCGCTACGGCCCAGGAGTTTGAAAGCTTTGCGGGGGAGCTTGCGGACAATTCGGTTTTCTCCGCGGCTATCGGGGTTCAGGCGGACGACGCGCTGCTGGTACTGGCTACCTGTTACGGCGATGACGGCCGGCTGCTGGTGGCCGCCCGCAGGGCCCGGGAGGATGAAACCGCCGCCTGGCTGAAACAGCTTGCGGGGTATGCCAGAGAAAAATAGGCGGGAAGGTTGGGCCTTCCTGAGGAGAGGCATAATTTGGATTCCAAAATCCGCTATATTTTTCTTATTCCGATTGACCCCGGAATGCCTTTCGTATAAAATACTGTTCAGCATTTGTTTTATGATTTTCCATGTCTCCCCATGGCGGCATCGCAAGAACACACATCACCCAGCGGCGTCCATTGCAGGCAGCATCGTATACGGACCTCTTTGAAATACCGGGAGCCTTGTTCCAAAAAATGTAACAGCATGGAAAGGATGGACCCCCTTTATGCGTAAAACGCCGTGGTTCCTGCCGTTGCTTCTGACCGCTGCGCTTCTGACGGCCATGCTGCCGACCGTTCCCGCCGCGGCTATGCAGATGGCCGACACCTGGGATGGGTCAATTGATGTGAACTGGTACAGTGCGGGCGGGACCAACTTTTGGATTTTTACATCGGAGGAGCTGGCCGGACTGGCGCAGATCGTCAACGACGGGCTGGACAGTTTTTCGGGGGATACCATCACCCTGGCAACAGACCTGGACCTCAATGGGCTTCCCTGGACGCCCATCGGCAAAGGGTCAGCCATTATGGCGCCATACTTCGGGGGCACCTTCGAAGGCGGCGGGCATACCATTTCCAATCTTGCCATCGGCACACCCTCAAGCCCTGACGGCCGATACATTTACGCCGGCCTGTTTGGGTACATCTATGGGGGCACCATAAAAGACCTGGGCCTTGAGAATGTTTATGTGAACATTAGTTTTGGCAACGCCGGCGGGCTGGCGGGCGTTACCAACGGCATAACCGGCGGCATGACAACGATCCAGGACTGTTACGCCACAGGATTTGTGTCCATAAACGGCCTGTCCGGCGCCCTTGCCACCGCCGGCGGGCTGGTTGGGGATTGTTACTACTGCAATATGGAACGCTGCTATACGGCGGGCAGCATCCGGGGCGAAAGCGATGTGTGCGCAGGCGGACTGGTGGGGTATGCCGAACCGACGAGCAGCATCACAGGCTGCTATTCCACGGTCAGCGTGACCTCCGTGTCGGGGGTGTATGCGTGCGCGGGCGGATTGATCGGCTATTCGGACGGAGCGGCCATCAACACCTGTTATGCCACGGGCAATGTTTCCTGCACCTCCATTATGCAAATGGGCCTGGTCATCGGCGGCAGGAACTCCGGTTTTTACTCAACCTGCTATTACAACAAATCGGCAACCATGTCTGCGGGCGGAATCGTCCTGCCTGCCAAGGGGATCGGCGACGGGGGAGTGGAAACGGTACCCAGGACCTCCGCGGAGATGCAAGGCTTTCCTTTTATGATGGAACTCAACGTGTTCTATCCATACTGGTCGGCGGATATGTCTTTGGTCAACCAAGGGTACCCGGTGCTGACTACCACCGGAACATCCGCGCCGGTTTTGAACCGCGTCACTTATAATGCAAACGGCGCCACCGGCGGCGCGCTGCCCACCGATACCGGCGCATATCCGGCGGGTGTAACGGCTGTTGTGGCCGCAAACACGGAAAGTCTTGCGCGGACCAACTATTCCTTTGCCGGCTGGAATACGCAGAGCAATGGGGGCGGCACGGGTTACAGCCCGGGCTATAGCTATGTGGTTGCCGGCGATGCGACGCTGTATGCCAGGTGGATCCCCAATTTTGTGCCAACGGTATTGCCCACAAACGGGAGCTTTACAGACACGGACGATCAGGACACCGGGGAAATCGCAGGCACCATCGCCTGGACTCCGGCCAATCCTGCGACGGATATCGACGGTTACAATATCTATTGGGGTTCCGGCACCTCCGAAAAGCTGGCCGGGTATGGGGATCCGGTGTATACGGCAGAGGGTGCGTCCGCCGCATCCCAGACGGTGGACGCGGACACCGCTCTGCCCTCTGGCGCAAGCTATTTCCTGATCTACAGCTACAATGCGGCGGGAGACAGCGCAGGCTGCCTGGCCATTGACATTCTTGACCTGCCCGAAGCATTGAGCGGCACGGCATCCATTACCGGGAGTGCCGTATACGGGCAAGTGCTGACGGCTTCCCTGACCGGCGGCAACAACACGGGCACCCTGTCCTACCAGTGGACAAGGGATACCGCGGATATTACCGGCGCGAATGATTCCACCTATACCCTTGCGGCGGATGACATCGGCGCGGTGATCGCGGTAAAGGTAACAAGCAGCGTGGAAACGGGTACCCTGACCAGCGAGCCTACGGCGGCGGTGGAAAAAGCGGACTGCGAAGTTTCGACGGTTCTTTCCCCAGAGCTTGAAAGCAGCACAACAGCAAGCATCACCCTGAAGGCGGTAACAGGATATGAATATATCCTTGTGGCCAACGGGGCGGATGTATCCACCGGCGCATGGCAGGACAGCAATATGTTCACTGGCCTTGCGGTGTATACGAATTACGACGCCTATCAGCGGGTGAAGGGAACGGCCACCCACAAACCATCGGCGGTCAGCGCAAAGCTGGACGTTTCCACCAACCCCGACGCGCTCACCGGCACGGCCACTATTACGGGCAGCGCGGTATATGGGGAAACGCTGACGGCCTCGCTGGTTTCGGGCAACAACACGGGCACCCTGTCCTATCAGTGGACAAGGGATACCGCGGATATTACCGGCGCGAATGATTCTACCTATACCCTTGCGGCGGATGACATCAGCGCGGTGATCGCGGTAAAGATCGCAAGCAGCGTGGAAACGGGCACCCTCACCAGCGAGCCTACGGCGGCGGTGGAAAAAGCGGACTGCGAAGTTACGCCGGTTCTTTCCCCGGAGCTTGAAAGCAGCGCAGCAGCAAGCATCACTCTGAAGGCGGTAACGGGATATGAGTATATTCTCGTGGCCAACGGGGCGGATGCATCCACCGGCGCATGGCAAGACAGCAACGCATTCACTGGCCTTGCGGCGTACACGGACTATGATGCCTATCAGCGGGTGAAGGGAACGGCCACCCACAAACCATCGGCGGTCAGCGCAAAGCTGGACGTTTCCACCGACCCCGACGCGCTCACCGGCACGGCCACTATTACGGGCAGCGCGGTGTATGGGGAAACGCTGACGGCTTCGCTGGTTTCGGGCAACAATACGGGTACGCTATCCTACCAGTGGACAAGGGACACCGTGGATATCTCCGGTGCGGATGATTCCACCTATATTCTTGTGGAAGATGATATCGGCGCAGTGATCGCGGTAAAGATCACAAGCAGCGTGGAAACGGGCACCCTCACCAGTGAGCCCACGGCGGCGGTGGAAAAAGCGGACTGCGAGGTTTCGCCGGTTCTTTCCCCGGAGCTTGAAAGCAGCACAACAGCAAGCATCACCCTAAAGGCGGTAACAGGATATGAATATATCCTTGTGGCCAACGGGGCGGATGCATCCACCGGCGCATGGCAGGACAGCAATACATTTGTTGGCCTCGCGGCGTATACGAATTACGACACCTATCAGCGGGTGAAGGAAACGGCCACCTGCAAGCCGTCGGCATTGAGCGTGAAGCTTTCCGTAAAAACGGCTGACAACCTGGCTTCCGGTACGCTGCAGTGGCCCGTACAGGATGCTGTGATAAGTGCCCAGGGGCAATTTAGCCGGGATGCGTCCCTCACTATAACCGAACTTTCGCCGTCGGATGCGGACTGGATCGCGCTGGCGGCCTACCTTTCAGGGAAAGAAGCCATTGCCGCCTACGAGGTTTCCATTGCTCCGGTGGATGCCTATGCGCTGCCGGTGGCCCTCAGCTTCCAGGTGGACGCGAAATATAACGGCCTGGAAATTCTGGTCCTGCACAAGCTTGCCGGCGGGGGTGTGGAATCCTTCACGCCCACTGTGCAAAACGGCTGGGCAGCCATCTCGGTAACGGCGTTTTCGCCCTTCCTGCTGGCGGCGGAGCAGGGCGTGAAAATCACCCTCCAGCCCCAGAACGCTACCGTCGCAGTGGGGGACAAGGCGGTTTTTCAGGTAGAAGCCACGGGGTTTGACCTTGCCTACAATTGGCAGCAGAGCACCGACGGCGGTACCCTATGGCAGGGCATCACCGGCGTGGAAGGCAGTAGCTACACCACCTCTCCGGTGAAAAAGGCCAACGACGGCTACCTGTACCGCGTGACCGTGAAAGATGGGTATGGGGACACGGAAACCTCCCGCAGCGCCCTGCTCACGGTGACCTCCGCCCCCGATACGGGCGACGGCAGCAGACCCTGGCTGTACGGTGGAGCAGCGGCGCTGCTGACGGCGCTGGCCGCACTGCTTTTAAGAAGAAGGAAAAAGGCGTAGGGAACGGACGCAGAATTTTAGTGTTATGCGGGAGGGGCTTCTTTTAAAAAAGAAGCCCCTCCCGCGCCCACCCAAAAAAATTTCAAAGGGTATAGAGATAAGGAATATCTGCTATTTGTGCTTCTTTTTGAAGTCTTTCAGGGATGGGCACGGGAGGCTCCGCAACCCCGCCCCCGCCATTCTCCGCAAAACAGTGGTTGACATCCTTTGACTCTCCATGCTATAATCAGTCAATTTGTGGCCAGGGCCGCAAGGATTGCGTAAGAAGGGGGAATGGATGTGCCCAGGGATCTTACGACGCTGCACGACATGCCCGTAAGGGAGGTCACGGCGCTTCTCGAGGAGGCGCAAGCCTTTCGGGATAAAGCGATTTTTCCGAATTTATCCGGCAAAATCGCATGCAACCTCTTTTTTGAACCATCGACCCGCACCCACTACAGTTTCTGCATTGCAGAAGAAAAGTTGGGGATGCGGGTCGTTTCATTTCACCCGGAATCTTCCTCCCTGCAAAAGAATGAGAGCTTCTATGACACGGTGAAGACCTTTGACAGCTTCGGGCCGGATGTGCTGGTGATCCGCCATGTGGAAAACGAGTATTACAATCAGCTTATGGGCCATGTGCGCGCGCCCATCCTGAACGGCGGTGACGGCACGGGCAACCATCCCACCCAGTCGCTGCTGGATCTGCTCACCATCCGGCAGGAGTTCGGCGGGTTCGATGGGCTGAAAGTGGCCATCGTGGGGGATGTAAAGCATTCCAGGGTGGCCCATACCAACATGGAAATCATGCGGCGGCTTGGGATGCGCGTGGTGGCGGCCGGACCGGAGGAATTCATAGACGAGGCGCTGGAAACGGAGCCCTTTGACCACGCGGTGGAAACCAGCGACGTGGTGATGATGCTGCGCATTCAGTATGAGCGCCACCACATGCGGGACCACTTTACGGTGGAGGAGTACCACGAGAAGTACGGGCTTACAAAAAAGCGGGCGGACGCCATGAAGAAGGGCGCCATTATCATGCATCCCGCGCCCTTCAATAGGAATGTGGAGATCGCGGACGATGTGGTGGAGTGCGATAAATCCCGCATCTTTAGGCAGATGGAAAACGGCGTGTTTGTGCGGATGGCGGCCCTTCGCCGGGCTATTACGGGGTGAACGATGGAAAACGCGGTTTTATTGCGGGGCGGCACGGTCTATACGGGGACAGGCCTTATCAAAGCCGATGTGCTGATGGGGGACGGCGTGATCAAGGCCGTGGAGCCCTGGATCGAGGCGCCCTGGGCGCAGGTGTTCCCGGCGGAGGGGCTGATTATCTCCCCCGGGTTTGTGGACCTGCATGTGCATCTGCGGGAGCCGGGGTTTTTCTACAAGGAGACCGTGAAAACCGGCACCCTGGCCGCGGCGGCGGGGGGGTTTACCACCGTGTGCGCCATGCCCAATGTGAATCCCGTGCCAGATTGCCCGGAAGCGCTTGAAAAGCAGCTTGACATCATCCGGCGGGAAGCGCTGGTGGAGGTGATCCCCTACGGGGCCATCACCAAAGGGGAAAAAGGGCTGGAGCTTGCGGACATCGGGGAGATGGCGCCCTATTGCGCGGGGTTTTCCGATGACGGCAAGGGCGTTCAGGCAAGCGATATGATGGAACGTGCCATGGAGCGCGTTGCGCGGGCGGGAAGCCTGATCGCCGCCCACTGCGAGGAGGAAAGCCTGATTCCCAAGGGCGGCTGCGTGCATGACGGCCTGGCGGCCGGGCGGTACGGCCTGCCGGGGATCCCCTCCAAGTCAGAATGGCTGCCCATCCAAAGGGATCTGGAGCTGGTGGAAAAGACGGGCGCGCGGTACCATGTATGCCATGTGTCGGCCAAGGAGAGCGTGGAATTGATCCGTAAGGCCAGGAAAAAGGGCCTTCCCGTGACTTGCGAATGCACGCCGCACCAAATCATGCTTTGCGATGAGGATATCGGGGAGGATGACGGAAGGTTCAAGATGAACCCGCCGCTACGGGGCCGGGAGGACCGGGCGGCTATCCTGGAAGGGCTGCTGGACGGGACCATCGGCATCATTGCCACCGATCACGCGCCTCACAGCCGGGAGGAGAAAAGCCGGGGCCTTGCGGGCAGCGTGTTTGGGGTGATCGGGCTGGAGACGGCCTTGGGCGTGTGCTATACGGCACTGGTGAAACCGGGAAGGATGACGCTGGAAGAGCTGCTGAACAAACTGACGAAAAATCCGGCGGCGCTGCTCCACCGGGAGGCGGTATTAAAGCCCGGCGTCCGGGCGGATGTGACGGTGCTGGATACGGAAAAGGTATGGCGGGTTGAGCCGGAGGAATTCCGCTCCATGGGCAGGGCCACGCCCTTTGCGGGGATGGAACTGACGGGAAAGGTTATGGCGACGTTCTACGGGGGGAAAAGGGTGTTTTGACAGGGGGAGACCTCCTTCCGGCGCCCATATCCGCCACGGGCGGGGGCGGTGTTACGGAGCCTTCCAGGGAGGCGGGGGGACTTCCTTCCGTAGTGGGAAGACGCGGCGAAAGGCTTCCCCTTAAGGGGAAGCTGTCGGCGGAGCCGACTGATGAGGTGTTGCACCAAGTGGCGAGGGGGATGGATGTTGAACAGAATGCGTAATCAAGGATTGACTGCCAACGCCAGAGCCTTGCGCAAGAACATGACAAAGGAAGAAAGGCATCTATGGTATGACTGCCTGCAGGATTTCCCGTTGTCTGTCCACAGGCAGAAGGTAATCGGACCGTATATTGTGGATTTCTACTGCGCCGCTGCGAGGCTGGTGATTGAACTGGATGGCTCCCAGCATTATGAGCAAAAGGGGCATGCAAGGGATGAGGCGCGGGACGCGTTTTTGCGGGGGCAGGAACTGACGGTGAAGCGGTATTCCAACAGGGATGTGAATGAGCGGTTTCAAAGTGTGTGCGAGGAAATATATGCGATGGCCGGGGAAATGATGGAAGAGAGACGGCATGGGGGGTAGATAAGTGAGGAATTTATTCAGTGCGGTGCAACTTGCCACCTCATCCGGCACTGCGGCGCCACCTTCCCCTCAAGGGGAAGGCTTTTGGAATGTCTCATCCGGCTGTATGCTTTCTCCGGGAGGAAGGACCCCACAGGATATACATAAAACAGGGGCGGTATGCTTTTCTCCGGGAGGAAGGACCCTACAGGATATACATAAAACAGGGGCGGTATGCTTTTCTCAGGGGAAAGGACCCCGTAGGATATACGTAAAACAGGGCTGGTACACTTTCTCCGGGAGAAAAAGCTCCTAAATGATATTTCCAAAACAGGGATTCCAAAGGGATGTATCCCTTTGGCGGGGTTCCCAGGGGCAGCGCCCCTGGGCGGGGTTCCCAAGGGCAGCGCCCCTGGGCGGGATTCCAAAGGGCAGCGCCCCTGGGCGGGATTCCCAGGGGCAGCGCCCTTGGGCTGGGTTTATGAGAAAGCGGCCGGGGGCCGCCCCCGCCCGACAGGGGGAAGGGAGGGGGCCCATTGGCCAG
>JAEWVC010000021.1 GCA_023459275.1 Bacillota bacterium | reverse complement strand
TCAGTAAGTTCCCTTACTGATCTTTCCCTCGACAAAGTGTAAACTCATTGTCAGAATCGACTGTCGATTTCTCTCTTCCTCTTGAGTCCTCTCAGACTCTGTATCGTTTTCAAGGTCCGGCGCCGCTCAAAGGCGACGTCCGTTAGTCTAACACAGCACTAACACCTTGTCAACCCATTTTTCGCGGGAAAAATCACATTTTTCTCGTATATTTTTTTCCACGTATATTCTTTCACAGATCGCAAGAAACGTTCGTTTTTATCTTTGGTAGTGCCCGGTTTTCTTTGTTTTCTCTCAAAAACGTTCGCCGGAGTTTACTGCGGTTCTCCCTTCGGGCAAAGCTGTATGGATGCTGTTCAAAAGATGCCGCCGGAGGGGATCCTCCTTCTGTTTGGAAGCCGGCTGATTGACAAGCCGCGTTCCTATTGTATAATGTAAGAACACAAACCGTCCGGTTTGCGGCAAAGGAGGTTTTCTTTTTTATGCCCAAAGTAACCTTTCAGGCCGATTTATGCAAAGGCTGCGGCTTGTGCGTGGACGTGTGCCCACGCAAGATCCTTGTTTTATCAAAAAAGGAAGTCAACAGCCGCGGTTATCACCCCGCCGAGTGCGTTGACCAGGCGCAATGCATCGGCTGCGCCTTCTGCGCCAGGATGTGCCCGGACTGCGTGATTACCGTAGAAAAGTAGGAGGCGGTTTTTATGGCTCAGGAAAAAATGCTGATGAAGGGCAACGAGGCCATTGCCGAAGCCGCCATCCAGGCGGGCTGCCGGTTCTTCTTCGGCTATCCCATCACCCCGCAGAACCAGATACCGGAATACATGTCCCAGCGCCTGCCCAAGGAGGGCGGCTGCTTTTTGCAGGCGGAAAGCGAAGTGGCGGCCATCAATATGGTTTACGGCGCGGCGGGCGCGGGGGCCAGGGTTATGACCTCCTCTTCCAGCCCGGGGATCAGCTTAAAGCAGGAAGGCATCAGCTATATCGCAGGCGCGGAGCTTCCCTGTGTGATCGTCAATATGGTCCGCGGCGGCCCGGGCCTTGGGTCCATCCAGCCGGCCCAGAGCGACTATTTCCAAAGCACCAGGGGCGGCGGCCACGGCGATTACCGCATGGTGGTGCTGGCCCCTTCCTCCGTGCAGGAAGCGGTGGAGCTGACGCAGCTGGCCTTTGACATCGCCGACCGGTACCGCAACCCGGTGCTGGTGATGGGCGACGGCCTGATCGGCCAGATGATGGAGCCGGTTCAGATGCCCGACTATACCCCTGCCGCTGATTTGCAGGCGAAAACCTGGGCTGCCGGCACGGGAAGCATGAAAGAGCGGGCCATCATCAACAGCCTGTATATCGACCCCACCGCGCTGGAAAAGCACAACCTGAAGCTTCAGAAGAAGTATGACCTGATGATCCAAAATGAGGTCCGGGTGCAGCAGGAGCTTGTGGAAGACGCCGATTATGTGCTGGTGGCCTATGGCACCACCGCCAGGGTGGCAAGAAGCGCCATGCGCAAATTGCGGGCGGAAGGGCTCAAGGCGGGCCTCATCCGGCCCATTACCCTGTGGCCCTTCCCCGACCAGGCCATCAAGGCGGCTGCCGCCCACGCAAAAGCCTTCCTCACCGTGGAAATGAGCCTGGGGCAAATGGTGGAGGATGTGCGTTTGGCGGTAAACGGCGCAAAGCCCGTGCACTTTTACGGGCGCACCGGCGGCATGGTCCCCTCCGTGCGGGAAGTGCTGGAGGAAGTCAAAAAAATCAGCGGGGAGGGCAAGTAAATGGCGGTCGTATTTGAAAAAACGAAAATGCTCACCGACAAGCCCATGCATTACTGCCCGGGCTGCACCCACGGCATCATCCACCGGCTGGTGGCGGAGGCCATTGAGGAATTGGGGATGCAGGACAAGGCCATCGGCGTGGCGCCGGTAGGCTGCGCGGTGTTCGCCTATGAATATTTCAACTGCGATATGATGGAAGCCGCCCATGGCCGGGCGCCCGCGGTGGCCACCGGCATCAAGCGGGTCAAGCCAGATCATATGGTTTTCACCTACCAGGGGGACGGCGACCTGGCCTCCATCGGTGCGGCGGAGATCGTCCACGCCGCCACCCGCGGGGAAAAGATCACCGTGATTTTCGTAAACAATGCCATCTATGGCATGACCGGCGGGCAGATGGCCCCCACCACCCTGCCGGGGCAGGTGACCACCACCTCTCCCTACGGCCGGGATCCGGCGCTTTGCGGATATCCCATCCGCGTCAGCGAAATGCTGGCCACTTTGGATGGGCCCGCTTATATCGCCAGGGTGTCCGTCCATGATGTCAAGCACATCATCGAAGCGAAAAAGGCCATCAGGAAGGCCTTTGAAATGCAGGCCCAGGGCAAGGGCTTTGCCATGGTGGAGGTTCTCTCCACCTGTCCCACCAACTGGGGCATGACCCCCAAGGAAGCCCTGAAATGGCTGGAAGAAACCATGATCCCGCAATACCCCCTGGGTGTAAAAAAGGAGGTGGGCTGATCATGGAATCGCAATTTCTTATCGCGGGCTTCGGCGGCCAGGGCATTCTGCTCATCGGCCAGCTGATGGCCAAAGCAGCCATGCATGAAGGGAAAAACGTGAGCTGGATGCCCAGCTACGGCCCGGAAATGCGCGGCGGCGAGGCCAACTGCGCCGTGGTCATCAGCGAGGAGCCCATCGGCAGCCCCCTGGTCACGGAACCTCCGGTAGCTGTCCTCATGAACCTGCCTTCCCTTAAAAAATTCGAACCGGCCATGGAAAAGGGCGGCCTGCTTCTGTACAATACTTCCCTGATCGACGCCAAGCCCCAGCGCACGGACACCAAGGTGATCCCCGTTCCCTGCAACGATATCGCGGAAAGCTTGGGCAACGGCCGCGCCGCCAATATGGTTATGCTGGGCGCCATCATCGAAGCCACCGGCGTGATCAGCCCGGACAGCGCCATGGAGGCTTTGAAAGACGTTTTCGGCGAGAGAAAAGCCAATCTCCTGCCAATGAACCGCAAAGCGCTGGAGGCCGGCATGGAAGCCGCCCGGAAAGCGGTGTAAACGGGGATCAGGCCCTGCCCCGGACCGCATATCTTACAATAGTATAAACGGCTGCTTTCTGCGCAGGCAGGAGCAGCCCTTTTTTGCGTCTTTTCGGGGTTCCTTTTCCTCCCCGCTCCCATACATGGGCAGCAATATAGAAGCGATTACATTTTCTTTCTGGAAACCGCTCAAAGAATATAGAAGAAGATAACAGCTACTTGCATAAAAAATGATGAATATCCTGTTGACAACTGGGCATTTTCTTTGTAAACTGAAAGCAATTCGGAAATGTAATCGTTACCCTATTTGCGGCAGGATAGGAACAAGTCCGTTCACCGTCCCACCGCTGCGGGGTGTAAAGGCAGCCATCAGGCGCAGGAAAGCAGGCGGGGGCGCATGGGCAGCAAACCATTACAGGAAAAAGCTTTGTCCGTCAAGGAAATCGCCGCCAGGGCAAACGTGTCGGTGGCGACCGTATCCCGCGTGATCAACCGTAAAGGAAATGTTCTTCCCAAGACGGAGGCGCGTGTCCAGGAAGTGATCGCGCAAAGCAACTATCAGCCAAACATGATCGCAAGGAGCCTGAAGACCAGCAAAACGCCCATTGTGGGCATTATTGTGCCGGATATATCGGGTGAATTTTATAACACCATGGTCCAGAAACTGCAAACCGGCTTGCTGGAAAAACAGTATGCGACCTTCATTTTAAACACCAACAAATCCGAGGATATTCAGAAGGAATACCGGGAATGGCAAAGCCTGCTCCATGTGTCGGGATGGCTGGTGCTGGACAGCGCCGTGGATTTCGGCACGGACGGAAGCATTCCTACCATATATATCAACTGGCCCGACGCCCCCGCCGGCGAGAAGACCGTCACCATCAGCTCGGATCCGGTCCTTGGCGGCCGGCTGGCCGGCCGGGAACTGCTCTTGAGCGGCTGCAGGAACATTGCGGTCCTTACCAGCAGCAGTCCATTGGAGCTGCGCCCGGAAGGGTTTTTGCAAGCCGTGAAGGAGAACAACGATCCCGGCGTGGCCGTGATGCTGCGCTATACGCATACAAAAAACGTAAGCTTTTCCGGGGGCTATGAACTGATGGCCGATACCCTGCGGGTTTTCCCGGATATGGACGGCGTTTTCGTGACCGCGGACCGTTTTGTGCCCGGCGTATTAAGGGCCCTGAAGGAAGCGGGGCGAAGCGTGCCCAAGGATGTGAAGGTGGTGGGCTATGACGATACGCCCATCGCCTCCTGGTTAAGCGGCGGCTTTACCACCGTCCGCCAGGAAATGGACAGGATGTGCACCATGGCCATCGATGCCATGATGCGCCTGCTGGAAGGGAAGCCGGTGCAGGAAAAAAGGACCGTCATCCCGGGCACCCTTGTCCGCCGGAGGACAACCGGGCCGCTTTCGCCTTAAGCGGCGGCCAGGCGCAGCATGATTGAAATGGAAGGGGAACGTTCCTAATGAAAGCGATTATGGTGATGTTCGACACGCTGAACAGGCATTTTCTCACGCCTTATGGTTTGCCCGCCAGCGAAGGGATGAAGACGCCCAATTTTGAGCGGCTGGCAAAGCGCACCGCGATGTTTATGAACAGCTATGTGGGCAGCTTGCCCTGCATGCCGGCCAGGCGCGAGCTGCATACCGGCAGGCTGAACTTTTTGCACCGGAGCTGGGGCCCCATCGAGCCTTATGATGACAGCGCCCCCCAGCAGCTTTCCGAGGCCGGCATCTATACGCATATGATCTCGGACCATCAGCATTACTGGGAGGACGGGGGCTGCACCTACCACCACCGCTACAACACCTGGGAGATCGTACGCGGGCAGGAGGGCGATAGATGGAAGGCCCATGTGAAGGACCCCCAAATCCCGGAGCACCTGGGCCAGCTGTGGCGGCAGGATGTTGTGAACCGGACCTACCTCCGCACCGAGGAGGATCAGCCCCAGACAAAGGTGTTCGATCTTGGATTGGAGTTCCTTGCCTGCAACCATGAAGCCGACAACTGGTTTTTGCACCTGGAGACCTTTGACCCCCATGAGCCCTTTTACACCATGGAGCACTATAAGGAGCTCTATCCCCACGAATACCATGGCCCGCAGTTTGACTGGCCCAGCTATGCCCCGGTGACGGAAGGGCAGGATGCGGTCGCGCACATACGCTGCCAGTATGCCGCCCTGGTGTCCATGTGCGACAGGAATCTTGGCCGGGTGCTGGATTTCATGGACGCCCATGACATGTGGAAGGATACGCTGCTCATCGTCAACACCGACCACGGCTTTTTGCTGGGGGAGCATGACTGGTGGGCAAAAACCTGCCAGCCCATGTATGAGGAGGTCGCCCATACCCCGCTGTTTATCTGGGATCCCCGCGGCGGTGTCCAAAATGAACGGCGGCAGGCGCTGGTGCAGACCATTGATATCGCGCCGACCCTCCTGTCCTTCTTCGGGCAGCCCCTGCCCAAGGACATGATGGGCGCGGACCTTGAAAAAACCATTCAAAGCGATGTGCCGGTGCGTGAGGCCTGCCTTTTCGGGCAGCACGGCGGGCAGATCAACATTACGGACGGGCGGTATGTGTACATGCGCGGGGCGCATACCCAGGATAACAAGCCGCTGTACGAATACACCCACATGCCCACCCATATGCGCGCCCGCTTTTCCGTGGAGGAGATGCGCACCATGGAGGCCGCGCCGGCTTTTTCCTTCACCAAGGGCTGCCCTGTAATGAAAATGGAGGGCAGGGCCTTCGGCCAGATGCCTCCGCGGCTGATGCAGCATATCCGCAGCCTGCCAAACGGTGAATTTGTGATCGGCAAATACGCTGAAGCAAGCGCGACGATGCTCTTTGACCTTCAAAGCGATCCCGGGCAGCTTGCGCCCCTTGATGATCCCGCGGCGGAGGAGCGCATGGCCCGTTTGATGGTGGCACTTATGAAGGAAAACGACGCGCCGGCCGAGCAGTATGTCCGGGTGGGGCTGGAAAAGTATCTGTAGGAAAGAGCCCGAAGGACGGCAGAATCCACTGCCAGGGAGGGCGTATGCAGGATAAAAAGTGGAAGGAACGTTCCATCAGGGACATCGCCCAGGCCGCCGGGGTGGGGGTCAGCACCGTTTCCCGGGTGCTCAACCGCAGCGGCTACGTAGCGCCGGAAACGGAAAACCGTATCCGGGAAGTGATCCGGCGCTTCCACTATACCCCCAGCGCAATGGCCAGGGGGCTTCGCAAAAACAAAATCCCCGTCATCGGCGTGCTGATCCCCGATATCACCGGCGAGTTCTACAACAGCCTGTTGCTTACCCTGCAGCAGGCGCTGTATGCGGAAAAGTACCTGATGATGATTATCAACACCAACAAGCAGCATGACATCGCTTCCTTTTATGAAGGTATCGGCACCTCCATGAACCTTTCCGGATGGATCTTCTGCGGCATGGATCAACCCAACGTATTGAAGGGTGTGCCCACGGTCTACATCGGCAATTTCCCCGAGGGGGCACACCGGGAGAACGCCTGCGCCGTGGACAGCGATAATGAGCACGGCGGCTATCTTGCCGCCAGGGAGCTGATGGACTGCGGCTGCAAAAGGATCGCCACCATCACCGACGGCAGATACCCGCTGTCCTTCAACAACCGCTACAAAGGGTATGTTAGGGCGTTGGAAGAGGCGGGGATCCCTTTGCGGCAGGAGCTGGTGGTCTCCACCAAATGGGTGGACTACGAGAACGGCTATCTCGCCGCCAAGAATCTCTTGGAGCGTGCGGGGGACGTGGATGGCATCTTCTGCGCGGCGGACAGGTATCTCCCGGGCGTCTTGACGGCGCTTGAGGAAATGGGAAAAAAAACGCCGGAGGATGTCCAGGTCGTGGGATTCGACGGTCTTCCCATCAGCAGATGGACCGGGGACGGCTGCACCACCATCCGGCAGCAAATCGGCCCTTTGGCGGAAGCCGCGGCGGATTGCCTTCTTCGGCTGATGGGCGGCGAAAAGCTGGATGCCCAAAGGCCGCTGATACCCGTTTCTTTGGTCAGGCGCTCAACAACGGTACAGCGCCAAACAAGCGTTACTCTACCTTGAAAAAGGTAAATATAAAGGAGGAAACCCTATGAAAAAGATTCTGGCACTCGCTCTGACCCTGGTTATGCTGCTGGGCGCAGTTCCCCTGGCGTTTGCGGAAGGGTACACCCTCGAGTTCTGGCTCGCGGGCAATGATGATTCCCTGTACGCCGCTTATGAACAGGTTGTCAAGCAGTATGAAGCGGAACATCCCGGCGTCACCGTCAACATGAACATGATCAACTGGGCGGAATACTTCACCAAGCTGTCCACGGCCTTTGTGGGCGGCACCGGACCGGATGTGTACGCCATCGGCTTCGCGCAGTTCTATACGCTGGCCGGGAACGGGAACATGCTGGACCTTTCCGGCTACATTCCCGCCGACTGGGACGGCTACGGCGACATTCCGGAGAATATTCTGAACCTGGGCAAGGTGGACGGCAACATCCACGCGCTGCTGGTCCCGGAAGCCCGCGCCCTGTACTACCGCAAGGATATTGCGGAAGAGAACGGCGTGACGGCGGAGGACCTTGACATCAAGACCCTGGATGACCTTGTGGCCCTGGCCAAGAAAATGACCATCAAGGACGGCAACGACGTGGTGGTGGAAGGCCTGGATGTGGTAACCATCGCCGGCAACAGCCCCGAGCAGACCGCCTTCATCTATGGCCAGATGGAGGGCGCCCCCAAGCTGTGGGCGGACGATCTGAACCCGCAGTTCAATGATCCGGCATATGTCACCTCCGCCAACAAAGTCAAGGCGCTGCTGGACGAGGGCTATGCCATTCCCCAGTCCCCGGGCATCAACTACTTCAACACGGACGTGGCGGCCATGAGCATCAACACGCAGACCTCCATCGAAGGCACCTCCATCCCGGCCATCAGCGGCCTGGGCGGCGAAATCGGTGTGGTCAGCCTGCCCAATTCCGTGCTACTGGGCCAATGGTACGCCGCCAACAAGGACACCAAACTGGCCGCGGAATCCGCCGATTTCCTGCTGTACCTGTTCAGCAAGGAAAGCCAGACCTCTTTGAT
Source organism: Bacillota bacterium (assembly GCA_023459275.1). Taxonomy (GTDB): domain Bacteria; phylum Bacillota; class Clostridia; order Christensenellales; family Aristaeellaceae; genus JAEWAH01. The sequence continues at coordinate 53,092 of JAEWVC010000021.1, read as the reverse complement.
CGACGCCACCGGACAGATCCCCAGCCGTTCCAGCCTGGCCGATCTGTACTGCGCGGACAACGACATGCGCAAGGTATACTTTGATGCTGTGCAGCAGGCCGCCGCGTACGGCGACACCGCCAACCCCTTCTTCCTCCAGTGGGTCAACCAGTACCGCTCCGCGCTGGAAGGCGTCTATGCCGGCACCAGCGAGACCCAGGCCGCCCTGGATGCGTTCTGCGATACCTACAAGGAAGTCTGCGGGCTGAAGTAATCTTCAATCCTGGGGGCGGGATACGCCGCCCCCCTTTCCCTTTGGCGCATGCTTTGACCATAGCCAGGAAGAGGTGTTTTTGGATGGTGAATTCCCGCCCCGTGAAGGCGCATAAGCTTGGCAGGCTGGAGAGGCAAAACATCGGCTATGCATTCATCGCGCCCAGCGTGATTCTGTATGCCATCTTCGTGTTCATCCCGGTCTTTACAACCATCGGCCTTTCCTTTACGGATTACAACCTGAAAAACAGCACATTTGTCGGTTTTGCCAATTACATAAACCTGTGGCGGGACGCCATTTTTGTCAAAGCGTTATGGAACACCGTGCGCTATACCCTCATGGCGCTGGTGCCCACCATGGTCCTGGGGCTGACCCTGGCCATGCTCATCAATAAGAAATTCCGCGGGCGCGCGCTTTTCCGCGCCATCTTCTACATGCCCAACATCGTGTCCATGGTGGCGGCTTCCCTGGCCTGGATGTACCTGTACAGCGAAGTGGGCATCTTCAACATGACCCTCAAAGCCATCGGGCTTTCCAAGGTGAACTGGCTCACCAATTCCCGCATCTCGCTGATGTCCATCGTGCTGGTGACCCTCTGGTCCTCCGGGGGCTACAATATGCTGCTGTTCCTGGCCGGGCTGCAGGGCATCCCCACGCACCTGTATGAGGCGGCCAGCATTGACGGCGCCACCTCCGTGCAGCAATTTTTCAGGATCACCCTCCCGCAGCTGGCGCCCACCACTTTTTTCGTGTTTGTGATGACCTGCATTGCCTCCTTCCAGGTGTTCGGCCAGGTGTACATGATGACCGGCGGCGGTCCGGACAACGCCACCACCACATTGGCGCACCAGGTGTACACCAACGCCTTCCAGTATTACAAAATGGGATACGCTTCCGCCATGGCGGTGGTGCTGCTGCTGATCATCATGGCCATCACGGCCATCAATTTCCGCTTTGGCAATACGGAAGGGGGCGAACTGTAATGGCGCAAATGACGCTTCACATGGGCAACAGGCGGCGCAGGATCGTTTCTTCCTCCCTGCGGTATTTTCTGCTGGCGGTGCTGGGCTTTATATGGCTGGTGCCCATCGCCTTTGTGGTGTTCACCGCGTTCAAGACGCCGGCGGAGCTTACGCTGCGCAAATTCGCCTGGCTTCCCGCCAAGTGGGAAATACAGAATTTTGTGAACGCCTTTGGGTATTCCGGCTACAACTGGCCAATGTACTTCCGCAACAGCCTCTTTGTGACCTTCGTGTCGGTGGTGGGGAGCCTGTTTTTCAACTCCCTGGCGGGGTACGCCTTCGCCAGGCTGCGCTTCCGCGGCCGCGATGTATTGTTTTTGTGCCTGCTGGCCGGGATGATGATCCCGCCCCAGGCCATCATCATTCCGCAATACCTGGTGCTCAGGGATATCCCGCTGGCGGGGGGCAACAACCTGCTGGGCCAGGGAGGCACGGGCCTTTTGGATACCCTGTGGGGCCTGATCATCCCGCAGCTTTGCGGTTCCTTCGGCATCTTTTTGTGCAGGCAGTTCTACCTTGGCTTCCCCAGGTCCCTGGACGACGCGGCGCGCATTGACGGCTGCCGGGAATTCCGCCTCTACTGGAACATCTATCTGCCCCAGTCCGCCACCATCCTGGCCACGCTGACGATTTTGAAATCGGTGGCCGTGTGGAACGACTTCTTCTTTCCCCTGATCATGACCACCAACGACAAGTCCCGCACCGTGCAATTGGCGCTGCAGGTGTTCAAGAGCAGTTCCAGCAAGTGGAACGAGGTCATGGCGCTGACGCTGGTCACCATCCTGCCGCTGATCCTCATCTTCCTGTTCGCGCAGAAATACTTCATCCAGAGCGTGGCTTCCAGCGGCATGAAGAACTAAACCGTCCTTTGCGAGGTGTCCTCCATGCATTATGTCGTGTTTTTCCCGGATGAGCTGCGGGCCTCCAGCCTTTCCTGCTACGGCGATCCGGTGGTGCAAACGCCCAATTTCCAGCGGCTGGCCGATGAAGGCACGCTGTTTGAAAACAACTACACCACGCATCCCGTGTGCGTGGCGTCCAGGTGCAGCCTGATGACCGGCTGGTATCCCCATGTGGGAGGCTTCCGGACGTTGAAATACATGCTGGAGCCCTGGCACCCCAACTTTTTGAAGTACGTCCGCGGCGCGGGGTACGAGACCCACGTCTACGGCAAGAACCACATGTTTGGCGAGGAGACCTATTTCGGCTGCGTGGACAAGTACCTGTATGTGGATTTCGGCCATTTCGGGGGCAGGCATTACGGGGGGAACGTGGATATCGACATTTCCGGCACGGCCAAGAGCGGCGCCGGGCTGTTTGGCGATTACAACATGCTGCTGGACCCCCTGCCGGATGCGGACCTTGAAACCCTCACCGATACGCTGTGCGTAAAGGCGGCGGTGAAGGCCATCCGGGAATGGAAGCCCGGCAACAAGCCCATGTTCATCTTCCTTCCCACCTTCTTCCCCCACGCGCCATACGCCATCACGGAGCATTTCCATAACATGTACAATCCCGCCGATTGCCCCGTTCAGCCGAGGAGTCTTGAAAACCGCCCGGCGTTTGAGGCGCTGATCCGAAAGTGGCGCGAAACCGGCGAAACGGATGAGGCTGTCTTGCGCAAGATCCGCGCGGTATACCTTGGCATGTGCTCCTATGCGGACATGCTGCTGGGCCGGGTGCTGGACGCGCTGGACGAAACTGGCCTTGCCGCCGATACCACGGTGATCGCGGCCTCCGACCACGGGGATTGGGCGGGGGACCGGGGGCTTATCGAAAAATGGCCCAACGCCATGGATGACGATCTGACAAAAGTGCCCTTCATCGTCCGCCGCCCCGGTTGCCCCGCCGGGCACCGGGTGAAGGAGCTGACCCAAACCTTTGATCTGTTTCCCACCATCTGTGATTGGGAAAACATCCGCATCCGGCACGGCCAGTTCGGCGTGTCCCTCGCGCAGCAGGTAAGCGGCGCCCCCGGCGACCCCGCCCGGACCGTCTATTGCGAGGGCGGCTACGATGCCCGGGAACCCCACTGCTTCGAGGGAACGCCCAGCTACGCGTTTTTGATGCGGCCGGGCTCCATTTATTATCCCAAGCTTATCCAGCAGCAGCGGGAGCCGGAATCCGTCTGCCGCACCGTCATGATGCGCACGAAGCGTTACAAGCTGAATATCCGCACCAGCGGGGACAACGAGCTGTACGATATGGAGCGCGACCCCATGGAGACAAACAACGTGTACGCGGCCCCGGAAAACAGGGAGCTGGTATGCTCGCTTCAGGCGGCTATGCTGTCCTGGCTGATCCATACCTCGGACGTGGTCCCCCGCAAGGGCCACGTGCCGGAGGAAGAACTGTGAGGAACAAGCCATGAACCGGCCGGATATACTGGTTTTTATCAGCGACCAGCACACCCCGTACTTCACGGGCTACAAGGGCGGCCCCGTGGATACGCCGGCCCTTGACGCCCTTTCAAGGGAGGGCGTGCGCTTTGACAACGCCTACACGCCCTGCCCCCTGTGCGTGCCCGCGCGCATGGCCCTGCTGAGCACGCTGATGCCCTATAAAACGGGCATCTATAGCAATAACGACACGCTGCCGGATATGACGCCCACCTTTTTGCACCCCCTCGCGGCGGCGGGATATGAAACGGTGCTGGTGGGGCGCATGCACTTCGTGGGCGCCAACCAGCGCCACGGCTTTACAAAGCGCATCGCGCCGGACACCACGCCTGTAAGCTGGACGCGCCCTGTGGAAAAGCTGCGCAGGGAGCGCGGCCCGCTGGTAATGACCTTCGCGGACCCCGGCGCCGTAAAGATCGTTGGGGGCGGCGAATCCCCCGTGATCCACTACGACGCCATGGTGGTTCAAAAGGCGCTGGAATACCTCAATATGCCCCATGACAAGCCGCAGTTCATCGTGGTGGGCACCTACGGCCCCCACTTCCCCTACATCACCACGCCTTCCCTTTTCCGCAAGTATTATCAAAGGGTAAAGGAATCGGAGCTTTTCCAAAAAAAGCCCGAATACATGAATCCCCTTTTGACGGCCCGGCGCCTTGACGTGCCCCCGGATGTGGCCCGGGGCTGCGCGGCGGCCTACTGCGGGCTGATCGAGCAGATGGATGCCCAGATCGGTAAGGTCCGGGCGGCATTCACGCGGTTCTGCCAAAGCCGGGGCACGGGATCCGTCTTCTGCTACCTGTCCGACCACGGGGACCAGGTGGGAGACCGGGGGCTGTTCGGCAAGGATACGTTTTTTGAGAAATCCGTAAAAGTGCCCATGATCTTCGCGGGGGACGGCGTCGCCAAAGGCGTTTGCCATCACGGAGCCGTTTCTCTGCTGGATTTCGGGCCCACGGTCCTGTCCCTTTCCGGGGCGGCGCCCATGACGGAAAGCGACGGCGTAAGCCTGGCGGAAAGCCTGACTGGCGCCGCACCGGACCCGGACCGGGTGGTGCTTTCGGAGCAGATGGAAGGCTGGATGACAAAAGACGATTTCCACTATGCCCGCATGGCTGTAAAAGGGGACTGGAAATTCTTTACCTACGCCGGCCAGGAAGGGTATGACGTGCTGTTCAACATCGCCAATGACCCAGAGGAGATGCACAACTGCATTCAGGAAGAACCGGGTCTGGCGTCCTTCCTCCGGGAGCAGGCGGAAGCCACCGGCGATCCCAAGGCCCTGGAGGCCTGGCAGCGCCGCAAGGCCATCCATGCGGAATGGTTCCGGGATTACGAGGCGGCGACCGCCATCGACGATACCGAACGCTGGCAGGGAAACCCGCCCACTGCCCGGGGAGAACTGGACGTATCCGTCACCGGGCAGGGGGAGCACCCGTAAAGAGGCCTGCGCAGGTCCGGCCTGAAGGTCAAACCCTCACGTGACCCTTCTGCGGGCGCGGGGATACACGGCTTCCGCAGGGCCTGTCCCAGCATGCCTTCCCGGGCGGAACGGCGCTTTCGCGCCAACCGCGGCATGCCTTTTTAGGCGGAAGCATCTGCCCCAGGCGCCCGCTTCCTCCGGCTGTTCCTGCGCTTGCCGCCGCACGCGCTATGAGGTACAATAAAAGGGGCCGCCCGCGGGCTGTCTACTTTTTGATTAACGGAGTCTTTCAAAATGCTATCGGAAGCGATGATACAAGCGGAGTCCGAAACGCTGCGCCCCTATGCCTCCGGCCTTTACCGGTGGTTTCATCAACATCCGGAACTGGCGCACCATGAGGTGGAAACAAACCGGAAAATCCGGGAAGAGTTGGACCGTTACGGCGTTTCATATCTGGCGCCCGCTCCTAACATAACCATCGCCGTTGTGCATGGCGGCCGGAAAGGAGCGGTTGTCGGCCTCCGGTGCGACACGGACGCGCTCCCTGTGCGCGAGGAGACGGGCCTGCCTTTCCGCTCTGAAACGGAGGGCGTGATGCATGCCTGCGGCCATGACGCGCACATCACCATCGGGCTGTGCACGGCGCGCATCCTTCAAAAATACCGGGAGGAACGGCAGGGAACGGTCAAAATCATTTTCCAGCCGGCCGAGGAGGGGGAGGGCGGCGCCGACAAGGTGATCGCCACGGGGCTTGTGGATGACGTGGACGTGTTTTTTGCCATCCATGTGTGGAGCCCCTTTGCTTCGGGCACGGTCCATGCGTCCCCCATCATTGTCAGCGCCGCGGTCAACATGTTTACCATCCGTATCAAAGGGTTGGGCGGGCATGGCGCGACGCCTGAAAAATGCGCGGACGCGGTGGCCGCGGGCGCCGCGGTGGTTACGGAAATCCAGTCCATTGTTTCCCGTTCGGTGTCGCCCATGGAACCGGCGGTTATCACCATCGGCAGTTTCCATGCCGGGGCGGCCGGCAATGTGGTGGCGGAGGAAGCCGTGCTCAAGGGCACGGCCCGCGCGCTGAATGAGGAAACAAGGGAACACCTTGCCAGGCAGATTGAAGCGGTTGCGCAGCACGCGGCCCAGATCCACGGCTGCACGGCCGCGGTGGAGAATCTGCGCATCTGCGACGCCGTGCAAAACGATCCCCGGGTGACGGCTCTGGCCCTGCAGTGCGCCAAGGCGCTGGTCCCGGTGGCGCAGATCGGGGAACAGCGCACAATGATGCTGGGGGATGATTTTGCCAATTACGGAAAAATCGCGCCCTATTGCTACGGGCAGGTGGGCATCGCGGACTCGGAAAAGAAAACCGGTTACGCCCACCACAACGGGCGCTTTCATGTGGATGAGGATGCGCTGCCCGTTTGCGTGGCGTGGATGGCCTCCTTTGCCGCGGCAGCGGGGGCCGGCTGGCAACCCGTAAAAGCGGGCGCCGTTCCGGAGAATAATACTCCTTGATGCCTGGCATTTCATAATAAAAACGGCATGGCTGAGAAATCTCTCAGCCATGCGCTCGCATTGATTAAGCCGGCCCCGGTATGCGGTGTTTCCCGCATACCGGTTTTTTTTGATTTCCCCTAACCTTTCACAGCCCCCGCCGTCAGCCCGGAGATCAGGGATTTTTGGCCCAGGATAAACACCAGGATGGACGGGACAAGGATCATGATCGCCGCCGCCATAATGGGGCCGTAGGCGTTGCCGTCGGCGTTTTGAAGCATGCCGATACCGATTTGCACCGTGCGCATGTTTGCCGAATTGGTCACCAGCAGCGGCCAGAGGTACTGGTTCCACACGCCCAGGAAGGTATAAATCCCCAGCGAACCCAGGAAAGGTTTCGTAAGGGGCAGCCCGATCTTGAGGAAAAACTGCAGGGAATTGCAGCCGTCAATCCTGGCGGATTCGCTAAGCTCCTTGGGCAGAGACAAAAATGCCTGCCGCATGTTGAACACGCAGAACGCGCTGGCGGTATAAGGCAGGATCAGCGCACCAAAGGTGTCTATCAGCCCCATCCTTACCACCGTCAGATAGTTTGCGATGATGATTGCCTGGCCGGGGATCATCATGGTTGCCAGCATCAGGAAAAACAGCACTTTTTGCCCCTTGAATTTCAATACGCCGAAAGCGTAGCCGGCCAGCGCGCCGGTGATAAGCTGGGCTGCCGTGCAGGAAACGGATACGATGGCGGAGTTCAAAATAAAGCGGAAGATGGGCGCCATGCGCAGCGCATCCCCGTAATTGCCGATATAAAAGGAGGAAGGGATCAGCGCCGGCGGATAATTGATGAGTTCAGATTCCGTCATGAAGCTGGCGCTGAACGCATACAGCAGCGGAGATACAAGGACGACCCCGACAAGAAGGTTGACCAGGAAAAAGAGCCACTTCACACTTTTCCGCTCAATCATCAGTAGGTCACCTTCTTCTCCAGCTTAAATTGGATCAGGGTCAGTATAAAAATGAGGACAAACAGGATCACAGACTGGGTGGCCGCCATATAGAAACGTGAATAGCGGAAGGCTTCCAGATAAATATTGTATACAATATTGGTGGTGTATTTGCCCGGCCCGCCCTGCGTAAGCAGGTTGATCTGTGCGTACGCCTGAAAATTGTTGATGATGTTGATAATCAAAAGGAAAAACAAAGTCGGCGATATGGATGGGAACGTAACATGCCAATGCTTCCTGAAGAATCCCGCGCCTTCTATGGACGCCGCCTCATACAGCGAATTGTCCACGTTCTGCAGGGCGGCGATCACAAAAATGAAGTTCAGGCCCACGTTCATCCAGATCGTTACAAAGGATACGGACCCCAGAGCGTACCTCACACTGCGCAGCCACTTGATATTCGACTGCAAAAGATAGTTGAGGATGCCAAAGGTGGGATGCATGATAAACAAAAAGATCACGGAGATGGCTGCCGAGGATACGGCCAGGGGCATGGCGTAAATGGTGCGAAAAACGCTGCGCCCGAAAAACCGCTCGTTTGCGATGATCCCGGTGACCAGCCCCATGAAGATGGAACCCACCACCACGATCAGCGCAAATTGAAACGTGACGCCGATGATCTGCTGAAAATCGGAAGACGCGAATGAATCGAAGTAATTCTGCAGTCCAACCCGGCTGACGATGATGCCGTTCGCATTGGTGATCGCCGTGCTCAGGTTGATGGTATTCCCAAAGGGAATAAATACAAACAGGGTCATGATCGCCATGGCGGGAAGGATATACAGGTAGGGAGCAGCGTATGACCACATGTTTTTGATGCTGAAGGCAGCCGCTCTCCGCGCCGCTGGTGCCGTATTCATGATACGTGCTCCTTTATAAACGAAAATGAAGGGCGCCCCTGAGCGGGGCGCCCCCGGGTTTGTTGCTTACTCGCCGTAAGCCGTCTTGTTATAGCTCTGGATGGCGGTATTGCCCTTGGTAGCCATGTTCTTGAGCATGTCATCCACGGATTCGGCGTCGTCCAGGTAGAGAGCCGCTTCCTCCTGGAAGATGGCGCGCAGCTCCGGCATCACGCCCACGGATGCGCCCTGGGTCGCATAGCTCTTGGGGCAGTCGTGCAGCTGGTTGATGGCGGTGAGGAAATTCGGGTATTCCTTCAGGTAAGCCTGGAAGCTGGGCTCTTCATAAGCCGTCATGTTGGCGCAGAAGTAACCGGTGTCCATGCTGAACTGCGCGGAGACGGCCGCGGAGGTGGCGTACTTGATAAAGGTCCAGGCGTCATTGACCTTCTGCTCGTTCTCCTGCTTGCACAGCCAGAGGTTTGCGCCGCCGATGATCACGCCGTACTGTGTCTTTTCCAGCATGCTGGGCAGGTAAGCGGTGCCAAGCTCAAATTTGCCGGCGCTGCCGTTGAGCATGGTCTTGAGCTGGGCGGTGGATTCCAGGGTGATGCAGGTCTGGCCTGCCAGGAAGCCATCACGGGCCGCGGCATTGTCCGCGCCGAAGTTGTAAATGGCTCCGTCATCCACCATCTGCTTCCAGGTTTCCATGATCGTCTTGCCCGCGCCGCTCTGGTCGAACTCGATAGCGGAGGCGTGCGCAGTGCGGCCGTTGTCATTGTTGACGTAGTTGGCGCCCATGCCCGCAAGGAAGTTCTCAAAGAACCAGCCGTAGATGGGCAGGCCCATGGCATAGCGGGTAACGCGGTTTCCTTCTTTGACCGTCAGTTTATCGGCGATGGCCGCGATCTCCGCAAAGGTCGTGGGGGGATTTTCGGGGTCCAGTCCGGCTTCCTGGAAAGCCGTCTTGTTGTAGTACATGATGGGGGTAGAGGGATTGAAGGGGATGCAGACCATTTTGTCATTGTAGGTGTAGTAGTTGCGCAGCGCCGGCTCGATATCATCAATGTTGATGTAGGGCTCGGCGTCTTTTTCCAGCATCTCCTGGAAGGGGATGGTCCAGCCGGAATTGACAAGGAAGGTGGTGCCCAGTTCAAACATCTGGAACATGTCGGGGCCGGTTCCGGCCGGCATGGCTGCTTTCAGCTTTGTCAAAGCATCATCATAGCCGCCCTGGAAGATGGCCGTTACCCAGATTTCGTCCTGGGAGGCATTGAACCCATCCACCACGCGCTGCACGGCCTCGCCGATGGTGCCGCCGAAACAATGCCAGAATACCACTTCGCGGCGGCCTTCGGGCGCGGGCATAGGGGTTGATGTGGGGGCGGCTGTAGCCTGCGCAGATACGGTGATACTTGCCAGCAGAAGACAAATCGTCAGCAGGCAGGAAAGAAACCGGGTAATCGTTCTCATGGTTGTCCTCCTTAATTATGAACGGTCTTGCAACCGTTTATTTCGCAGCCGGGAGATATCCGCATCCTTGGGCCGGGCATTCGTTCCGCATCGTCTGATGTGTCGAAATCCACATTTTGCGTACACAAAACAGTGTATTTCATCCAACTTTTTTGCATTTTTACTTTGCACCAAGCAGGACAAAATACAATGTTTCAAATTGCACAGAAACGGCATGGGCAGTTTTGCATAAAATGCACGTCTCCGTTTCGTGCTCATAGCATATCACCGGCGGTCTGCCGTTGTCAATAGTTTCGATTTACTCTATACAAATTATTTGCAAATGAAGCTTTCAGCCGAATAATGTGCAATATTTTTATACTTTATGCGAGGCTGCTTCTTTCATGTGATACCCTACCCGCAGGATAATGTCCTGGGAGAAATCACCGAATTGATCCCCAAAAAGGTTGATCCCCCCCACGTTTTCCGCATTGGCGGGAACCTCTATACGCACGGTGATGGCATCGCTGGCACATAGCTGAAGATCGTTGAGCGTGGTGTTGGAAACGATCTGGCTGTCCAGGTAACTTCCATGGTGATCAACCCTCCAGATTTTCAAAAACCCGTGTTGGGTGGCCAGGTCTGTCCACCAGGCAGGGTTCAGCCGCCCCCTATGCTCGCCGCAGTCGCATGGGCTTGTCCAGATGCCAAGCATCTTGCCGTTTATGGATACACCAATATCGCTTTTCCATGGGTCCCGGTATATCGGCGCTTCGGAACAGGCCTCAAAGGACAGCTCCAGCCAGTCGATCTCGATTTCATCAATGTTCAGAATACCAAACATGTATTCCAAAAACCCTTGCCGAAACCATAAAAGCTGGGCGCTGAAACGGTCATTATGATAAAAAGTGCGGGGATTGTCATACTCACCAATGATGTTGGCGGCACTCACCATGCCGCAGGTGGGCTTGATCTGCCCCGCCCTGCTGAAGCAGCCAACCGGCATGCGAAGGGTCAGGAGGCTGCCGGTATGCTCCTCGAACGGCATAAAGTCCATGCTCAGCGAATCGATCTTTCTGGTGGAAAGCTTCAAGGTGCCGCGAATGCCCGGCATACTTTCCGTAAAAATCAATCCCGCTTCCTCCAGGGTGCGAATGGCAAGCGCCACGCTGGACACGGGCATGCCAACGCTGTCAGCCAGATTATTGACGCTTTGCATAGAACGCTTCCCCAACAAATCCAGTATTTGGATCCGCAGGGGATTCGACAGCGCCCTGGATACCTGGCACAGGTGATCTGGATCGTCAATGGTCAGATGCATGTGTTTGGTGCTGCGCATATTGCGTCCATCCATATACAAAGCCTCCCGACTTTCGCAAAAGGTGTTGCGGATATTATACCATATCGCAAGGATTCGGGCAGTATGGCAACGCCTAAATTCAAGCGGTCTCCTGCGCAGCCGCGCTGGAAAATCCTTCATCCGGGCCAAACCTTGCGAAAGTAGGCAGGATGATGTAAAATAGAGTCCCAAAGATAGGAGGTACGGCCGTTATGCATATGCGCCGTTTATTTGCTGTATTGCTGGCTTCCGCCGTGCTGGCGCTTCAGGCCGGCGCTCTGGCCCAGGAAGGCACCGGGGAGGCGGCTATCACCGCGGTCACGGAGCAGAACGCGTATGGCAGCGTCGAGTATCCGCAACTGGCAGGCCTTGCTCAAACCGCGCTCCAGGACGATATCAACAAAGCCATTGTGGAAAAAGGGCAAATTGCCGAACATTTGCAGACGCTTTCAGGCCTGAAGGAAGGCGGCTGGGGCCTCACGGTAAATTACAAAAGCACCCTGCAAAACGGTATCCTGTCAGTGCTGATGGGCGCCTACGGGGAAATGCCCAATGGCCGCATGGGGCAAACCTATGCCGTGGTGAACGAGGACCTGAAAACCGGCAAGCCCATTGCCGCGGCGGACCTTTTCACGGATGCGGAGGGAGCCTTCGCCTTCATGGAGCAAAAGCTTATGGACGAGGTGCAGCCGGAGCTTTCGGGGTACATGGAAAACGATGCGCTGACGCCCATCCCCCGGGAAACCTTTTTTCTGACCCCGGAATACATCACTTTCTATTATCCCCAGGACCAGTTCTCCATGCTTTCCGGGTACAGCGGCGGGTGTTCCTTCTTCTATTATGAGCTTGCGGACTACTTGAACCTTTCCCCGGGAAGCGTCCTTGACAGCCTGAAGGCGGGGTCCTACCTGAAAATCGAAGAGGATACCGCCCGCCGCGTGTCGGAAACCGCTGCGGAAGGAACGCTGCCCGGCGTTGATGTGCATTTGGGAGACAGCCTGATAGACCGGCTGAACGAGCTCCGCCTGCTGGTGGACCCGGATTTTTATCCCGGCGGCCGGTTCTTTGAGGTGGAAGCGCCGCAGATGCGCGGCATATGGCTGCTGACCGATGCCCTTACCGAATCCTACGAGCATTCCCAGGTGCTGGGCATCCGGGCCGGCAGGATCAACCTGTATGGCATCCGGCCGGGCGTCACCACCATGGCGGAATGGCGCGCGGCCCTGGGCGAACCGGAGTCCAGCGCCACATTGGATGATTACACCGCGGAGGATTTCCGTCTGCCCGCCGGAACCAGCGACTATTACACCTACGGCGAAAACAAACTCCGCCTGCACGCCGATGAAGGCGGCATCCTTTCAAGCGTACAATTGATCAGGTAACCAAATGCGGCAGATGCCCTGGGAGGGAAACATGCAAAAGCAAAGAACCGCAATGAAACGGAAGGCGCCGGTCTATTCGCCCGAGGCCCTGCTTTTGCGCACTCTTTTGGGCATTGTGCTCATTGCCGTGGGGGTTCTGGCTTTTGTCTCCCTTGTGGCGGATATGCAGGTGGAGGTATTCAATTTCCTCCGCCCGGCAGTCAGGGGCCTGGCAGGTTCGCTTTGCCTGATGCTGCCGGGATTCATCATCTGGGCCGGGATCCTGGTGGCCTTTTCCTCCCGCAGACAGATAAAGGTGCGGGCGATCCTGCTCTCCTTCGCCGCCTATATAGGCCTGCTGTCGGTGATCGTGCTGGTTTCCTATTATCCTGTTGCCTCAATCGGGGGCGGGCGGCCGCCGCTTTTGATGGATTACATCAGGGATGTCAACAACCAGAACAGGGTGGCCAGTCCCGAAAGCTATTGGAACTACCTGCTCAGAGCCTTTGAGTTATGCAGCGGGAAGGGCGAAAGCGGCGGGCTGCTGGGCATGCTGCTGGCTTGGCCGCTGTACAAAGGCCTTGGCCTTGGCATGGTGGGCAGCGTGGCTTTGCTTGTCCTTGCCATCCTGGCCATCCTGCTGATTCTTTCCCGGCTGGACTTGCGTGCCGTGGCGTCGCGTTTCCGGGAGCGTTCGGAGCAGCGCCGGGAGCGCTGGCAGCAGGAAGCGGCTGCCCGGCAGGCCCAGGAAGAGGCCTGGCGGCGGCAGGAGGCTGCAAAACGGCAGGAGGCCGCGGCAAAGGCCCCGCCGCCGGTGCCCGTCTACCTGAACAAGCCACTGCGGCCGCAGCCTGTTCCCGCCGCCGCGGGGCCGGGGCTGTATGACGAAACCATTGGGTCCGGTCAGGAAGGCCCGGCTTTGGACGTGGCCGGGGCCATGAAGCGCATCAAGGGGCGCAAGCAGCCCCCGCAAACCATTCCGGCTCCGCCTCCCCCGCAGGAGGATGACCCGCCCTGGGAGCAGGACCCGGACACCGTAAAAGAGCTGGACAGCAGCAGAAGTATTTTGAAACCCATCCGCTTTCCCAAACGCCAGACCGATCCCGCGCCTTCGCCCGACTTTCCCCCGGTGGCTCCGCCCAAAGCGGCCCCGGAACCGCGCATGAGCGGCAAACGGCTGGACGAGCCCGAATTGGCCTTGCCGCCCCAAAAGGTAAAAAAGGCGCAGCAAATGCAAATGCAGCTCCCGCCGCCCTACGCCTATCCCACCCTGGATATGCTGAAGGTCCCGCGCCGTGCGCAGCTGGATACCAGGGCGGAGGATGAGCAGCGGGCCGCCATCCTGGAGGAGACGCTCTCAAGCTTTGGCATCAGCGCCCAGGTGCGCCATGTGACCCATGGCCCCACGGTAACCAGGTTCGAGCTGGAGCTGGCTTCCGGCATCAACGTCAAGCGCATCACCGGCTTGACCGACACCATCGCCATGAACCTGGCCGCCGGCGGCGTGCGCATTGAGGCCCCCATCCCCAACAAGGCATTGGTGGGGGTGGAAGTGCCCAATAAGGAGATCATCAGCGTCTCCTTGCGGGAGGTGCTGGAGAGCGATGAGATGAACAGGGCCGATTCGCCCCTGGCCGTGGCCCTGGGCAAGGACATCGCCGGCGCGCCCATCGTGTGCGATCTGTCCAAGCTTCCCCACCTGCTCATTGCCGGCGCCACCGGCAGCGGCAAGTCGGTGTGCATCAACAGCGTCATCTGCAGCCTGCTGTTCCGCACCTCCCCCAAGCAGGTGCGCATGATCCTGATCGACCCCAAGGTGGTGGAGCTGCAGTGTTACAACGGCATCCCCCACCTGCTGGCGCCTGTGGTCAGCGATCCCCACAAGGCCGCCGGGGCGCTTGCCTGGGCCGTATCGGAAATGATGGAGCGCTATCAAAAGTTCAAGGAGCGCAGCGTCCGGGGCATCATCGGCTATAACGCCGCCCTTCAGGAGGACGAGGAGGCCATGCCCCGCATCGTCATCATCATCGATGAACTGGCCGACCTGATGATGGCCAGCAAGCGCGAGGTGGAGGAGTCCATCTGCCGGCTTGCCCAGCTGGCCCGGGCCGCCGGCATCCATCTGGTGGTGGCCACCCAGCGCCCGTCGGTGGATGTCATCACGGGTCTTATCAAAAACAACCTGCAGTCCCGCATCGCCTTTGCCGTGGCTTCCAGCATCGACGCCCGCACCATCATGGAGCGGGCCGGCGCCGAAAAGCTGCTGGGCAAGGGGGATATGCTCTACGCCCCCGCGGGGGCGCTGGCGCCCATCCGCGTACAGGGCTCCTTTGTCTCGGATGACGAGGTGAACAAAGTGACGGATTTCATCCGCTCCCACTCTACCCCGGATTATGATCCCAACGTGCAGGAAGTGCTGGATCAAACCTCCTCGCCTTCCTCCCTGGCCCCCGACGCGGCGGATTCCATTGACGACAGCGGGGATACGCTGGACGCGCTTCTTTCGGAGGCCATCAATATGGCCATCACCGAGGGGCAGACCTCCATTTCCATGCTGCAAAGGAAAATGCGCATCGGCTACGCCCGGGCAGGCCGCCTGATCGACGAAATGACAAAGCGCGGCATCATCAGCCAGGCCGCCGGAGCCAAGCCCCGCAAGGTGCTCATCTCCAGGGAGGATTTCGACCAGATGGGGCTGGAGGAGTAGAGGACGCGGCGATCTTTGCGGGAAGGGCCTCTTTTGAAAAAGAGGCCCTTCCCGCACCCATCCCAGAAAACTTCATTTATGTTATTGTAAAATATTATCAATCTCTATGGCAAGTCAGGCTGCGGACGCCCTGGCTGCAAAGATGGAATTTTCTTGGGTGGCGCCTCCCCGGCTTGACATCCGCTCCCCTCCATTGTATAATGCTCCCATATCCGGCGTTGATGGGAAGAGTACGCCGTTTCCGGCACCAAGAGAGAGGGGTCCAGGCTGAAAGCCCCTTTGCCAAGGGAACGGGGGAACGACACCCCGGAGCCTCCTGTGAAAGCAGGCGCGTATCCCGCGTTACCGGGATTTGAGTGGAAAAGGCGCAGGCCTTTTCAAGCGGGGTGGCACCACGAAGATGAGCATTCGTCCCATGCAGTAGCATGGGGCGTTTTTGTATCACCGCAGTGCGCCCGGAAAGGAGGTGCACGCTATTCCATGGAAATCAGGTATGCCCTGCCCCAGGACATCCCCGGCATGAGCCGGGTGTATGTGGACACCTGGAAAGCCGCCTACCGCGGCATGATTCCCAAGGAATACTTGCATGGCCTGGACGCCTCCCGCTGGGAGGACCGTTGCCGCCAGACCTTCAACCGGGAAGGGTCGCCCAAGGCCGCGGTGATCACCCAGGACGGGCAGGTCATCGGCGTGTCCAGCTTCAGCAAAACCAGGGATGATGACCTTCCGCCTTCCTATGGCGAGATCATTTCCATCTATGTGCTGCCGGAATACTGGCATATGGGCTATGGCACGCGGATGCTTGCCTGGGTTGCGGAAGAAATGAAGGGATTGGGGTTTTCCAGCTGCGCATTATGGACGCTGGAGGAGAACGCAAGAGCCCAGCGCGCCTACCAGCGCTTCGGATTCAAACGGGACGGCGCGCGCAAGAGCCAGGAAATCGGCGGCGCGCAGGTATGGGAAGTACGCTACCGCCTGAACCTTTCGGATCAGGCATGAGAATAGGAGGAAAAAAGATGCTGACACAGGCGCCAAGAGGAACCAAGGATGTGCTCCCCGGGGAAAGCGGCCGCTGGCAGGCGCTGGAGGCCATTATGCGGCATAAGGCTGCGGAGGCGGGCTACCGGGAGGTGCGCACCCCTGTCTTTGAGCACACGGAGCTCTTTCTGCGGGGCGTGGGGGATACCACCGACATCGTGCAAAAGGAGATGTACACCTTCAAGGACAAGGGCGACCGCTCCATCACCCTAAAGCCCGAGGGCACGGCCGGGGCGGTGCGGGCGCTCATCGAGCACAGCCTGTATGCCGATACGCTGCCCTGCAAGATGTATTACCTGAATTCGCCCATCTTCCGGTACGAGGCGCCCCAGTCGGGCAGGTTCCGGGAGCACCACCAGTTCGGCCTGGAATGCTTCGGGGCGCAGAGCCCTTCGGTGGACGCGGAGATCATCGCCCTGGCCTACCATATGCTTGAAAGCCTTGGGGTGACGAACCTTTCCGTGAACATCAACAGCATCGGCTGCCCCAAGTGCCGCCCTGCCTACCACGCGAAGCTGAAGGAATTCCTGGCGGGCAAGCTGGACAGGCTCTGCGGCACCTGCCGGGAGCGGTTTGACCGCAATCCCCTGCGGGCGCTGGACTGCAAGGAAGAATCCTGCCAGCTGCTGGTTGCGGACGCCCCCAGCATGCTTGACATGCTCTGCGAGGAGTGCGCCGGGCATTTTGCAAAGCTGCAGGGCTATTTGACGGCGGCGGGTGTATCCTATGCTATCGACAGCCGCATCGTGCGCGGGCTGGATTATTACACCAAAACGGTATTCGAGCTCATCACAAAGACCCCCCAGGGCAACCTGACGGTGTGCGGCGGCGGCCGGTACGACAAGCTGGTGGAGGAACTGGGCGGGCCGGAAATGCCCGGCGTGGGCTTCGGCATGGGCATGGAACGCATTTTGATGCTGCTGGAAAGCCAGGGGATCAATCTTCATACCGGGCGGCAGCTGGATGTGTTCGTTGCCGCGCTGGGAGACGAGGCCAGAATTCCCGCCTTCAAGCTTACGCAGGATCTGCGCCAAGCGGGGGTCAAGGCGGATTGCGACCACATGGACAAGAGCCTCAAGGCCCAGTTCAAGTATGCCGGCAAGGTAGAAGTGCCCTTCGTGGCCATCCTTGGCGGGGATGAACTGCAAAAGGGCGTGGTAAAGCTGCGGGATATGAACACCAGGGAGGAAACGGAAATCCCCATGGACGGCGCGGCGGAAAGGCTTAGGGGGATGCTCTGAAAATGCGCCCGCTGCGCGGAACAGGCAGGTGATTTCAAAGCCTCCCGAAGCCTATGCGGGCGATTGACAACCGCCCCTACACCGATTGTTTATTTCGTGGCGCAGTCTGTGCGGACCGCGTTGGCCGGGGAAAAGCGGCTATCCCTTCCCTGCAACCGTAGGGGCGATTATCAATCGCCCGTCCTGCTTCCGCGGCCAATCGCCGGGAGAAAGCAACAAGCGTCCAAAGGGCACATCCCTTGGCGCATTTGGAAAGGAAGATCGTTATGGCGGAGTTCTTGGGCGGCTGGAAGCGCAGCCACATGTGCGGGGAGTTAAGCGAAACCATGGTCCATCAGGAAGTTACCTTGATGGGTTGGGTGCAGCGGGCCAGGAATCTGGGGGGCATCCTGTTCGTATGGCTCCGTGACCGGTCCGGCATCGTGCAGGCGGTTTTTGACGTGAACACCTGCGATGAAAGCACCTTTGCCCTGGCCGGGGAGCTTCGGGGCGAGTTCGTGGCGGCGGTGAAGGGCACCGTTTCCCTGCGCGCCCCCGAGGCGGTGAACGACAAGATGGCCACCGGCAAAGTGGAAGTGATGGTAAAGGAACTGAAAATCCTCAACCGCGCCGAGACGCCCCCCATTTATATCGAGGATGACACCAAGGAGTCCGAGGCCCTGCGGCTCAAGTACCGCTATCTGGACCTGCGCCGCCCCTCCATGCAGGAAATGCTTAAGTTTCGGCATAAAGTGGTGAATACTCTCCGAAATCATATGGATTCCGAGGGCTTTGTGGAGGTTGAAACTCCTATTTTAACAAAATCCACCCCGGAAGGGGCGCGGGATTACCTTGTGCCTGCCCGGGTGAGACCCGGGACCTTCTACGCCCTGCCCCAAAGCCCCCAGCTTTACAAGCAGCTACTGATGCTGGCTGGCCTGGACCGGTATTACCAGGTGGCCCGGTGCTTTAGGGACGAGGATGGCCGGGCGGACAGGCAGCCGGAGTTTACGCAGTTTGACATGGAGATGTCCTTCATTGAGCCGGAGGATATCCAGGGCGTGGTGGAGCGCGGCTACAAGGCGGTGTTCCATGAGGTGATGGGCATGGAGCTTGCGCTTCCCCTGCCCCGGATGACCTGGAAATATGCCATGGAGACCTACGGCTCCGATAAGCCGGACACCCGCTTCGGTATGCCCATCTCGGACGTTCACGAAACGGTGGCCGGCTGCGGCTTTACCGTGTTTGAAAGCGCGCTTCAAGAAGGGAAAAGCGTCGTGGCCATCTGTGCCAAAGGCGCGGCGGAAAAGCTGTCCCGCAAGGATATGGATGCGCTTTCGGAATTCGTGAAAACCTATCATGTGAAGGGCCTGGCCTGGGCGGCCCTGCAGCCGGACGGCACGCTGCGCTCCTCCTTCCAAAAAGCCATGGCCGGGGACAGCATGCAGCGGCTGATGGACAAAATGGGCATGGAAAAGGGCGACGCGCTGTTTGTGATCGCCGACAAGAAGTACGTGGCCCTAACCGCCCTGGGGCAGCTCCGCCTCAAGCTGGGCGCGCAGCTTAACCTGATCGACCGCAGCCGGTACAACCTGTTCTGGGTCACCGAGTTCCCGCTCCTGGAGTGGAGCGAGGAGGACAACCGCTTCCTGGCCATGCACCATCCCTTCACCAGCCCCATGGACGAGGATTTCCAGTACATGCAGACCGATCCGGGCCGTGTGCGGGCCAAGGCCTATGACCTGGTGATGAACGGCATCGAGATGGGCTCGGGCAGCATCCGCATCCACGCCAGCGATCTGCAGGAGCGTATGTTCAGCCTGCTGGGCTTTACCAAGGAAGAAGCCTGGGCGCGCTTCGGCTTCCTGCTGGAAGCCTTCAAGTACGGCACGCCGCCCCACGGCGGCTTCGCCTTCGGCATCGACCGGCTGGTGATGATCTTAAAGGGCGCCGAAAGCCTGCGGGATGTGCTGGCCTTCCCCAAGATTCAAAACGGCGCCTGCCTGATGATGGACACCCCCGCTTCCGTCAAGGAGGACCAACTGAAGCTTCTGAAGATCAAACTCGACTTAGGAGGCGCTGCCTCCCAAGACCCTCCGCCCAAGGGATGAATCCCTTGGGAATCCCTGTAATGGGCTAAGGCAAGGCGATCCGTCCCCTTTCGGTATCCCTATCCTGAAATGGGGATTCGAAAGGGGCTTTGTCCCTTTCGTGAGGGTCCAGGGGGTAAAGCCCCCTGGTTGTCATTTTGATGGGAATCTGTTATACTGATTCGTAACCGCAAGGAGGTGCGTTGAGTATGCCTTCAAAGAAAGATAATCTTCCCCTGAATGTGGAAAAAGATATGGAGAACACCGGGACCATCACCTACGCCAATGAGGTCATCGCCATCATCGCAGGGGTCGCCACCAGTGAGGTGGAAGGCATTGCCGGCATGGTAACCAGCGGCGGCATCTCCGACATCCTGGGCAGGTACCGCAACATCACCAAGGGCGTCAAAGTGGAGCTGGGCTCGGAGGAGACGTCGGTGGACCTGTTTGTGATCGTGGAGTATGGCACACCCATCCAAAAGGCCGCCAGGGACGCCCAGGAGAATGTGCGCAAGGCCATTGAGACCATGACCGGGCTGCATGTGGTGAAGGTGGATGTCCATGTGCAGGGCGTGAGCTTTGAAAAAGAAAACAAAGCGCTGGAGAAAGGGCAGCAAAGCGCTGCGCTGGCCAGCGGAGAGATGTTCAAGAAAGTCACCGGTCAAAAGGCCCCCGAGCAGGAAGAAACGCCCATTCCCCCCGCCGTGGTGGAACTGGTGGAGGATGAGGACGAAGCGCCTGATCAGGAAGAAAAGGAAGAACAAGAGCGCGGCATGACCGAGCCGGAAGACCAGGCGGACTCCTGTGAATTGGAGCCGTCCGCGGCTGAAACGGAAACACCGGAATCCGGCGCGGAGACTTTGGAGGAGGAGCTCCCCAAAGAGCCTGAAGCGGAAGCGCAAAAAGAAGAAAAGTGAACCTGAAGCAGCCGGCAGGATACGCCTGCCGGTGGCTTTTACTTTGCGCCCGCGGGCGCAACGATAGGGGAGGTGCGATTCGTGAGGATGCGTTTCCTGGACCGCCTGCTGGCGGCATTGGCAGGGTTCCTGCTCTTTTTAAGCGGGCTTGCAATTTTCCTGTGGGCCGTGGGGGCCATCCCGGGCGACAATCTGACGGCGCTGACAGAGCAGGAGGTTGACCGCACCCTGCTCTTCGTGGCGCTGGGCCTTGGCGTGGTGATGGCGCTGCTGGGCGCGAACAGCATGGCGCTGCTTTTCCGCCGCCAGAGCAAAAAGGGCTTCGTGATGCAGCGGACGGAGCACGGGCAGCTGAGTATTTCCATCCACGCCATGGAGAACCTGGTGCAAAAATGCGTTGACAAGCATCAGGAACTAACGGTGGTCAGCAACCGCATCGAAAATACCAGGGACGGCGTGGTCGTGGACCTGCGCATCGGCCTGGCCGGCGGGGTAAGCATCCCCCTGGTGGTGAACACGCTGCAAAAGCAGATCAAGCAGTACATCACCTCCTGTTCGGGCATCGATGTCAAGGAAGTGCGGGTGGAGGTGGAAACCACCGGCGCAAAGGCGGAGAACAGCCCCTTTGCCGTGCCGGAAACGCTGCTGCCGACCCCGCCCAAGGCGGATCCCATTGAGCCCCCCGAACCGGTAAAGATCACCGAGCAGCCGGTCCCGCCGGCAGTGCCCAAGACACCTCCGGAGCCCAAGGCCCCGGAATTCCCGGAGCCCCTTGCCGAGGAGAAGAAGCGCCCGCTGCACCAGCGGCTGTTCGGGCACAAGGAGCAGCCTGCCATCGTGCCCATGCCCCCGGAACTGACCGTTTCGGAGGAACCGGTCCCGGCGGAGCCCGTGCTCCCGCCCGCGGAGGAGGCACAGGCGGCTTCCCCGCCGGAAACCTCTGACCCCGAGGAGCAGGAGGTTGCGGACGATGAAAAGCGTTGAGGAGTTTTTCAGGGAACTGTTCAAGGCAGGAACGCCCCAAGGCGGCTTCTTCTACGCGCTGGGCTTTCTGGCGCTGGCCTTCATGTTTCTTTTCCTGGGCTTTTTCAAAACGCTGTTTGTTGCCGCGCTTTTCTTCCTGGGCATGTTCCTGGGCGGCGTCAAGAATAAGCCGGCCACCCTCAAAAACTGGATCAACAAAATCTTTCCGCCCAGGCAAAACGGCTGAGCGGGAACCGCAAGGGAACGGAGTGCTTACAATATGGCGCGTACAACCGCACGTGCGGCGGCGATGCAGCTCACCTATGAACGGCTGATGGGCGGACAGGGCGGCGGGGAAACGCTGGAGCTGGTCTATGAGCAGCTTGGGGAGGGCAATGCCGCCAAGCCCTCCCGGGACGATCAGGCGTATATAGACGATGTGCTGGCGGGCGTTGTGGCCCACCAGGCGGAGATCGACGGCAATATTCGGGAATTCAGCGTGGACTGGCCGCTTGACCGCATGGCCAGGGTGGATTTAACCATCCTGCGCCTGGCGGCCTACGAGATCCTCTTTAGGGAGGATGTGCCCGGCAGCGTGGCCATCAACGAGGCGGTGGAACTGGCGGGCAAGTATTCCGATCCCGCGGGCGGCCGCTTTATCAACGGCGTGCTGGGCTCCATCCTGCGCAGGAAAGAGGCGGCGGCGCGCAAGTGAAAGCCATCATCGGGCTGGACACAAGCTGCTACACCACCTCCGTGGCCGCGGTGGACGAAACTGGGCGCGTCTTGGCAAGCCTCCGCAGGCTGCTGCCGGTGGCGGCGGGGCAAAGGGGGCTTCGGCAGAGCGACGCGGTGTTCGCGCACATCAGGCAGCTTCCGGAGCTTCTTGCGGAGCTTGCCCAGGCCGCCGCCCCGCACGAAATCGCCGCTGTCTGCGCTTCCCAGAGGCCCAGGGACGCGGAAGACTCCTATATGCCCGTGTTTGTCCCGGGGGATGCCCAGGGGCGCGGCCTGGCCGCCCTTATGAACATCCCTTTTTTTGCGGCCACCCACCAGGCGGGGCACGTGTGGGCCGCCCGGGTGGATTCCGGCTTGAACGCCCGGGAATTTCTGGCGCTGCACCTTTCCGGGGGCACCACGGAGGTGCTGCATGTGCGGGGTGACGCTATCGCCTGCCTGGGCGGGACCCTGGACTTGCACGCCGGGCAGCTGGTGGACAGGGTAGGCGTTAAGCTTCACCTCCCCTTCCCCTGCGGGCCGCACCTGGAAAA
Source organism: Bacillota bacterium (assembly GCA_023459275.1). Classification (GTDB taxonomy): domain Bacteria; phylum Bacillota; class Clostridia; order Christensenellales; family Aristaeellaceae; genus JAEWAH01. The sequence goes on along the minus strand of JAEWVC010000021.1, from coordinate 30,300 downwards.
GCTGGCCGAAAGGGGAACGCCCCAAAGCCTGCTGCCGGTTAATATGGCGGAGGAAGACCTGAAATGCCACCTCTCCGGCGCGGAAACCCGGGTTACGGGCTGGCTGGAAACAGGTGAAAAATCGCCGGAGGACGCGGCGGCGGAGGTTTTTGATTTCCTGGCCCGCACCGTGGCGCGGCTTGTGGCCGGAGCCGGCCGCAAAACCGGGCTTTCCAAGGCGCTGCTGGCGGGGGGCGTGGCCTCTTCCATGCTTTTCCGGCAGATGCTTCAAAAGCGGCTTCAAAAAATAGCCCCGGAGATGAAAGCGTACTTTGGCCGCCCGGAATATTCCGGGGACAATGCGGTGGGCGTGGCGCTCATCGGGCTTCACAAATACAAAGGCATCGGAAAGGATGAGGAGCATGGCGGCACAATTGATTGACGGCAAGGCGCTTTCGGCGGCCTTGAAGGAAGAGCTTCGCCTGGAAACGGAATCGCTGAAGGCCGCGGGCGTGGTGCCCGGCCTGGCGGTGATCCTGGTGGGGGACGACCCCGGCAGCCAGATTTATGTGCGCAACAAGGAGAAAGCCTGCCAGCAGGTGGGCATCGCTTCCACGGTGCTGCGCCTGCCGGAATCCACCACGCAAAAGGAACTGGAAGGCCTGATCCATCAGTTCAACAGGGATGAGGCCGTGGACGGCATCCTGGTGCAGGTTCCCCTGCCCGGGCATATGGACGAGGCCGCGGCCCTGTCCCTGATCCAGCCGGAAAAGGATGTGGACGGCTTCCACATCAAGAACATGGGTAAGCTCTTTGCCGGGATGGAGACCATCGTGGCCTGCACCCCCAAGGGCGTGCTGCATATGATCAAATCCACCGGCGTGCCCATCTCCGGTAAGGAGGCCGTGGTGGTGGGCCGCAGCAACAACGTGGGCAAGCCCATTGCCATGCTGCTCTTGCAGGAGAACGCCACGGTCACCGTATGCCATTCCCGCACCAGGGATCTGGCCGCCCATACCCGCCGGGCCGATATCCTGGTGGCGGCGGTGGGCAGGCCCAAATTCATCACCGGCGATATGGTAAAACCCGGCGCGGTGGTCATCGACGTGGGCATCAACCGGGTGGACGGCAAAGTGGTGGGCGATGTGGATTTCGAGACCGCCTCCCAGGCTGCCGGATATATTTCCCCGGTGCCCGGCGGCGTGGGGCTGATGACGGTGGCCATGCTCATGCGCAATACCGTGGACGCGGCCCGGAAACGGCTGGAAAAGAAGCGACATGAAAGCGGCTGACCGGTCCTTGACCGTATCCGAACTGAATGAATACGTCCGCCGCAGCCTGGCCATGGACCCCATGCTCAACGGCATGCGCCTGAAGGGCGAAATCAGCAACTTCAAGCGCCACACCTCCGGGCACTGGTATTTCTCCTTAAAAGACGACCAGGCCAGGATCAACTGCGTCATGTTCAGGCAGCATAACCTCTCCGTGCGCCTTGCGCCAAGGGATGGCTTGCAGGTGGTCCTCACGGGGAGCGTGGGCCTGTTTACAAGGGACGGGGCCTATCAGTTCTACGCCGAGGGGATGCGGGAGGACGGCCTGGGCGACCTGTTTCTGCGCTTTGAGCAATTGAAGGCCCAGTTGCAAAAGGAAGGGCTCTTCGATGTTGCCCGCAAGCGCCCGCTGCCCCTTATGCCAAATCGGGTGGGCATCGTCACCTCCCGCACCGGGGCGGTGATTAGGGACATCTGCAACGTGGCCTGGCGGCGGCATCCGGGCATGGATCTTGTGCTCTATCCCGCCGCGGTGCAGGGGGAAGGCGCGGCGGAGCAGATTGCCGCGGGCATTGAGGCGCTGGGCCGTGTCCCCACTATATCGGTGATTATCGTGGGCCGCGGCGGCGGCTCCATGGAGGACCTGTGGGCCTTCAACGAGGAAGCGGTGGCCCGGGCCATCGCCGCCTCCCCTGTGCCGGTGATCTCCGCCGTGGGGCATGAAACGGATTTCACCATCGCCGATTTTGCGGCGGACATGCGGGCGCCCACACCCTCCGCGGCGGCGGAACTGGCCGTGCCTATCCGGGATGAACTGCTGGCGGCGGTATTGCAACTGGAATCGCAACTGAGGCGCGGGGCCGAAAGCGCGCTTTTGGGCAAGCGCCAAAGGCTGCTCACCGTTAAAAGCCGGCTGCAGTCGCTGCACCCCAGCGTCCGGCTTCTGGGTGCGCTGCATATGTCGGAAATGCTCAAGGAACGGCTGCAAAACGCCTTGCGTGCGGGGCTTTCCCTTAGGGAGGCCAGGCTAAAGGCGGCGCAGGCCAGGCTGGAAGCCTTGGGCCCCGCCCAGGTGTTAAGGCGCGGCTACGCTTTGGCATTGAAGGATGGGGTGCCCGTAAAGGGGGCCGGTGCCGTTCTTTTAGGCGACAGGCTGACAGTTTTGTTCAAAGACGGCCGGGTGCAGGCCGAAGCGCTTACGGTTAAGGAGGGAAACCCCTTTGAGTGAAACAAAAAACCCGGAATCCTTCGAAACGACGCTGGAACGGCTGGAAACATTGGTGAAAACCATGGAGGCGGGCGGCGGAACGCTGGAGGAAACCCTGCGTTTGTATGAGGAGGGCGTCGCCCTTTCCAAGGGCCTGCAAAAGCAGCTGGAAAAGGCCCAGGGCCGCCTGGCGGAGCTTTCCGAAAAGGGTGGCGAAATGCAGGAGCAAACCGTCGCTTTCTCAGGAAGCGGCGCGGCGCCGGAGGATAATGCATAAGGAGAACGGCATGGACGAGCGGTACGACGGTTACCGGCTGCTGGTGGAAAAGGCCCTTGGGGAGTCCATCCGCCCGGGCGGCACGGTGCCAGAGGGGGATCAGGTCCCCGGGCTTTTGGGGGAGGCTATGCGCTACAGCCTTCTGGGCGGCGGCAAGCGGCTTCGGCCTGTGCTGCTGCTGGCGGCCTATGCCCTGAAAAGCGGGGATGTTGCCCCGGCGCTTCCCTACGCCGCCGCGCTGGAGATGATCCACACCTATTCCCTGATCCACGATGATCTGCCCGCCATGGATGACGATGACCTGCGCCGGGGCAGGCCCACCTGCCACAAGGTATACGGGGAGGCCATGGCCATTCTTGCCGGGGATGGGCTGCTCAACCTGGCCTATGAAACCATGCTCGCCCAGGCGGTGAAGCTTGGAACGCCGGCGGCGGTTTCCGCCATGGCGGTCCTGGCGAAAAGGGCCGGGGTCACAGGGATGGTGGCCGGGCAATCCCTGGATGTGTCCATGGAGGGCCACGCGCCGGAGATCGCGCTGGTGACCGCCATCCACCGCCACAAGACGGCGGATATGATCACCGGTGCCGCGGAGGCCGGGCTTACCCTGGCGGGATGCACCGAAGAAGAACTGCGCGCGGGTTCCGCCTACGGCTATCACGCCGGGCTGGCTTTCCAGATCGCCGATGATTTGATGGACCTCACCGGGGACGAAAAGCTGATGGGCAAGCGCACAGGCATGGACGCAAGGCACCAAAAGCTTACCTGGCCGGCCTGCGTGGGTGCGGAGCAGGCGCGCAAGGACGCCCAGAACCATGTGGCGGCGGCTGCGGAGGCCTTGTCCGCCTTTGGGGAACGGGGAAACTTTCTGGCATCCCTTGCGCAAAGCATGCTTCACCGGGTACAATAAGCTTGTCGCCGATAGCGGACAAGGGGCGGTTGATTGATTGCATACGATCGCGGAAATTTTTAAAAACAGGGTTCTTATTTGCGCCATGACCTCCTGGTTCATTGCCCAGGCGCTGAAGGTGCCCATCTACTACCTGGTGGAGCACGAGTTCAACTGGCACAGGTGGCTGGGGTCCGGGGGCATGCCCAGTTCCCACACGGCGCTGGTGGTGTCCCTTGCGGCCATGACCGGGATTCAGGCGGGCTTTGATACGGCGGCCTTCGCCGTCGCCTTCGCCCTGGCCCTGATCGTGATGTACGACGCCGCCGGCGTGCGCCGGGAAACGGGTACCCAGGCCGTGGTCATCAACAAGATCCTCCACGACATCCTGGTGGACGGCAAGCGCATTACTGAGGACGAATTGAAGGAACTTATCGGCCATACGCCCCTGGAGGTGTTCTTCGGGGCGCTGCTGGGGCTGACCGTTACCGGTCTGTTCCTTTTGTAAACTACGCGAGGGGGAAGAAACCATGGATTATTTCAGGGAAGAGATCGTGGTCAAAAAAAGCAGAGGGCTGGACGAAGCGCTGTACTTTATGTCCGTGGTGATCATGGTCATCATGGCCATCATCGCCATGATGGTGCTGCAGGGGATGCTCAGCGGCGGCTTTTCGGTCTACGCCGTCGCAGTGTTTCTGATCAGCGGCGGCTCCGCCGTCTTGCTGTTCCTTCGGCGGGACAGGCTGCGCACGGAATTTGAATATACTTTTACCAACGGCGAAATGGATTTTGCCAAGGTATTCAACAACCAGAAGCGCAAAAACCTGGGCACCATGCGGGTCAAGAACGTGGAGGCCTTCGGCCCCGTAAACTCTTCCGCTTTCCAAAGGTACATCTCCATGCCGGGCATCAAGCGGGAACACTGGTTTTTAAACCGCGGCGCGGAGCTGTACTACTTCTATTTCGTCAAGGACGGCAACAAGCGCGTGATCATATTGGAGCCTTCCGATGAAATGGTGGACATCATCAAAAAGTTTTTGCAAAGGGGCGCCTGGCAGGCATAATGGAAGCGTATCTGGACAACAGCGCCACCACCAGGCCGTCGGAGGCGGCGATGGACGCCGTCACCCAGGCCATGCGGGAGGGCTACTTCAACCCCTCCTCCCCCTACGGCCCCGCGCTTGACGCGGAAAAGCGCCTGGCCGCGTGCCGGGCGTTGCTTTTTACGCGCCTTGGGAATCTTCCGGGGGAAGCAATTTTCACCTCCGGCGGCACCGAAGCGGACAATCTGGCCATTTTGGGATACCTTGACGGCCAGAAGAAACCGGGCAGGGTGCTGTATACGGCGGTGGAGCATCCGGCGGTAAAGCAAAGCTGCCTGGCGGCCCAGCGGATGGGCCACACGGCGCAGGCCATCCCTGTTCTTAGGGACGGCACGGCGGACCTTCATGCCCTGGAAGGCATGCTGGGGGAGGATGTGCTCCTGCTTTGCGTGATGCAGGTAAACAACGAGACGGGAGCCATCCAGCCCATCCGGGAGATCGCGGCCATCAGGGACAGGCTTTGCCCCGGCGCGGCGGTCCATGTGGACGGGGTGCAGGGCTTTTTGCGGGTACCTTTCGGCATGGCGGAAAGCGGCGTGCAGTCCTACGCGCTGAGCGGGCACAAGATCCACGGCCCCAAGGGCGTGGGCGCGCTGATCGTTCAAAAAGGATACAAACTGTCCCCCCGGGAGTTTGGCGGCGGCCAGGAGAAGGGCCTGCGCTCCGGCACGGAAAACACGCCGGGCATCGCGGGGCTTATGGCGGCGGTTGAAAGCTATCCCGCCGGCGCGGCGGAGCGGATGGCCATCCTCAAGGGGCGGCTGTACGAGCTTTTGAGGGAGGCTGTGCCGGACCTGCGGGTCAACGGCCCGGCGCCGGGCAGCCCGGCCGGCGCCCCCCATATCCTGAACGTATCCCTGCCGCCTGTGCGGTCTGAAACCATGCTCAACGCCCTGGCCGGGGACAAAGTGTACGTAAGCATGGGCTCTGCCTGCTCCTCCCGGCGGCAGAAGGTATCGGAGACGCTCACGGCCATGGCCGTGCCCCAAAGGGACGCGGAAAGCGCCATCCGCTTCAGCCTGTCGCCCTATACCACGGAGGAAGAAATCCGCTTCGCGGCGGAGCGGGTGAAGGCGCACTACGGAATGCTTTCAAGATTTGTTCGCAGGTAGGCAAGACAAAGGAGACGTTGTTATGCGGAAGGTTCTGTTGGTCCGCTTTGGCGAAATTTATCTGAAGGGCCTGAACCGGCCCTATTTCCTGCGCATGCTGGTGGAGCGGGTAAAAAACGCCGTGAAGGACCTGGGCGGCCATGTGTGGCTGAACGACAGCCGCGTGTTTGTCAGCGGCGCGGATATCGACGCCTGCGCGCAAAAGGTGTGCAAGGTGTTCGGCGTTCATTCCGTATGCATTGCCGCCGAAATGGGCAAGGAGGATTTTGAAGCCCTTTGCGCCGCGGCGGCGGAGCTGATGCGGGACGTAAAAGGCACCTTCAAGGTATCGGCCAGGCGCTCCGACAAGCGGTATTTTCTGGACTCCCCGGAGATCAACAGCCGGATGGGCGAGTATTTGCTTAACCGCCTTCCCGGCTTGACCGTGGACGTCCACCATCCGGAGCACGTGCTGTCCGTGGAGATCCGGGACATGGCCTACCTGTACGCCGGGACAATCCCCGGGGCCGGGGGCATGCCGGTAGGCACCAACGGCCGGGCCACGCTGCTCTTGTCCGGGGGCATCGACAGCCCGGTGGCCGGGTACATGATCGCCAAGCGGGGCGTGCAGGTTTCCGCGGTGCACTTCTATTCCTTCCCCTACACCAGCGAAAGGGCCAAGGAAAAGGTGATTTCCCTGGCCCGGATTTTGTCGGAAAGCCTGTGCGGCGTGCGGCTGCACATTGTGCCCTTTACCCGCATCCAGATGGAGATCCATGAAAAATGCCCGGAGGAGTACACCACCCTCATCATGCGCAGATACATGATGCGCATCGCCCAGCGCGTGGCGGAAATGGAAGGCGCCCAGGGCCTGATCACCGGGGAGAGCATCGGCCAGGTGGCCAGCCAGACCATGCAGGCCCTGGCCTGCACCGACGCGGCGGTTTCGATGCCCGTGTTCCGGCCCCTGATCGGGTTTGATAAGCAGGAGATCATCGACGTGGCCCAGCGCATCGGCACCTTTGCAACCTCCTCCCTGCCCTACGAGGATTGCTGCACCGTGTTTACCCCCCGCCACCCCGCCACCAGGCCCAAGATGGAAAAGGTCCTGGAGGGCGAAGCGCTCCTGGACAGCGAGGCGCTGATTCAGGAGGCCGTGGAGCAGATCGAGGTCGTGGAGGTTTGAGGGGACACGGGGGAACAAGAAATAATGCGGGAAGGGAAATTTTTGTAAAAATTTCCCTTCCCGCACCTATCCTTCAAAAACTTTTTCTTTAGGAAAGAAGAAATAAATTGCAAGCGGTTTGCGGGCGATGATCCATCGCCCGCTTGTTTATTGTTTCAGAAAACAAGGGAAAAGCACTGTCACAACAACGCATGAATGCTTGGAATTATTATTCGAATAGCGCTTTCCCGGTCATTTCCTTGGGCACGGGGATGTCCATGCTTTTGAGCATGGTGGGGGCGATATCCGCCAGGCGGCCGCCGGTGCGGAGCTCTTTGCCCACAAACTCCGGGCCCACGGCGATAAAGGGCACGGGGAAGGTGGTGTGGGCGGTAAAGGGCTCGCCGGTCTCCGGGTCCACCATCTGGTCGGCGTTGCCATGGTCGGCGGTGACAAAGGCCCGGCCGCCGTTTTTAACTATGGCGTCCACCACCCGGCCCACGCAGATATCCACGGCCTCCACCGCTTTCATGGCGGCTTCCATGATGCCGGTATGGCCCACCATGTCGCAGTTGGCGAAATTCAGGATCATCACGTCATATTTCTTTTCATTGATAAGTTCCACGGCCTTGTCCGCCACCTCATAGGCCGACATCTCGGGCTTCAAATCAAAGGTGGCCACCTTGGAGGAGGGGATCAGCGCCCTGTCCTCACCCGGATTGGGCTTTTCTACGCCGCCGTTGAAAAAGAAGGTGACATGGGCGTACTTCTGCGTTTCCGCAATGCGCAATTGGGTTTTTCCAAGGGAAGCCAGGTATTCACCCAGGGTGTTGTCAAGGGATTCCGGGGGGTTGACAATTTTCAGCCCCGTGAAGGTCTCGTCATACTGGGTCATGCTCACGAAGCGCACGGGAAAGTAGCCCCTCTCCCGTACGAACCCGTCAAAATCCGGCTGGATAAAGGTGCGGGTCAACTGCCGGGCCCGGTCGGGCCGGAAGTTGAAGAAGATCACGGAGTCATTTTCGCCGATGGCGGCGGTTAACTGCCCGTTCTTTAAGATCACGGTGGGCTTTACGAACTCGTCGGTTTCGTTGATGGCATAGCTTTGCGAAACCGCCTGTTCGCCCGTTTCCGCCGTTGCCTGGCCCTTGCCCAGCACCATGGCGTCGTAGGCCTTTTTCACCCGGTCCCACAGGTTGTCCCGGTCCATGGACCAGTAGCGGCCCATCACCGTGGCGATTTCCCCCACGCCGATCTTTGCAAGCTTGTCCTGCAGTTCCCTGACATAGTTGATCCCGCTGGTGGGCGGCACGTCCCGGCCGTCCAGAAAGCAGTGGACATATACCTTTTGAAGCCCGTGCTTTTTCGCCATTTCCAGCAGGGCGTACAAATGGGTGTTGTGGCTGTGCACGCCGCCGTCGGACAAAAGCCCCATCAGGTGCAAGGCTTTTCCGTCCTTCTTCGCGCTGTCCATAGCCCAAATGAGCGGCTCCTTCTGAAAAAAGGCGCCATCCCGGATATCCTTGGTAATGCGGGTCAGCTCCTGGTACACAATGCGCCCCGCGCCAATGTTCAGATGGCCTACCTCGCTGTTGCCCATCTGGCCGTCGGGCAGCCCCACATCCATGCCGCTGGCCCCAAGCCGGGTATGGGGATATGCGGCGGTAAGCTTGTCGATGTTGGGCGTTCCCTGCTGAAAAATCGCGTTGCCCTCATGGCTCTCGTTCAGGCCGAAGCCATCCATAATGATAAGGGCGGTCATGGTCTTGCTCATAAATCAATGGTTCCTTTCACGGATGGGGTTTCGCGCCCGCGGGCGCGGCCGGGGCTTTCCGGTCACTTGCCGAAGTTGACCACCTTGGCAAAGTCGGCGGACTTCAGGGACGCGCCGCCGATCAATCCGCCGTCGATCTCCGGCTGCGCCATAAGGCCCTTCACGTTGCCGGGGTTCATGCTGCCGCCGTACTGGATGCGCACGGCGTCGGATACATCCTTGCCGTATTTGCGCAAAAGCGCGGCGCGGATCACGCCGATGGTCTCGTTGGCCTGTTCATCGGTGGCGGTCAGGCCCGTGCCAATGGCCCATACCGGCTCATAGGCGATCACGGTCTTTTTCACCTCATCCGGCGTAAGCCCGGTCAAGGCGATCAGGGTTTGATATTCCACCAGCGCGTCGGTATACCCGGCTTCCCGCTGGTCCTTTGTCTCGCCCACGCACAGGATCACGGTAAGCCCGGCGGCAACGGCCGCCTTTACCCGCAGGTTCACCGTGGCATCGGTCTCGCCAAAGTATTGGCGGCGCTCACTGTGGCCGATGATCACGTATTCCACGCCCGCGGCCTTGAGCATTTGCGCGGAGAGCTCCCCGGTATAGGCCCCGGCTTCCTTCCAGTGCACGTTTTGCGCGCCCAGGCGGATATTGGAGCCTTGGGCGGCCTCCAGGGCGGCTGCAAAGTCCACAGCGGGCACGCAGACCACCACGTCGCAGGCGGCGTCCTTCACTAGGGGCTTCAATTCCGTGACAAGCTGGGCCGCTTCCGCGGGGGTCTTGTTCATTTTCCAGTTTCCGGCGATGATGGGTGTGCGCATAGAATCGTCTTCCTCTTTTCTTCTTAGGTCGGTACCCTTCTTGGCTTAATCATTAAGTTCCGCTCCTGCGGGAGCGTCCAGGGCTTTCCGGTCGCCCTGGGCCTTCGGCTGCCGCCTTTATACAAAAGTGGCTGCCTAACAATACATCAATCCTTTTTATATTCCCAAAATACAGGGATTCCCAAGGGACAATGTCCCTTGGGTGGGGATCCAGGGGGCAAAGCCCCCTGGTTACTTGTCGTTGAGCGCGGCCACGCCGGGCAGGGTCTTTCCTTCCAGGAACTCCAGGGAGGCGCCGCCGCCGGTGGACACGTGGGTCATCTTCTCGGCAAAGCCCATCTGCTCCACGGCCGCCGCGCTGTCGCCGCCGCCGATGATGGTCACGCCGCCGCATTCCGCCATGGCCTTGGCGATGGCCCTGGTGCCCGCGGCGAAGTTTTCAAACTCGAACACGCCCATGGGGCCGTTCCAGACCACGGTTTTCGCTTTGGCCACTTCGCCGGCGAAAAGAGCCTGCGTCTTGGGTCCGATGTCCAGGCCCTCGTAATCATCGGGGATCTCGCTGACGATCATGCGCTTGGCATCGTTGGAGAAGCTGTCGGCGGCCACGTTATCCACGGGCAGCAGCAGCTTGACGCCCTTTTGCTTGGCCTTTTCCATCAGTTCCTTGGCCAGCTCCACCTTGTCGGCCTCCAGCAGGGATTTGCCGATGGGCTTGCCCAGCGCCTTTTGGAAGGTATAGGCCATACCGCCGCCGATGATGAGCACATCCACCTTGTCCAGCAGGTGGTTGATGACGCCGATCTTGTCGGAGACCTTCGCGCCGCCCAGGATCGCCACAAAAGGCCGCTCCGGATTTTCCAGGGCCTTGCCCATAACGGCCAGTTCCTTGCCGATCAGGTATCCGGCCACGGCGGGCAGGTAATGGGTCACGCCCTCGGTGGAGGCGTGGGCGCGGTGGGCGGTGCCGAAGGCGTCGTTCACATAGATATCCGCCAGGGAAGCCAGCTCCTTGGCGAATTCCGGATCGTTCTTTTCCTCTTCCTTATGGAAGCGCACGTTTTCCAGCAGCATCGCGTCGCCGTCCTTCAATTGGGCGGCCAACTCCTTGGCGGAGGGGCCGGTCACGTCCGCGGCCAGCTTGACTTCCTTGCCAAGAAGCTGGCTCAGCCGGTCCGCCACGGGCTTTAGGGAGTACTTCATGTCAAAGCCGCCCTTGGGCCTGCCCAGATGGGAGCAGAGGATCACCCGGGCGCCGTGGTTCATCAGATACTTGATGGTGGGCAGCGCGCCTTGGATGCGCGTTTCGTCGGTAATGGTTTTGTTTTCGTCCAGGGGTACGTTAAAATCACAGCGGACAAGCACCTTCTTGCCGGAAACCTGGATGTCTTCGATGGTCTTCTTTGCCATGGTACACACTCCTTACACCGTTGTTTTTGCAATTTGTTTTTTGTATTGCCATCCCTTAAAGGGCGTGCAATCGTTCAGGACAATAATTCGATGATCCTCCTGGCGGCTCCTTCATCGGTCACCAGCATTTCGTGATGGTAATGCCGCAGCACAGCGATCATGGCCTCCGCCTTGCGCGCCCCGGCCGACACGGCAATCATCAGGCAGTTGGGTTTCAGCCTGCCCAGGTCCACCCCCACGCTGGAGGCCGTGTACAGACAGTTTCCCTCCCGGTCAAAATAGTATCCGAAGGCTTCCGCCACCGCGCCCTCGGACAGAAGCTTGCGGGTGAGGCTCACCGAAAGGTGCCGGTGTTTGGCCATCTCATCCGCCCGGCCAATGCCGTGCAGGATCACGTCCGCCCTTTGAAGCAGTTCGATGGTCTCCCGGATCTCCGGCAATTTCAGCATTTCCTGCATGGCCGCCGCGTCCATGTGGTCGGGCAGGTGGATCAGCCGGTGATGGCCCCCCAATTTGCGGGCGATCTCCGCCGCCAGGGTGTTGGCCTGGGTCTCCACCGCGCGGCCCATGCCGCCCCGGGCCGGGACCACCATCACGTTCATGGGCGAGGAGGGCTGCAAATTTCCCGCCACTTCGGCCATGGTGCCGCCGCCGGTCACGGCAAGGGTATCCCCGCTTTGCAGTACGCCCCGCAGCCGCTGCGCCGCCATCCGGCCCACGTCATGGAGCACGTGGGGCTCCTCATCCGCGTTCCCGGCCGCCACGTACACCCGGGGCACGTTTAGTAGCCCGGAAAGCGATGTCTCCAGCGCCGTCAGGCCGCGCATCGCCCGGCTGAACTCCCGGGCCGCCGGAAGCACATCCTCCGCCGCTTTCGTCAGGGTCATCCCCGCCGCGTCCAGGCCGATGAAGCCTTCTTCCTTGAGCAGTGTGGCCACCGTGCGTATCTCCCGCTCCGGCAGGTTCAGCCGTGCGGCCAGCTGCCTGCGCCCCACCGGCTGAAGGAAGGCAATACGCTCCAGCACCAGCGCCCGAAGCCCCATTTCCCGGGCCAGGTCAGGCGCCAGCCGCTGCATCAGCGTCAAAAATTCCTCCTGCATAGCTCCCCTCCGCCGGGCTTAAACCGTCCCACTAGACCATTTTCGTCCCACCAGAGTATACAACAGCGGCAGGCAAACCGCAAGCCCCCGGGCAAGAAATTTGCGCGCGGGAAACCGTGTTTTCTTTCCGTTCCCGCGCGCATACAATGGGGCAAAAGGGGTGTCGCCGCATGGATAGAATTGCCTTTATTGCGCTGTACGCCGGGCTGCTGGCCCTGGTCTATATCGTTGGCGTCCGCCTGGAGCCTTACAAGCCCGCCTGGAGGATCCTGGAGCGCGGCCTGCTGGGCACCGGCATGCTGCTTTTGTGGAACCTGCTGGCCACGCCCTTTGACCTGGCCATCGGCCTGAACCCCATCACCGCGCTTACGGCCGGAGCGCTGGGCGCGCCGGGGCTGGGGCTGCTGCTTATCCTCAAGCTCATGTGACCCGGGGGCGTTGCCCCCGGGACCCCTAACAAAGGGACCTTGTCCCTTTGTTAGCCCTATTTTTGAAAATGGCCCTGGGGTTTCCGCAAGCCTGCGCATCCGCTCATGCGGCGCGCAGGAGGCGGCGCAGCGCCGGAAGGAGGCATTCCCCCGGCCATACCCCGTCCGCCGGCCTCTATTCGATCTCTTCCCCGTTGGCCAGCTTGTCCAGCATATCCAGACGCACCTGATGCCGCGTTTCGTAGGTATGGTCCAGCCATTCGTCCACCAGCATTTTGGCCACCTCGCTGCCCACCACCCTGGCGCCGAAAGCCAGCATGTTGCAGTTGTTGTGCTCCCTGGCCATCCTGGCCGAATAAGGGTCGGAGCAGATGGCGCAGCGGATGCCCGGCACGCGGTTGGCGGCCAAGCCGATGCCGATGCCCGTGCCGCAAATCACGATGCCCAGGTCCATTTTTCCCGTTGCCACAGCCTTGGCCACCCTTGCCCCATAAATGGGATAATTGGAAGACTCCCGGGAAGCCGTGCCGAAATCCGTCACCTCATACCCCTTGTCCTCCAGATGCTTTTTGATCATAAGTTTTAAATCCACGGCCGTATGGTCGTTGCCGATGCCGATACGCATGCGTTTCCTCCTTCTTAGCCCGCGCGGAGGCGTGCTCTTTTCCCCATTATAAAACCCGCCTTGGCGGGTGTCAATGAACACATGGCGCGGTTGTGCCTTTTTGCCGCGCATGGTATACTGTGCCTGAAACGCATCGGTATTGAAAAAGGCGGGGTCGCTTGTGAAACGGTTTTTTGCACCTGGCGGAAAAAACAGGCTGCTGATCGGCGCCGTTTTTTTGCTGCTTCCGGTGCTGGCCGTGGCGCTGTCGTATCTGCTGTATAGCCTTCTTTTCCCGCACCGGCCGGTCCTTACCGCGGGGGTCCCCCAAAGCGTGCGGGAAACAGCCAGCCCCCACCGGTCCGACAAATTGCCGGCGGCAGCGGAGATGTACCGCCCCTTGGATTTCACCCTGACAGATGAAAAAGGCAGCCCTGTGGCCTTTTCCTCCTTTGGCGGCAAAGTGGTGGTGATGACCTTCTTTTCCGCCTGGTCGGAGGAATGCCGGGAGGAAGCCGTCAATATCAGCAGCCTTCAGGAGGCGGCGGAAGCGGAAGGCGCGGTGCTGCTGCTCGTGGACAGTCTGGAGCCCGGCGAGGCGTCGCGGGAGCAGGCCTTTGCCTTCGCGGCGGAAGCCCAGGTGGAAACCCCGCTGCTCTTTGACGGGGGCAGCACGGTGTACGGGGCGCTGGGCCTGAAGTGGATCCCCAACACGCTGTTTTTCAGCCCGGAAGGAGCCTTGATGTCCAGCGTTCCAGGCCCCGGCATCAGCGCGGAAAGGCTGCTTTCCAACATTGCCTATGCCAGGGAAGGCGGGCTGCCCGCCACGGAAGGCTTCGTGCTGTCCAATTTGATCAACTGGCAGGGTGCGGCTGCCGGCAGCTATCAGGTCATTGACCGGACGCCCCGGGTATCCGGCACGCTGACCGCCGAATCCCAGGCGCTGCTGCTTGCCTACGCCGCGCGCAAAGGCGGCCGGGCGCTGTTTGACAGGACGTATGGCGCCCTTGGGACCCTGCTTTCAAAAAACGGGCTCCTTATGGCCTACCGGAAGGGCGGCCTTAGCGGCAGTGCCAATGAAACGGGGCGGGATCTTGCGGTATTGGGTGCGCTGATAAAGGCCGACGCGGCTTTTAGCGGTTACAGCGGGGAGATCACGGCCCGGGCCGACGCGCTTATGCGCTATACGGTGGGCCCCGGCGATACGCTGCGCGATGCCTATGATTTCAGTGATAACGCCTTTTCACCGTCGCTTGCGCTGTGGCAGGCCGATCTCCCGGTGCTCAAAGAGCTTGCCCGGCGGAACGGTGCCTGGATGCCCGTATATGAAAACGCGCTGGCGCTTGTGAAAGGCGCGGCTATTAAAGGCACGGTGCCCCTGTACCAGCCCAAATGGGATTACCGGACCGGCGCGTATGCGGGAGAGGTGATCCGCATGGAGGAGAACCTCGCGGTTCTTCTCAACCTTGCCGGGGTGGATGAATTGCCTAAGGATGCGGCGGAAAATATGAAAGCCCTGTTGCGCACGGGCCGGATCGACGCGGGTTACACCGCGGACGGCTTTACGGCGGAAGGGTACGGGTATGAATCCCCGGGAGTATACGCCCTTTGCGTGCAGCTGGGGCTGCTTACGGGCGACCGGGAAATGGTCCGCCTGGCCTTGGAGCGGATGGAAAGCCTGCGCGTCATCTCGGAAGGCTCACCCCTTGACGGCTCCTATTCTATGGCGCAGAGCACGGAGATCCCCGCCTCCGATATCCTGTCCGCGCTGAACGCCTGGCAGGCGGTGGTGGATTCCGGGCTGCTCTCCGGGGAACGGGAGGCGCTGAATTAAAAGACCCTCCGGCACATTTGTTCCGGAGGGCTTCAAAGCGCCGTATCGCTTTTTGACACGGCGCTTTTTTTATACAAGGCCTGGCCCCGCATATTCCCACCAGGTTTCCACATGGATGGGATCGAAGCCGATGCTGTAGTAAAATTGCTGGTTCGAGCCCACCAGCGCCTGCCTGGCGCCCAGCCGCCCGCAGCGGCGGACGGCCTCCAGCACCGCGGCGCGGCCCAGGCCCATCCGGCGGTAGTCGGGATCGGTTGCCACCGGCTCCACCAACGCGCAAGGTTCCCCCGGCAGGTACCAGGTGCCGCAGTGGGATACAAAATCGCCGCCGGGCGCCGCCACGCAGACCACGGTTTCCGGGTTTACGCCGGGGCCGGAGAGCATCCGCCGGCGGACAAGAATAGCTTCCTCAGAAGGGTCCGGCTCGCCCGGGTGGTTGAAGCCGCGCCACATGCAGCGGTGGTATTTACGGAAATCCCAGGCCTCGTCCGCCATGCTGACGATGGAAAAGCCCTCCGGCAGTCTGTAAGAAGGCGCCGGGCTTAGCTCTATGGCCGCTATGTGCTCCACATCGCGGGTGGGGCAAAAGCCCATGCGCCGCGCGATGCGCTGAAACTCCCGGTCGTTGTCGCCGATCACGGCGCGGAACTTGCCGTCCTTGTGAAAGCTGTGCAGGGCATAGTCCAGCATATCGGCCTTCAAACAGGCAAACCTTTCATCCAGGCAAAAGTAGCCGTCCCCCAATCCGCCCTCGTAGGTGGCCAGGCCTACGATTTCCCCGTCGGCTTCCCAGATGCCGATCCTGTCAAGATACCGGTCGTCCAGGCCGCCGTGGCCGATCATCCATTCCCAGCGGCCCCAGGGAAAATTGGGGGATTGGAGGCTGTCCCGGTTCAGCCGGGAAAGAAAGGCGCGAACGGGCAAGTAATCCTTGTTGGTGTACAGCTTTTCACCGGAGTAGGTACGGAAGGCAACGGGCATACGGCATTCCTCGCTTTCCTTGCCTTATGGCAAATAGCCGGCAGCGGAAAACAGGGCGGATTCCCCGTTTACCGGTTCGCCGCCAGGTACCTGTCAATGGTCCGGCGGATGGCGGCATTGCCCGCGTTCATTTCGGCAAACATCCCTTCCGCCTTTTCGCCCAGGCCGCAGGTATACAGGTCCACCCCAAAGATGGCCGCGTTGGCAAACAGGGGGTGCAGCCTTTCCGTGTCAAAAAGCTTGCCCAAAGAAAATCCTTCCACCAGAGGCGTAAGGGCGGGCAGGCCGGGATCGGGGGAAAGGGCAAATGGCTCCCCGTCGTCGCCGATACCCGTCAGGTATCTGGCGTACCCCGCAAACACCAGGGGGATAAAGGTCAAAAAGGACAGGTCCTTTTCCCCACGCTTCAGGTATGCCTTCAGTGTTTCGCCAAAACGCACCGGCAGCTTTTTGGAGGTGTCGCAGGCGATTCTTTGGGGCGTATCGGGCATGAAGGGGTTGGGCAGGCGAAGGTTCAAAACCTCGTCGATAAAGCGCCGGGCGCTGATGATCCCTGGGTCAACCACCACCGGCATGCCTTCCGCATACCCGATGCGGCGGATCATTTCCGACAGGGTGGCATCCTTCATTTCTTCATAGATGCGCGTATGGCCAAGCATGCAGCCAAAGATGGCCAGGCAGGTGTGCAGGGGGTTCAGGCAGGTGCACACCTTCATTTTTTCAATCCTGTCCACCGTCTCCCGGCTGCCAAAGAGCACCCCGGCCTTTTCAAGGGGCGGCCGGCCATTAGGGAACCAGTCCTCAATGGCCAGGTATTCGCATTCCTCGGCGTTCACCATGCCGCTGACATAGGTGTTTTTGCCGGTCACGGACACCTGCGCACCCTGGAACCCGTCCTTTTCCAGCAGCTCAATCACTTCCTGCGCCGGCCGGGGGGTGATCTTGTCGATCATGCTCCAGGGGAAGGACACCAAACGGGGATCGTCCAGGTATTCCAAAAATCCCGGTTCCACCAGCCCTTTATCCGCCCAGCTCTGGGCGATGGCATGGACGCCGGTGTACAGGATGGTGCCGTTGTGGGAGCAGTTGTCCATGGACACCATGGCCACGGGCTTTTTCCCGGCCCGATAGCGCGCATGCAGCAATTTGGCCAGGATGCCCATGATGGACACGGGCGCTTCCATGCTTGCAAAATCACGGGCGCAGTAGGAAAGCGGGTTCCCCTGGCTGTCCAGTACGGAATACCCCTTTTCCGTAATGGTCATGGACACCATCTGCAGGCTGCTGGATGTGAATATTTCCCGCACGCGCTCTTTGTTGGCCCCATACCCCAGCGCCTGGGCCACGGAGGCCACCACCCGCTTTTCCACCGTGCCGTCGCTCTTGAGCGACACCGCCAGGCACAGGTTGTCGTAGGGCGCGAAGGCTTTGTCAATGATCTCTTCGTCATAGCTTTCCACCACGATCATGCCCCGGCCGGTTTCCCCGGCTTCCAGCAGCTTCTGGCACAGCACGCAGGGGAAGGCCCGCAGGATGTTGCCCGCGCCAAAATGGAGCCAGGTGGGGTTTTCTTTTGTTTCCTTCGTCATGGCGGCGATGTCAAAGCGCGGCAGCAGGTAATCCGTGCCGTCAAACGCGCCGTTTTTGATGCTTTCAAGATTCAGCTTCATGCGCATTTCCTCCGTTTTGGGCATCTGCCCCCCTTCCGGGCCGCAGCGCAGGTACCCGCATCATTTCCCACTATAATCATAACACATTTTCCATGGAATCACCAGACTGTATATTCCGGGCGGGATATGATAGACTACAGGCACGGCATTGGCCGCAAAAGGAGGCGGGACGGTGGATCAGCCGCAAAAGCAGCCGGACATGCAGGAGGAAAACCTGTACCTTGAAAGGACCGTTGAGCTTGCCAGAAGGCAATGGCAGCTTGCCAGGCAAAAGCGGCAAGATCAGGACGAGGCCATTCAATCCGCCCACGAGGACATGCTGGAAAACGTGGCCCAGGACGCATTGGGGCTTCGGACCGCGCAGGGCTTTGACGACCTGATGGAAATGAGCCAGTACACGCTGTCCGTGCTGGACCAGATGTCCGCCCGGGAAAAAGGCGCCCAGGAGATGGCGGCCCTTCAGAAAATGATGGATTCGCCCTATTTTGCCAGGATCGATTTCCGCTTTGAGTGGGAAACGCTCCCCGAGAAAATTTATATCGGCCGCGCCACGCTGATGGACCAGAAAACCTATACCATGTACGTGCACGACTGGCGCACGCCCATCGCCAGCGTGTTTTACCGCTGCGGCACCGGCCCGGCCTCCTACCAGGCCCCGGAGGGCGCGGTAACGGGCGAGGTGGCCCTGAAAAGGCAGTATGAGATCCACGGCGGCCGCCTGGCCTACTATTTTGACGCGGATGTCCAGATCACCGACGCCTACCTGCGGCAGCTTCTGTCCAGGCCCACCTCCCCCAAAATGAAAACCATCGTGGAGACGATCCAAAAGGACCAGGACATCGTGATCCGGGACATGGAAAACGATGTGCTCATGGTGCAGGGCGCGGCGGGGAGCGGCAAGACCTCCATCGCGCTGCACAGGGTCGCCTATCTTCTGTACCAGGGGCTCAGCGGCAGGCTGCAGGCCAATGATATCCTCATTCTTTCACCCAACACGGTGTTTGAGGAATACATTTCCAAGGTACTGCCCGACCTTGGGGAAAACAATGTCAGGACCATGCTTTTCGAGGAAATCTTTCACGCCCTGCTGCCCGCCGTCCCCACGCGGCCAAGAAGCCAATGCGTGGAGGAGCTGCTTTCCTGCCGGGAGGATGGCCGGGCGGCGCTGATGAAAAGCAGCGCCGCGTTCAAGGGCTCGGGAGCCTTTGCCGAAATCCTCAACCGGCTGGCGGCGGAGCTGCCGGAAAAGTGGATTCCCTTTGCGGACATCGCCTATGACGGCCAGGTGATCGCCCAGCGGGAGCTTTCCAAAGCCGCCATCTGCCATTCCAGAAAAATCGCGCCCCTGGCCATGAAGCTGAAAGGGCTGGAGCAGGAGATTTTGGAAAAGGTGCACGCCTTGCACGGGAACCGGATGCGCAAGCTGGAAGCCTTCGCCCTGCGGTATCCGGAGCATGCCCTGGAGGTGGAGGCCTTCGCAAGGCTGCTCTCCATCCGGGAAAGCGCCGCCCTTTTGAAGGAAATCAAAAAATTTACCGAAATCGGCCTCCTTGATGTGTACCGGCGGCTGTTTGGGGACAAAGAAACGTTTTACCGCCTGGCGGCAGGCATTGCGCTGCCTGAAAACATTGAAAAGATCCGCAGCCTTGCCTGTAAACGGCTGGAAGCGGGGCCCCTCTGGCAGGAGGATGCCCAGGCGCTTTTCTACCTGCATCTCAAGGTGGCCGGCTGCGGGGAGTACACGCATTTCCGGCAGGTGGTGCTGGATGAGGCGCAGGACGAGCATCCCCTCTATTTTGCCATCCTCAGGGAGCTGTTCCCCTATGCCAGGTTCACCATCCTTGGGGATGTGAACCAGACCATCGCGAAGCAGGCGGATACGGCGCTGTACGCTCAAATCAGCGCCATGCTGTCCAGGGAAAAATCCGCCCTCATGACCCTTAACAAAAGCTTCCGGTGCACCATGGAGATATGGCGGTTCAGCGCAAGGTTCCTGCCGCCCGGCGCTTCGGGCGAATGCTTCAGCCGGAGCGGGGAGGAGCCGGCCATCCACCGGGCCGGAAGCCTGGCAGAGATGGAGGATATGCTGATAGGCGAAGTGCATGCGTGCAGGGAGAAGGGGTATCCGTCCATCGCGCTGATCACCAAAACGGAGCGGGAGGCCGCCGCCCTGGCCGCGCGGCTGAAGGGCAGGCTGGAAGCCAGGCTGCTGGGCGGCGGCGCGTTGGCGGACATCCGCGGCACGCTGATCCTGCCCATCTATCTGGCCAAGGGGCTGGAATTCGACGCCGTGCTCATCTGCGGCGCCGACCGGGACCATTACAGTACGGAGGACGACAAAAAGCTTCTGTACATCGCCTCCACAAGGGCATTAAACAGGCTGAACGTGTTTTATACCGGAACCGCCAGCCCGCTTTTGTAGCATGGCTTCCGGGTGAAAGGAGGGCGCATATGACTTTTCACAAGATAAGAGACCTGCTGGCGGAAATCATCGGCGTGGACGAAGAAGTGATCACCCCGAAAACGGCCTTGTCGGAAAGCAACGGCATAGCCCCCATCGACGTAGCGGCCCTGGTCATCGCGTGTGAAAAAGCGTACAAGGTCACCATCCACGATGAGGATGTGGCATCCTTCGCATGCGTATCCGATCTGGCGGCGTATATCGGCCAAAAGCTGGAGGCGGGCCTCTACGATATGCCCGAGCGCACCGAGGAGGACCGCACCGCCTGGTTCTATGAATAAGAGCTCTCGTTTCAGAACCACTTTTTCTTTTTGAAATAGTAGGCCATGCACCCCGCGATAAGGAGCATCACCAGCCAGACCAGGCCGTACCCCCAAGGCTTCTCCAGTTCCGGCATATAGCGGAAGTTCATGCCGTAGACGCCCACAATAAACGTCAGCGGGATGAAGATGGTGGAGATCACTGTCAGCACCTTCATGATCTCGTTAAGCTTGTAGCTGGTATTGGAAATATGCAGGTCGGTAAGGCTGGAGAGCAGGTCCCGGCTGGTTTCCGTGGAATCAATGGCCTGCACGATATGGTTGTACACATCCCGCAAATACGGCTCCGTGGACGGGCTGATAAGCCTGATAGGCTCCTTGCCCATCAGCGCGGCCACGTCCCTAAGGGGCCAGATGCTTCTGTTCACCAGCAAAAGCAGCTTCTTGATCTCCCTGATGGCCTTCAAGTGCTCCTGGGAGGTGGCCGCCATCACCTGTTCCTCCAGCGCGTCGATCCTTTCGTTCAGCTCTTCCAGCACATCAAAATACCCGTCCACAATGGCGTCCAGCAGCAGGTACATCAGATAGTCGGCCCCCGCCCTGCGCACATGGCCGCCGTCGCTTTCGATCCATCCCCGGATGGTGCCGAACACATCGCCCTTGGCTTCGCCGATGGTGATCACAAAGCCCTGGCCCAGCAGAAAATGGATGTGCTCCACCACCATCTCCCCGCCGGAAAAATAAATCATCTTGGCCACGACGGACAAAAACTCGGGGTATGCCTCTATTTTGGCGCGTTGGTCCCTGTTGGTGATATTCTTAATCACCAGGGGATGGATATGAAAGGCTTCGCCCAGCGTGTCCAAAAGCGCCGGGGGATATTTCCCGTCGATATTGATCCAGCGCACACGCTTTTCAGGAATATTGGCCAGCGCAGCAAATTCCTGAAGGCTTGAAGCATCCACCTGATAGGCATTGTACTGCTTCGCGCCGTATTCAATAACGTCAATGGCATCATAGGTTTCCGTTTTTTTACTTTCCCCGCGTATTTCTTCCATGTACAGCGCCTCCGTCCATGAAAAGACTGCCCGTTATACCCTCTTTCGATATTCGATGGCGGACGGGCAATTCCTCTGCCGTCAAGCGCCGATGCTCTTTTCCCGGGCGGCGCCTATCCCTGTCCACACCATGCCGGCAAGTACCAGCATTCCCCCCGCAAGCTGATGCCACGCCGGGCTTTCCTGAAGCAGAACAATGGAAAGCAGCGCGGCGGTAAGGGGCATCATGCCGGAAAAGGCGGCGGCGGTAAACGCGCGCGCGCGCCGGATGCCTCCGTACCAGCACAGGAACGCCAGCGCCGTCACAAAGACTCCGTACCATAAAAGCGCCGCCCAGCCCTCCGGGGGAAGGGCGCCCAGCCGCTGTGCGGGCTGCTCCAGCAGTGCGGGAACAAGGCAAAAAAGAAACGCCGCCCCGGATACAAGGAAGGTCTGCGCCCAGGGGTCCATGGCAGGCCTGCCGCCGCTTCCCCCTTTTACGGCAAATCTGCGGGAAAAAATATTGAACAGCGCTTCACAGGCGGCGGCGCAAAGCACCAGCATGTTGCCCAGGAGGTGCCCCGGCGCAAAGGCGCCCTCCGGCGTCAGCACGCCCTGAATCAAAGCGATTCCCGCCACGGTGAGCGCGATGCCGGTAAGTTTTCCGCCGTCCGCCTTTTCCTTGAGAAAAGCCATGGCCAGCACCGCCGTCATGGCCGGCGTGGCACTGGTCAGGACGCCCGCTTCCAGGGCACTGGTCCCCTGAAGGCCGCTGAGCAGGAACATGCGGAACAAAAAAATGCCGAAAAACGCCTGGATCATCAGGGAAAGATATTCATTGGGAAGCAGCGCCCTGATGGTACGGAGAATACTCCCCCCCTTTGCCGCCAGCAAAAACAGGGCCGCAAAGAACAGGCTCACGGCAGTAATGGTGAATATGCCCAGCTTGCCGGTTACAAACCTGGCCGCGACAACGCTGGTGCCCGCCAGCGTAAAGGCAAAAAACAGACAGACGGGGCCTAGCAGCCGCTTTGCCATAGCATACCCCTCCAATATAGGCTTTCCTTTCCAGGAACGCCATGGTATGATGATAGCCATGAAACTGGTATGGTAAAGCACCAGTAAACCGCTGTTTTTTCTGGACCAGTAGGAGGGCATATGCTGGGAATCGATCTGGACAGACAGGGGGAACTGCCCGTAAAGCGGCAGCTTTGCGAAGCGCTGAAGGAGCGCATGCTCAGCGGCCGCCTGAAGGCCGGCGAAGCGCTGCCTTCCACCAGGGAGCTGGCACAGGCGCTGTCCGTCTCCCGCAACACCGTAAACGAGGCATACGCCATGCTTCTGGCGGAAGGCTTTATCCTAAGCCGTCAAGGCGCGCCCACGGTGGTGGCGGACCACCTGTTTCTGGAAAGAAGCCGCCAGGCTCCCCCCACCGGGGCCAAACCTCCGCGCCGCTGCGCCGCCGACTTCCGCACCGGCAGCCCGGACCTTGCGCTGTTCCCAAGGTATGCATGGCTCAGGCTGCTTCGCCGTGCCGCGGAGGATATGCCCTTGGAAGCATACGGCTACTCCGGCCCCCAGGGGCTGCCGGAACTGCGGGCGGAAATCGCCGCGTGGCTCTTCCACAGCCGCGGCCTGTGGGTGCATCCGGAGGACATATTCATAACCGCCGGGGCCACCCACGCGCTCTCTTTGGCAGCGGACGTACTGAAAAAAGACGGCGCGTCCATCCTTGCGGAAGACCCCTGTCATACGGGGATGCTCAAGGTATTTAGGAATAAAGGGTATGCCGTGTTTCCGGTGCCTGTGGATGAAAGTGGGATGCGGGCGGAAGCGTTGCCCCCTTGTACGAACGCCGCCGTCCTCTACGTGACGCCCTCCCACCAGTTTCCCCTGGGCGGCATCCTTCCGGCCGCCCGCCGGACCGCCCTGATCCGCTATGCCAGGGAAAAGGATCTGTATATTCTTGAGGATGACTATGACAGCGAGTTCCGGTACTTAGGCGAGCCCATCGCCCCGCTGTACGCCCTGGACCCCCAGCGGGTCCTCTACACCGGTACCTTCAGCAAGGCGCTTTTCCCGGCTGTCAGGATCGGCTTTGCGCTTGTGCCGCGGCTGCTTCAAAAACAATGGCGGGCTCTGCGCACCTATACCGATGTGCAAAACCCGCCCTTTGAACAGGCGGCCCTGGCGCTTTTCCTTCGCACCCGGAGCATGGACAGGCATGTGCGTGCCATGCGCAAGGTGTATGCCCTGCGAAGGCGCACGCTGCTCAATGCCCTGCGCGCCGCCTTTGGCAACGGTTTCAGGCCCTTGGGCGACGAGGCCGGATTGCATATGGCCATTCAATTTGCCGGGAAACGCTTTGGCCGCGATTTTCAGCTTTTTTGCAGGGAGCAGGGCCTTTACGTGACGCCTGTGGAATCCCACTGCATGGAAAAAGGCCGCCACCAGGATATGCTGCTGCTGGGGTACGGCCATCTGACGCCCGAACAGATCCAAACCGCCGTGCCAATCTTGACCCGGGCGGTCGGGACATGGGCGGATACGGGCGGGGATGGGGCTTTTTGAAAGCCTTCCCATCCCATGCCTCATCCCAAAAACCCCATCCGCTTATACCGGCCCGCCCCACCTGAAAAAGAAGGAAGTGCCTTTCCCAAGTTGGCTTTCCACGGAAATCTCCATCGCGTGGCGCTTGGCGATCTGTCTGGCAATGGGCAGGCCCAGGCCGGAGCCCAGGCGGTTTTCCTCCGAACGCGCGCGATGGAAGCGGTCAAAGATATATGGAAGCTCCTTAGGCGCAATGCCCGGCCCTTCGTCGCGGATCACAGCCTCCCCCTTGGCCAGCATCACATGGATGGTGCTGCGCGGAGGTGAGAATTTCACGGCGTTGTCCAATACAATAAGAAACATCTGCTTCAGCCGCCCATAGTCGCCGCTGAAGGAAACGGGCTCCTCCGGAAATTCCTTGCTAATGGCGATCTCCTTTTCCCTTGCCATCTGGCCGGCGCTGCGCACCGCGTCCGAAAGCACCTCACTCATGCTGAGCATGGCGCCCTCCATGGGAAAATCCGCGTTTTGCAGGCGGTTCAGGTCCATCAAATCATTCACCAGGCGGTGCAGGCTTTGCGTTTCCTTCAGCATCTGCTCATGATACCCGGCCACCTGCTTGGGTTCCGTGACCACGCCGTCATGCAGCGCCTCCAGGGAACCCCGCAGCACGGCCACGGGCGTGCGCAGCTCATGGGAGACGTTGGCCAGAAAATCCTGCCGCAGCTGTTCCTGCCGGTCGCGTTCCGCCTGCGCCTCCTTCAATTTGCCGCTCAATGTGTCGATGGCCTGGGCCAGCTTGCCGATCTCATCCTTTTGGTAGACCCCGGTCTTTGCGTCATAATCCCCCTGCGCCAGGGAAAGCGCGGTTTTCTTCATGCGGTTCAGCGGCCTGGCGAAGGCCATGGAAAGCAGCAGGGCCGGGATCACCGAAAGGAGCAGTGCCCCCAAGGCGCTGTATAGCAAAATGTTTGTTCCCTGGACGGAGGCTTCCCGCATGCCTGATACGGCGTCGTGGAGCAGAAGCGCGCCCACCACCTGTTCCCCCTGGTAGATCGGCGCGCCAACGGTCAGGGTGGGCGCGCCCAGCAGGCTTGAGAATCCCTCGCTGAAGGGGATGTTCCCCTGAAAGACCTGCTTTACCAGTTCCTCCGCATCCTCCGGCAGGTCGCTGTATGCCGTGGGGAGCGCAGACTGCTGCCGCACCGTCAGTACCTGCAGGTCCTCATCCACGATCCATACATCCGTCATGGCAATGTCGTTGAGCATGTGCAGGTACATGCCGTACCGGCCCTGCCCGCCGCCTCCCCCCACGCCCCGGGCGGCGGGGCTGTCCATGTAGGTAGCCAGCATATTGGCCATGGCCACGGCGCGCTGCTTCAGGTCCTCCTTCTGCACGGCCAGCGTATGGCGCGCAAACAGCGCCGAAAACAGCGCGCCCACGATCAATGCAAAAGCAAGCAGCGCCGCCGCAAAATACGCCATCAGCTTCAGCGCGATTTTATTTTTCATCCGCCTTCACCTCGAACTTGTACCCCACGCCCCAAATGGTTTTGATCTCCCAGCCTTTGGGCTTAAAGGAATCCAGTTTTGCCCGGAGCCTTTTGATATGGGAATCCACCGTGCGGCTGTCCCCGAAATAGTCATAGCCCCACAGGCTTTCCAGCAGGTTGTCCCTGGAGAACACCTTGTTTTTGTGGGTAGCCAGCGTCCAGAGGATCTCCAGCTCCTTTTTTGTCAGCGGCACTTCCCGCCCGTCCATCCGGGCTTCATAGTCCGTCAGGCTGATATGCAGATTCCCCTGCGAGAACGTTTCCTTGGACGGTTCCTGGGCCTTGTCCATTCTGCGCAGGACGGCGCGGATGCGGGCCATGACCTCCCCCGGCGAGAACGGCTTTACAATATAATCGTCCGCGCCGATGTCCAGCCCCATGATTTTCTCAAAATCCTCGCCCCTGGCTGTGACCATGATGACGGGCACGGTGGATGTCCGCCGGATCTCGCGGCAGACCGCAAAGCCGTCCAGCTTGGGCATCATCACATCCAGCAGCACCGCGTCGGGATGCACGCTGTGAAACAGGTCCAGCGCCTCCTGCCCGTCCGCCGCTACGTGGGGAGTGTGGCCTTCCTTTTTCACGTACTCCTCCAGTATGGAAGCGATCTGCTTGTGATCGTCCGCAATCAGTATGTCCGCCATAGGCCCCTCCGCTTTTTGCTTTAGTATAGCACATTCTACCCCCTCTTCGTGGCGAATGTGTGTTTTTCTGCCCTGTGTGATTCCTTGCCGCCGTGGTTTTTCAGTCTTCCTGCCTTTTTCCGCACAGATGTTTTGCGCCCCGTTTTTTTTGGTAAAAATAGAAAAGAGGCATTTTGCGGCGGTTTTTCAAAAACCCCGGAATGCCGTTTGATCTGTAAGGAGGATGCTTTATGGCAGGCAGGATTCAAAAAATAGTCCCCAATTTGTGGTTTGATACAAACGCGGAGGAGGCGGCCCGCTTCTATGTTTCCGTTTTCCCAAATTCCGCCCTTGGCAAGATTGCGTATTACGGCAAAGCGGGCTTTGAAATCCACGGCATGGCGGAAGGCACGGCCATGACCGTGGCGTTCACCCTGGACGGCCAGGACTTTCTGGCGCTCAACGGCGGGCCCGTTTTTACCTTCAGCGAAGCAATTTCCTTTATCATCAACTGCGATACCCAGGAGGAGGCCGATTATTTCTGGGATACGCTTTCGCAAGGGGGCGACCCGGACGCTCAGGCATGCGGCTGGCTCAAGGACAGATTTGGCGTCTCCTGGCAGGTGATCCCCAAAGAATTCAGCGCGCTCATGAGCGATCCCGATCCCATAAAGTCCGAACGGATGATGACCGCCATGCTCAAAATGAAAAAGCTGGACATCGGCCTTTTGCGCAAGGCGCACGATGGGCCGGATGCGTAGGGCGAAAAAAAACCGGGGCAGACGAAACATCTGTCCCGGCGCAGGAAAACATGCCTGATTGGAGGATGCTCAAACGGCGACTGCAAGCACGCTGAGCACGGCGTTGTTGACGGTGGCGCCCGGCGTGACATCCACGATGGAGTTTGTGGAAAGGTTCACCGCATAGGTGTAGTACCCTTCCGGCGTGTTCGCGTCCATGAACTGGAAGCTGAATGCTTCCGCCTCCAGCACGACCACCGTGGTGGAGAAGGTATAGACGGAGCCCACATTCATGGGAGCGCCGTTGTTGTACACCCGCTGGATCTGGAAATTGAGCGTGACAGAGATCCCCAAGGGCAGGCTGATGGCGCTGGTGAAGGTAAGCAGGTTGTTTGTATTCCCCATGCCGTTGGTGTCAACGGAGGTGGACACCACGTTGATGGGCGAGGACAGCAGCGTCGTGATCAGGGGAAGGGGGCCGGCGCCGCCCGTGGAGGCATTCAGGGCGACCTGCCTTTCGCATTCCGGCTTCTGCCACTTGCTGTACGGTTCACCTTGCGCAACGATTTCCGTGGTCTGCTCGGGATATCCGTTGCCATCATAACCCATCGCGGGATAATACCCGCTGCATTTATCTGTGATCATAAAGACATCACCTTACATAAAATTGGAGACCCTCTCCGCTTCATACTATTCCGTCCCGCCGTTTTGGTGTTGCGGCGCAAAAGGTATCCTTCCTTTCCAGGCGGGCAGGAAAGAGGGGACTTATGAAGAATAGTGGAAGAAAAGCTTTTGCCGGGAAAAACCCGCGGCAGTGTAAGGGAGACGAAGAGGATGCCTGTAACCATCGGTTATGACCAGGATCAAAAACTTCGCATATCCGGCCTGGAATGCTCTTGTGCCTGCGGCCATCACACCCCGGCCCAGGACATTTATGTGGGCACCGGCCTGATCCAAAACATCCCCAAGTACATCAGGGCCCGGAATCTGGGCACCCATTGCGTGCTGGTGGCCGACAACAACACCTACGAGGTGGCGGGGCGTGCGGTGGAAAAGCGCCTTGCGGAAGCAGGCTTTTCCGTGATCCCCTGCGTGACCAAAAGGGAGCACGCCATGGACCCGGATGAGCGGGCCTGCGGCGAGGTGCTGCTGTCCATCCAGCCGGAAACGGAATTCCTGATCAGCGTGGGCTCCGGTTCCATCACCGATACCACCAGGGTCAACGCCACACGCACAAAGCTGCCTTTTGTGTCCGTGGGCACCGCCCCCAGCATGGACGGATACACCTCCGTGGTGGCGCCGCTGCTCCTTCGGGGCGTCAAGATCCACAGGACGGGCTATTGCCCGGAGATCATCGTCTGCGATATCGATATCCTGCGCACGGCGCCTATTGATATGGTGCGCTCCGGCGTGGGGGATGTGCTGGGCAAATATATCGCGAAGGCGGACTGGATGATCGGCAGCGTCATAGGCGGCGAGCCCTACTGCCCCGTGTGCGGGCAGATCGTTTTGGACGCCGTGGAAAAGCTGGTGGACAACGTGGACGAGATCGCGAAAAAGACGGAAAAAGGCATCCGCATCCTCATCGAGGCGCTTTTGCTCTCCGGCGTTACCATCATGATCGTGGGCCATACCAGGGCCGTGGCCTCGGTGGAGCACAACATCGCCCACTATTGGGAAATGATGCAGCTAAAGCGGGGCAAGCAGCCCCCCGCCCACGGCGCGTCCGTCGGCGTGGCCACGCTTCTGTGCTGGCCCCTGTTCCTGCGCTTTGCCAAAGAGGACCTCCATACCCTGGACCTTGAAAGCATCAAGGCCCGGCGCATCAGCCGGGAGGACCGGATGAAATGGATGTATTTTGCCTACGGCGATGAGGCCGCCAGCGCCATCATCAAGGATAACCCGGGCGATTTCCTTGACTGGGAGGAGCAGGAAAAGCGTATCCGCGCGGCACAGGAGCATTTCCATGATCTGCGGGAGATCCTCCTTGCGCTGCCCTCCTATGAACGCATCCATGATGCCATGGCAAGGCTGGGTGCCCCCCTTACGCCCGGAGAGGTTGGAATTGACGTGCCGCTGCTGAACGTGTCCATGCACTGCGCCAAGGACTACCGCACCCGCTACACGCTGTTCAAGCTCATCGACGAATGCGGGCTGATGGCGGAATATTTAAAGGAATACCCGCTGCCGGAAGCGTTCTAGGCGGCGGGAAGCGTTTGCCCTTGGGCTGCAGGCAGAAAAACGGAGGGTGAAGGATGCAGGATCACCACCGGCCCGGCTTCTATCCCGCCCCCGGCGCAAAGCTCCTCGTTTTGTTTGTCCACGGCTTTCTGGGCGGGCCGGGCCAGTTCCAAAACCTGGTGCGGGCCGTGAACGAAGCCGGTTTTGCGGCGGAAACGCTGCTGCTTCCCGGCCATGGGAAAAGCGCATGGGATTTTGCGCGCCACCCCTTGCGGGAATGGCAGGCGGAAGTCAATGCCGCCCTGAAGCGCCGTCTTTCGCAGTATGAAAAAGTGGTGCTCATGGGCCACTCCATGGGCGGGCTTCTGTCCGTCAGCGCCTTCCTTCAGGAAGGCCCCGCCCATGGCCTGGTGCTGTGGGAAGCACCCATGCGCCTGCGCACAACGCTGGCCGGCTTACGGAATGATCTTGCGGTGGCCCTCCTGCCCCAAAAATGGCACAATGCGGTGGCACAGGCCTACCGCCAGGCCGCCAATGTACGTTTTTACACGCCCGCGGGGTACTTGCTCACCGTTCCCAGGACGCCGGACCTTTTCAGGCTGATGGTGCGCACCCGGCGGGAACTGCAAAGGGTGCGCGGGCCGGTGCTGCTGATCCAGTCGGACGCGGATGAGATCGTCCATCCCGACAGTTTATCGCGCCTGACGGCGGGTTTTTCCAATGCGGAGGTAACCGTGCTCCGCCTTGCGGCCTCCTGGCACGCCTATGTCCCCACAGCTGAGCAGGACTTGCTTCGCAAGCGGCTTGTGGCCTGGCTGGAAACCGTTTAAAATCAAGCGTTTTCAGGTTCAAAGCCCGAGGAAATATTTGCGGGAAGCCCCTTGACAAGGCAGGTGCTTTCGTGTACAATACATTTCGTCGCTCGTTGAAGGCGGCTTGATGACGGGGTGTAGCGCAGTCTGGTAGCGCACGTGCTTTGGGAGCATGGGGCCGGGGGTTCAAATCCCTTCACCCCGACCACAATGCCTTCTCCCCGGTATTCACAGGGCTCCTTGGTCAAGCGGTTAAGACACCGCCCTTTCACGGCGGTAACAGGGGTTCGAGTCCCCTAGGAGTCACCAATCATACCCTGGCGGTATGGGCCTTTAGCTCAGTTGGTCAGAGCGGCCGGCTCATAACCGGTTGGTCCGGGGTTCAAGTCCCTGAAGGCCCACCAGCCATATGGCCCGGTAGTTCAGTTGGTTAGAATGCCAGCCTGTCACGCTGGAGGTCGAGGGTTCGAGCCCCTTCCGGGTCGCCA
>JAEWVC010000020.1 GCA_023459275.1 Bacillota bacterium | reverse complement strand
GTATGTGACCAGCGATTCCCTGGGGGATACTGAGGCGCGTTTGGACCCCAACGCTTTTTTCCGCTGCCACAAATCCTATATCATCAACCTGAATCACATCAAGGCCATCACCCCCTACGGGCGCTGGACCTATGTGGTGCAATTGAACGGCACCCAGCACGACGCCCTCATCACCCATGAAAAGTATGAGGAGCTGGAGCGGATGTTCGCCTGACGCTTTCAAAATATTTTTGCTTTGCGGGGATGGAGAATTTTTCTCCATCCCCGTTTGTTATTGTGGATAACACAAAAGAATACCCGAATTCCTTGCCAAGAAAATATCAAGGTGCTATAATAAGATTCATTAGACAAATATGGGATTCTTTTCCTATACGAAAGACTGTGAAAAGCAGAAGCGGCTGAAGGAGGAATGCTTGTGGCAGGCTATGTGTCGGATGCCGTAATCCGAAGGCTGCCTGGCTATTACCGTCACCTGCGGGAGCTGGAGGCGGCAGGCGTGCATCAAATATCTTCCCAAGAGCTGGGTAAACGGATGCAGCTCACCGCGTCGCAGATCAGGCAGGACATCAATTGTTTCGGCGGGTTTGGCCGCCAGGGATATGGGTACGAAGTGTCCAAGCTCAAGGGGCACATCGGCGAGATCCTTGGGCTTGACAAAAAGCATAAAATGATCATCATCGGCGCGGGGAACATCGGCCGCGCCGTGGCGAATTACCCCTCCTTTGGCCGGGAAGGCTTTAGCACGGTGGCTATTTTCGACGCCGACCCCGCCAGGATCGGTACAGAGGTGGCCGGGAGCACGGTGCGCGCCATAGACGATCTGGATGCTTTTCTTACACAGAACCAGGTGGATATCGGCGTGCTGGCACTTCCGGTGAAGGGCGCCCAGGAGATCCTCAACCGCCTTGTGGACAAGGGGGTCAAAGGGATATGGAACTTCGCGCCTACGGATCTAAAGCATCCCGATGACGTGACGCTGGTGAACGTCCACCTGAGCGACAGCCTGCAAACCCTCTCCTTCCGCATGCTTCGGGTGAGCAAGGGCTGACGGTGTGCCCGCAGCAGGAGATCCGCCTATCGCGGATTTGTGCTTTTCATTCTTTCCCTCGGGAAACTTCGGGGAACTCCAGGCTAACAGCAAGGCTTTTCTTCGCAACGGACTTCCAATTTTCAACTGATTTTTGCGCTTATGGCAGGGAAACCTGTCCATGAGCCGTTCTTTTACCATCAAAGCATCATGGAAAGGTGTTTGCGCATGGATCAGGCAGGTTCCGGGATGGATTCTCAGGGCCGGGAGCAGGTACGCAAGCCCCGAGTCATTCGTTCAAGGAATGCCGCGGGGTACGCCCCGAAGGATTCCTACGACGTTTCATTCGGCGATTCTTTTCCGGGGATCAATCAGGCCAATCCTGGGCGCGTGCCGGTGCGCAACAGCCAGGAGCGCAGCCCTTACGCCCATCGCACCGCGCAGGTCTACTCCCGTTCCGATGGCCGGCGGAACGCGGGGGCGCAGGGAAGGGGCGGGCAGGACCATTGGGGCAAGGATGACCCGGATTACCCCAAGCGGAAAAATTCGCATCCGTTTTTGTACGCCACGGTGATCATGGTCTGCACCCTGCTGCTTGTCAGCCTGGGCCTGTTTATCGCACCGCAATTAACCGGCGTTATCTGGAAGGATATGCCCAACTACGGGTTCATCAACGGCCAGCTGCTGGCGTGGGATCAAAGCCGGATGGATATATACAAGAGCAGCCGCATAACCCTTGCCGGCGATACCATTTACCCCGGCGTGTATATTGACGATATCTCCGTGGGCAACATGACGCTTGCCCAGGCCAAATCGGCGCTGCAAAGCGAAAGCGAACAGTTGGGCGGCGGCTTTTCCCTGACGGTGAATATCGGCAACCGGAGCTTTGACATCAACAGCCAGATGGTCCCCCTATCCAGGAATATTGACCAGGTGCTGGAAAAGGCCTATGCCCTGGGCCGGCAAAACACCACCGGCATCCTGAAAACAGATGTGACGCCCTTTGCGCAGCGGCTGGGCACCGTGGCGAATTTGAAAAGCAACGCTGTTTCGCTGTCCAGCGAAATGGCCTATGACAAGGCGGCGGTCCGAACCCTGACCGACGCCATGGTGTCCTACGTGAATAGGGATGCGGTGAATGCTGCCGTCCAAACCTTTGATTTCAATGCCCGGACCTTTACCTTTACCGACGAGTCCGTAGGCCTCCATGTGGACGCGGACGACCTGTACCGGCAGGTGACCGCCAAGCTGGACGCCAGGGAATACGGGCAGACCATCACCATCGAGCCGACGGTCCTTACGCCCAAAGTGACCAAGGTAGAGCTGATGAACAGCTTCAAGCTGGTATCCAGCTATACCACCACCACCACCAGCAATTCCAACCGGAACACGAACGTCGATCTTTCTTCCAAGGCCATCAACGGCCGGGCGGTGATGCCGGGGGAGACTTTTTCCTTCAACGAGGCTACGGGCCAGCGCACGGAGGCCAAGGGCTACAAGGAGGCTATTGCCATCTCCGGCGGACAGACCGTGCCCGACATCGGCGGCGGCGTGTGCCAGACCTCCGGCACGCTTTTCAACGCGGTGGCCCGTGCCAACCTGGAAATCGTGTATCGCAGTCCCCATGCCTGGCCCAGCACCTATGTGCCCAAAGGGATGGACGCCACCGTCAACTGGCCGGATCTGGATTTCAAGTTCAGAAACAACAAGGATACGCCCATCTTCATCATCAGCTATTATAGCAACCGCAAGGTGACGGTGGAGATTTACGGTATGAGCCTTGGCACCGGCGTTTCCATTGACCTGGAATCCTCCGTGACCAAAACCCTCAGGCCGCCTTCGGACGTGAAATACGTGCAAAATCCCAAGCTCCCCGCCGGCACCAGCAAGCAGACCATCGATGCCAGAACGGGCTACGTGGTGGACACCTACAAGGTGTGGTACAGGGATGGCAAGGAAACTAAGCGGGAGAAGATGTTCACCTCCACCTACAGGGCGTACCAGCGGACGGTGGAATACAACTGATATTTACAGCGGGATGCCCGCGAACGTGAAAGAAACGTTCGCGGGCGCCTTTGCCATGCACGGAATTTCAGGGCCGCTTTTTCGGCGTACGGGAAACAGCGGGCAGAACGATCCGGTATGATGCGGATTTTACCGTGATTTATTGCATTTCTTGACGCTTTTTTGCGCATCAGCTATACTGGGGGCGAAAAGAGGTGAGCGCATGCATAGGGGCGATGAAAAGAAGCAGGCCATCCTTAACGTGGCGGAGCGTCTGTTCTATTTGAAAGGGTACGAGCAGACCAGCGTGCAGGATATCCTGGATGTGCTGAAAGCCAGCAAGGGCAGCTTCTACCACCACTTTGAAAGCAAGTATGCGGTGCTTGACACGCTATGCGTCCAAAGAGCCGAACAGGCGCTTATACAGGCGGAGGAGGCTATGGGCCGGGAAACGGACAGCCTGATACGGCTAAACCTTTTGCTGCATTACGCGCTGCCCATCCGCCAGGGGGAGGAGCAGTTCCTTTCGCTGCTTTTGCCCATGGCATTCTCCCACGGGGGGGAATCGCTGTACACCAGGTACGCGGACGCCCTTAGCGAGGCCTTTTCGCCCAGGCTGAAGGAGGTTCTTACCCGGGCCAGGGAAGAAAAGATCATCTACCTGTACTATCCCCGCCAGACGGAGGACATGCTTCTGGCCCTTCTGAACCGGTGCTGGCGGAGCATCGCCGGGCATATCATGGGGCTATGCTTTACAAGCGGCGCCCTGGAGCCGGCGGCGCTGATGGAGATCCTGCAGGCATACCGCTTCGCCATGGAGCGCGTGCTGGACGCGCCCTACGGCAGCCTGGAGCTTGTGCGCCTGCCGGAGCTTGCCGAACCGGCCCAGCGCGTGCTGGCGGAGCTCCGCCTGAAGCGGTAAGACCCGGAAGGAGGGTGCAATGAAACGGCTGATCACGGAAAGACTGATCCTGCGGCCCTTTGAGGAAGGGGACCTTGCAGATTTCCATGCCTACGCCAAGGACCCGGAGGTAGGCCCCAGCGCGGGCTGGCCGCCCCATGAGACCTTGACCCAGACAAAGGAAGTGCTGACCCGGTTCATGGCGGGGGATACTGTGTGGGCCATCCAGGAGAAGGCCACCGGCTGTTTGATGGGCTCCCTGGGGCTGCACAAGGATGAAAAGCGGGACGGCCATGAAAAGATCCGCATGATCGGCTATGCCCTGGGCAGGGCCTGGTGGGGCCGGGGCTATATGACCGAGGCGGTGACGCGCGTTTTAAAGCACCTGTTTGAGGAGGAAGGGATGGAACTGGTGACGGTCTACCACTACGACTTCAACCTGCGCTCCCGGCGGGTGATCGAAAAGTGCGGCTTTGTCTACGAAGGCACGCTGCGCAGGGCCAGCACCCACTACGACGGGCGGATGCTGGATGACAGATGCTATTCCATGACCCGGGAGGAGTATTTCAGACTGCAAGCGTAGCTTGCCGTTGCCGCTTTTTCACGGTTTTTTCTCGCTGCTACTTTCCGCTGGCCGCACCATCGTGCGGCCGTTTGCTCGGGCAAGGTAGGAATTTCTTCGAAATTCCTGCGAAAATCACCGCACATGCCGCTGATTTTCGATCTGCAATTGGAGGACTGCGGTCCTCCAATACCTCCAAGGGTTTTTCGATAGCATAAATCATTTTTTGAAAAGTGCCTCCCGCGCCGTTTCCAGGCGTTTTTTCACCCTTGCGCCGGCGGAAAAAGCATGGTATGATGCCCTCTGTTCCATGGGAAAGAGAGGCAATTTTTATGTCCCTGACGGCGCATTATCTGAGCATGATCTTTGTCAATGTCATGTGGGGGCTTTCCTTCATTGCCAGCAAATACGCCCTGAACGTGGGCTTCACACCCATGACGCTGGCGCTGTGCCGGTACATCCTCACCGCCGCGGTGCTGGTGCCTGCGCTCCTTGTGAAAGAAAAGCGGATGCGCCTTGAAAAGCGGGACATCGGCCTCATGTTTTTATCGGGGCTGCTGGGGATTACGCTGTACTATTTTTTTGAGTACCAGGGCATCAGGCGCACCAGCGCGGTGAACGCATCGCTGATCCTGGCCGCCATCCCCGTTCTGACGCTGCTGACCGACTGTGTTATCATGCGCACGAAATTAAAGCCCCGCCAGGCCGCCGGCTCCCTGCTCTCCGTGGCGGGGGTTTACTGCGTGGTGCGCTACGGCGGGGGGGCGGAGGAGACCTCCCTTGTGGGGGACCTGCTGGTGGTGGGGGCGGCGCTGGTCTGGGTAGGCTATATCTTTGTAAGCCGCAAGCTTCGCAGCCGCTACTCCAGCCTGTCCATGAATGCCTGGCAGGCTGTGACTTCCCTTGTCACCCTGATTCCCCTATCCCTTCTGGAGACGGGCGAGTGGCGCCCCATCCCCCCGGGCGGCTTCCTGGCCATGGCGGCCCTGGCCCTTATCTGCAGCGCGCTGTGCTACTTTTTGTACGGCAACTCCCTGCAGCATCTGTCCCCGGTGGCGATATCGATCTTCATCAACCTGATCCCCCTGGTAACCATTCTGGGCGGCGTCGCCTTTTTGCAGGAGAAGGTCACGCCCCTGCAGCTTTTCGGCGGGGCGATGATCATTTGCAGCATCCTGCTGGTAAACCTTCCCCAAAAACGGGCGGAGGAAGCAAAATAACGCTTGCAAATGCACCGAATCGGTGATAGAATAGGTCTGCTGTCGTGTGTGCAAACCCCCAAAGGAGGTGTAAGGATGGGCAAGTTTTGTGAAGTATGCGAAAAGGGCGCCATGAATGGCAACAATGTCAGCCATTCCAACAGGAAGAGCGGCCGCCTTTGGGCTCCCAATGTGCAGAAGGTCCGTGTGCTGGTCAACGGCACGCCCAAGCGGATCAACGTATGCACCCGTTGCCTGCGCAGCGGCAATGTGGCCCGCGCTCTGCCGTCCAATTCCTCGGAGGCCTGATTCCTTTCCTGATACGTAACCTATGAGGCTGTCTCAAAGCGAAACGCGAGGAGGCAGCCTTTTATCATGTTATCATACGGTTAAGGATTTTCAAAACTCCGGGTCAGGAATGGGCGCACCGGCGCAAAGGCCACGTATGGTTTCCATCACCCGGAGGCGTTCTTTTTCCCAGCGGTCAAAATCCATGGCGGCGGCATACCGTTTTTCCAGGTCATCCTGGCGCTGCTTGGCTTCCCGCAAGCTTTCCACAGCCCGCTGCAAAAGCAGCTCGTGGGCGTTGCGGTTGAAGGCCTGCTCCCGGCTCAACCCCTGGGCCAGGGACAAGGCTTCCTGCAGGTTTACGGTCTCCGCAGGCGCTTCTACCGCCCCTGTGACAACGCTTAAGGACAGGGTGGGAAAGTTCAAATGGCTCAATTCATTGGGCAGCAGCGGGTGGTACAGCGACAGCACGGGGATTTTCCTGTCAAGGGCCGTATCCCGGAGCCTTTGAAGCAGCGGATGCGGGGAAAGCCCCCAGGGAGCGGCGATGCAGGCGGCCCGGTCTAGCAGAAGCGTAGGCAAAAAGGAGACAAGGCCGTGGGGGGTATACGCCTGCGCAAACAGTTCCCGTTCCCGAGCGCAGCCCTCTCCCTCCGGCAGCCACCTGTCCGCCAGCGCCTGCCCCAGGGCCTCCATGGCGCCGGGAGGCGTGCGCTCCCGCCACTCCCTGGTGCTGCCCGCCAAAAGCGGCGCGGCCGCGCTCAAATAATCATACGCCTGCAAAAAGCATCTGGCGATCTCCTCCATGGCTTCCCGGATGAGATAGCGGCTTTTTTCCAGCAACTCCTCGTTGAGGCATTCGCCAAGGTTCAGGATCCCGTCCGCCGCCCCAGGTAGCACAGGGTCCACAATGTGGGGCGCCGTGCCGTCTATCATGGCAAAGCCAAGGCCGGGTGCGGCGACACCGTCCAGGCTATCGGGATCGGCGGAGCAATGGAAGATTTCCACAGCCTGGCCAAGGGCCTGCAATTCCTCGGCCACGCGGCTCATCAGCGTGCTTTTGCCTACACCGGGGCCGCCCTTGAGAATAATCTTGCGCCTTACCTGGTCCCTGGGCAGAATATGGGCAAACCGGCTGAAATACCCCTGGCTGGTATGGCCCCCGGGAAAATAATGGCGCGCATTCATCATGACGGATACTCCTTTTTGATGATGGAGCATTGTATGCGGAAGGGAAGGGAACCATGAACCTGCTCATTGACGCGGACGCCTGCCCGGTCACGGACATCGCCATTGCGGCCGCGAAGCGCTTCCGGGTGCCTGTGACGCTGTTTTGCGACAGCGCCCACGAATACGCCCGGGCGGATGTTACGGTGGTCACGGTGATGCGCGGGGCGGACAGCGTGGATTTTGCGCTGGTCAACCGCGTTTTCAAGGGGGATGTGGTGATCACCCAGGATTACGGGCTGGCCGCCATGTGCCTGGCCAAGGGCGCGCATGTGCTCCGGCAGGACGGGCTGCGCTACACCGACGAAAACCTGCTGCCGCTTTTGAACCAGCGCCATGAAACGAAAAAACGCTTGCGGGCCGGCGGGCATGTGCGGGGCCCGAAGAAGCGGGACAACGCCCAGGACGAAGCGTTTCAAAAGGCGCTGGACACGCTGCTTCAGGAACTTGCGGGTTTTTGACAAATGTCCCGCAAAATGTTCGGAATTCCCCTTATGAAGTTTTTGAGAGGTGGATACGGGAGGGGAGATTTTTACAAAAATCTCCCCTCCCGCCAGCAACTCCCGTTGACAAGCCCCGGGTTTGCGGGTATAATACCCTCAAATCTCATAGGGGCGGTTTCGCCCCAAAGCGATGAGAGGAAGAGTAGCCGGAAATTTTCCGTCACAAGAGAGCCGCCGGAAGGTGAAAGGGCGGCACGGAGCTTCCGGGGAAGAACAGCCTTGAGCTGCCAACCGAAAGGCGCAAGCCCGGTAGACTTGGACGGGACCGGCCCGTTTTCGCCGGAGGCAATCGCGGGATATATCCTGCCGTTGCTGATGAGGAGGGCTTCGGCCCAGTGGGGTGGCACCGCGCAAGACATCGTCTTTCGTCCCGAGCAAGAGCAAGGGATTGAAGGGCGTTTTTTTATACAAAATTTACGCCGGGATGGATAAAGGAGGAAGGCACATTGAAGCGCACGCATTATTGCGGGGCTTTCCGGGAGGAACATATCGGGATGCAGGCCACCGCCGCGGGGTGGGTGCTGAACAAGCGGGACATGGGCGGTGTGCTGTTTATTGACCTGAAGGACCGGGAGGGCGTTTTGCAGGTGGTGTTCGACGCCCGCAACGTGCCGCCGGAGCACTTCCAGCAGGCGGAAGGGCTGCGTATACAGTCGGTGATCATGGTATCCGGTCTCATCCGCCTTCGGGACGCGGAGACGGTAAACCCGAAGCTGCTCACCGGCACGGTGGAAATGAAGGCGGAAGCCCTGGAAGTGCTGTCCGTAGCCAAGCCCCTTCCCTTCTCCCTGGAGGAGGATACCAAGGTGCGGGAAGAGCTTCGGCTGCAGTACCGCTTTTTGGACATCCGCCGCCCGGCGGTATTGAACGCCCTGAAATTCCGCCATCTGGTGCAGAAGGCTGCGGAAGATTACCTGTCCGCGGACGGTTTTTTGCAGGTGGAGACGCCCATCCTAACCAAGTCCACCCCGGAAGGCGCCAGGGATTACCTGGTGCCCAGCCGGGTGCATCCCGGCACCTTCTACGCGCTGCCCCAGAGCCCGCAAATCTTTAAGCAGTTATTGATGGTGGGCGGGATCGACAAGTATTACCAGATCGCCCGCTGCTTCAGGGATGAGGACCTGCGGGCCGACCGCCAGCCGGAGTTTACCCAGGTGGACATGGAAATGTCCTTTGTGGACCAGGAGGATGTGCTTGCGCATCTTGTCAGGCTGTTTACCTACATCTTCGAAAGGGTCATGGGCCGCGGCCTGCCCCACCCCTTTTTGCGCGTTACCTGGCAGGAGGCCATGGACCGCTACGGCAGCGACAAGCCGGACCTGCGTTTTGATTTCCCCATCGTAGACCTGACGGATTTGGCCAAGGACTGCTCCTTCTCCGTATTCCAGAAGGCCGTCAATCAGGGCGGATTGGTGCGGGCCATCAACTGCGTTGGCTGCGGGGAAAGGTTTGCAAGAAGCACCATTGAAGAGCTGACCGACAAGGCGGTCTCCCTGGGGGCCAAGGGCATGGCCTGGATCCTGATCAGGGAAAACGGAGAGATCAACTCCATCCTGCAAAAATACTTCACCAAGGCGGAATTTCAAGCATTGCTTGAGCGGATGGACGCCAAGCCCGGCGATTTCATCCTCTTTTGCGCCGATACCTTTCAAACGGTTTGCCGGGTGCTGTGCGGGCTTCGCCTTGCGGTGGGGGACATGCTGGGGCTGCGCCGGAAGGATGATTTTCAGTTCCTGCTGGTTACGGATTTCCCGGAGTTTGAATACTCCGAGGAGGAAAACCGGTTCGTGGCCTGCCACCACCCTTTCACCATGCCCCATTCGGAGGACCTTCCATACCTTGTAAGCGACCCCGGCCGGGTCCGCGCCCAGGCGTATGACGTGGTCTTAAACGGCGTGGAGCTGGGCAGCGGCTCCATCAGGATTTCCCAAAGGGATGTGCAGGAGAAGGTATTCGAAGGTCTGGGCTTCTCCAAGGAAGAGGCGGAAAACCGCTTCGGATTTTTGCTGAAGGCCTTCCAGTACGGCACGCCGCCCCACGGCGGGTTCGCTTTCGGGCTGGACCGGCTGGTGATGCTTTTCATCGGGGCGGACTCCCTGCGGGAGGTGATCGCCTTCCCCAAAACAAAGGACGCCTCCTGCCTGATGACCAAGGCCCCGGATTATGTGGACCAGGCGCAGCTGGACGTTTTGAAGCTGGGTATCTCCAAGGGTGAGGAGACGGCCCACCACCGCAAGGAAGCCCCTCAAATCCAGGTAGAGCAGGTGGCGGCGCTGGCCAAGCTGTATTTGACCCCCCAGGAGCAAAAGCGTATGAGCGGCGAACTGAAGGCCATCATCGCCTTTGCCGACCAGCTTTCGGAGGTGGACACCGAAAATGTACCCATCACCGCCCACGTGGTGCCGGTGAGCAATGTGCTTCGGGAGGACATTCCCTTTCAAGTGTTTGACCGGGACACGCTGCTTGAAAGCGCCCCCACCAGGGAGGACGGCTTTATCACCGTTCCCCGCACGGTGGAGTAAGGAGGAGCGAACATGAACGATATCACACGCCTGACGGTTACGGACCTTGCCGGGCTGATGAAAACCAAGGCTCTTTCCGCCAAAGAGGCGGCAATGGCCTATTTGGACCGGATAGAAGAGGCGGAACCTCAAATCGGCGCATATTTGACTGTTACAAGGGAAGAAGCGGTCAAAACAGCGGAGGAAATGGATAAACGCCGGATGGCGGGGGAAGACCTGCCGCCCCTTGGCGGCGTTCCCATGGCCATCAAGGACAACGTGTGCACCGCAGGGATCAAAACCACCTGCGCCAGCAAAATCCTCCACAATTTCGTGCCGCCTTACGATGCCACCGCCTACCGGAAACTGAAAGATGCGGGGTCCGTGCTGCTGGGCAAAGCCAACATGGATGAGTTCGCCATGGGCTCCAGCACCGAAAATTCCAGCATGAAAATCACCCGCAACCCCAGGGATATAAGCCGGGTCCCCGGCGGCTCCTCCGGCGGGCCGGCGGCGGCGGTGGCGGCCAACGAGGCAGCCTTCGCCCTGGGTTCGGATACCGGCGGCTCCATCCGCCAGCCGGCCTCCTTCTGCG
Organism: Bacillota bacterium; assembly: GCA_023459275.1. GTDB lineage: Bacteria > Bacillota > Clostridia > Christensenellales > Aristaeellaceae > JAEWAH01. Next base: position 2,407 of record JAEWVC010000020.1, on the reverse strand, counting down.
GCGTGGTGGGGATGAAGCCCACCTATGGCAGCGTGTCCCGGTTCGGGCTGATCGCCTTCGCCTCCTCCCTGGACCAAATCGGCCCGCTGACAAGAACGGTCCCGGATTCCGCGCTGGTATTGAACGCGCTGTGGGGCCACGACCCCAAGGATTCCACCAGCGTTTCAAGGGCGTATCCCGACTGCACGGCGGAACTTGGCAAGGGCGTCAAGGGCTTGCAGATCGCCGTGCCCAAGGAGTTTTTCGGAGAGGGGCTGAACGCTTCCGTCAAGGCCGCGGTTCAAAAGGCGGCCGCCTGGTACGAGGCCCAAGGCGCAGAGATCAAGGAAGTTTCGCTGCCTACGCTGAAATACGCGCTGCCCGCTTATTACGTGATCTCCTCCGCCGAGGCCTCCAGCAACCTGGCCAGGTTCGACGGGGTGCGCTACGGCTTCCGGGCGGAGGAATACGAGGACCTCAATGATCTGTATGTCAAAACCCGCAGCCAGGGTTTCGGCCCGGAGGTGAAGCGCCGGATCATGCTGGGCACCTTTGCGCTAAGCGCCGGGTACTTTGACGCCTACTACAAAAAAGCCCTGCAGGTGCGCACCAAGATCATGGAGGAGTTTTCGGACATCTTCGCCTCCTGCCACGCGGTCCTGTCCCCCGTGGCGCCCACTACCGCCTACAAGCTGGGGGAAAAAACCCAAAACCCCCTGGAGATGTATCTGGGGGATATTTATACGGTACCTGTGAGCATCGCGGGGCTGCCGGGGCTGTCCGTTCCCTGCGGGGCGGATGCAAACAGCCTGCCCATCGGCATGCAGCTGATCGGCCGGCCCTTCTCCGAGCCGCTGCTGTACCGCATCGCCAACGCTTACGAACAGGACAACCGGCACGCGTTCGGGGAGGTGGAACTGTAATGGTCAAGGACTATGAAATGGTCATCGGCCTGGAAGTGCACGTGGAGCTGAAAACCAAATCCAAAATCTTCTGTTCCTGCCCAACGGATTTCGGCGCGGCGCCCAACACCCAGTGCTGCCCGGTGTGCATGGGCATGCCCGGCACGCTGCCGGTATTGAACAGGGAAGTGGTGAACTTTGCCATCAAAGCCGGGCTGGCCACCAACTGTCAAATCGAGCCCTATTCCAAGCAGGACAGGAAGAACTACTTCTATCCCGACCTGCCCAAGGCATACCAGATTTCGCAGTACGACCTGCCCCTTTGCCACCACGGCCATCTGCTGATTGAAACACCCGAAGGGGAAAAACGCATCGGCATCACCCGCATCCATATCGAGGAGGACGCGGGCAAGCTGATCCATGACGACAAGCTGGGCACGCTGGTGGATTGCAACCGCTGCGGCGTGCCGCTGATTGAAATCGTGTCCGAGCCGGACATCCGCTCGTCCAAGGAGGCCGCGGCCTATCTGCAAAAGCTCAAGGCCGTAATTTCCTACACGGGCATCTCCGACTGCAAGATGAACGAAGGGTCGCTTCGCTGCGACGTGAACCTTTCGGTGCGCAAAAAGGCCGAAACGGTTCTGAACACCCGCACGGAGATGAAGAACCTGAACTCCTTCCAGTCGGTTGTGAAGGCCATCGAGCAGGAGTATGCCCGCCAGGTGGAGGCCGTGGAAAAGGGCGAAACCATTGTGCAGGAAACCCGGCGCTTTGACCAGGCCACGGGCCAGACGTATTCCATGCGCAAAAAAGAGGACGCCAACGACTACCGGTATTTCCCCGACCCGGACCTGATGCCCATCGAAACCCCGCCGGAGCGCATTGCGGCCCTTCAAAAAGAGATCCCGGTGCTGCCGGACGAGCGCAAGGAGCTCTATATGGAGCGGTACGGGCTTTCCGCCTACGCCGCCGAGCAGCTTACCGGCCAGAAAGAGATCGCGGACTATTTCGAGCAGGCCGCGGCGCTCACCAAGGCGCCCGTCACGCTGTGCAACCTGCTGATTACGGAAATCTTCCGGCTGCTGCCCCCGGAGAGCACCGGTATCCCCATCGCCCCCGCCCACCTGGCTAAGCTTTCCGATCTGCTGGAGGAAGGGCAGGTAAACTCCTCCGCCGGGAAAAAGGTGCTGGCCCTTTTGTGGGAGCGCGACTGCGACCCGGAGGAAATTGTGCGGGAACAAGGCCTATACCAATTGAGCGATACGGAGGTACTTCAAAAAGCGGTCCGGGAAGCCATGGCCGCCAACCCCAAGATGCTGGAGGGATACAAAAAGGGCAAGCTCACCATGGCTAAGGCGCTGATGGGCCAGGCCATGGCCCTCACCCAGGGCAAGGCCAACCCCGTGAAGCTGCAATCCCTTTTGCAGGAAGAATTGGATCACATGTCCTAAATATAAAAGTTTTGGGGACGGGGTGCGGGGGGGGGGTGTTTTAAAAAAAGCCCCCCCCCCCCAGTTTGCCCCCCA
>JAEWVC010000019.1 GCA_023459275.1 Bacillota bacterium | reverse complement strand
CATACGCGCCCCCGGCTGTCCCGGGCCCCACTTTGTAAAAACAAAAATTTGGTGGCAGGCCGTATTGACAGAAGCATATTCGGCAATTATAATATATGCAAATGCAAACCATTTGCATTAAATAATTCCGCGCACCGAAATAAGGAGGAACAAACATGAAAAGATGGAAAAGTATTCTGATGGCACTGGCGCTGCTGGCTGCCATGATACCGGCGTTCCCGGCGGCCGCCGAAGGTGAAAAGCTTACCGTGTACGCCAGCTTTTACCCCATGTATGACTTTGCGATGAAGGTGGGGGGCGACAAGGTCACCGTGGTAAACATGGTACCCGCCGGCATGGAGCCCCATGATTGGGAGCCCGCGGCCTCGGATATCGTCGGGCTGGAAAATGCCGATGTTTTCGTGTACAACGGCGCCGGCATGGAGCATTGGGTGGACAAGGTGCTGAAAGCCCTTTCCAACAAGGACCTGACGGTTGCAAACACCTCGGAAGGGCTGACGCTGCTTGCCGGGCATTCCCACGAGGAAGAGGCGGAGGAAGGCCACGGGGAAGAAGCGGAAGCGTATGATCCCCACGTGTGGCTGGGCCCGCTTCAGGCCAAGGCGCAGATGGAAGCCATCAAGAACGCCCTTGTGAAAGCCGATCCCGGCAACACGGCTTATTACGAGGAGAACTATACGCGCTGTGCAGCGGAATTCGACGCTCTGGACCAGGAGTTCAAGCAGGAGCTGGCAATGCTTCCAGACAGGGAGATTGTGGTTTCCCACCAGGCATTTGGATACCTTTGTGCCGCCTACGACCTTACCCAGGTGCCCATTGAGGGCCTGACCCCCGATTCCGAGCCTACCCCGGCCCGGATGGCGGAGATCATTGATTTTGTCAAGGAACATCAGGTGAGCACCATCTTCTTTGAGGAACTGGTCAGCCCCAAGGTGGCCGAAACCATCGCCGCGGCTACCGGCGCCGTTACCGAGGTTCTGAACCCGATAGAAGGCCTCACCGACGAGCAGATCGCCGCGGGGGAGGATTACTTTTCCGTCATGCGCCAGAACCTGGACGCGCTGATTAAGGCGCTGAAATAAACGGCCAGGATACCCCAAGGGACGTGCCGCAAAACGCTTTTCGAAACGGGATGCGGCACGTCCTTTTGGATGCTTTCTATTGCTTCCAGATATTATTGAAATGTTTGCAACAAAAGGCGCCGGTTGACAGGAAGGATTGACTTCCCGCCAGTCATCCCCTATAATACGAAAATGCAAACAAATTGCATTTGCCTTCCGGAAAGGCTGCCTGCGGGTATGGGATTCCCAGGGACCGGGCCGGAACAAAGGAAGGAAACCATGGATACAGTGATTGAAGCCTCCCATGTGGGATTTCAATATGCCAGGGAGCCCATTTTTGCGGATGTCTCCTTCCGCATCGAGCGCGGAGATTTTATGGCGCTGACGGGCCCCAACGGCGCCGGCAAGAGCACGCTGATCAAGCTTATGCTGGGGGAACTGCTGCCGCAAAAAGGCGAAATGAAGCTGTTTGGGCAAAATGTGCGGCAATTCCGGCGTTGGCCGCAAATTGGATATCTGCCCCAAAACGGCACGGCGGTGGGCGCGAACTTTCCGGCAACCGCCCTGGAAATTGTGCAGGCGAGCCTGTTTTCCAAAATCGGACTGATGCGGCCGGTCCGGAAGGAACACAAGCAGAAGGCCCGCGAAGCCCTTATGCTTACGGGGATGGCGGACCATGGCAAGGAGCTGTTTTCACAACTGTCAGGCGGGCAGCAGCAGCGCGTTCTGCTGGCGGGCATGCTGGCGGGCGACCCGGCTGTGATGATCCTGGACGAGCCTACCACGGGGGTTGACGCCAGGGGCATCAAGGACCTGATGGACCTTCTGGCATCGCTTAACAAAGAGAAAATGGTGACCGTGGTCATGGTTACCCATGACCTGAAGCGGGCTTCCGCGTATGCGGGCAGAACTTTCTGCCTGGAGGAAGGGTCGCTGATGGAGCTTACGCAGGGGCAGATCCGGCAGGAGCTTGTCCACAGGCACCATCACAGCCAGGCGGAAGCGCCGGAGCAGGGGGAAGAATGATGGGGATTTTGCAGTACGACTTCATGCGCCGGGCCTTTGGGGTGGGGCTCATGCTGGCGTTGATCGTCCCCTGCATCGGGGTGATCGTGGTTTTGCGGCGTCTGTCCATGATGGGTGACGCCCTGTCCCACACCTCCCTGGCCGGCGTGGCGGCGGGGCTGCTGCTGGGCGTCAATCCCATTGCGGGGGCGGTGGTGGTATGCGTCCTGTCTGCGCTGAGCATTGAAGTTATCCGCAAAAAACTGCCGCGCTATGCGGAGATGGCCATCGCCATCACCATGTCGGCTGGGGTCGGCCTGGCGGGCGTGCTGTCGGGGTTTGTGAAAAGCTCCGCGAATTTCAACAGTTTTCTGTTTGGCAGCATCGTGGCCATCAGCGATTTTGAGCTGTACCTGGTGATGGGCATCAGCTTTTGCGTCCTTGCCGTCTTTTTGCTTTTGTACAAGGAGCTTTTCTTCATCACGCTGAATGAACGGGCGGCCAGATTGGCCGGAGTGCCGGTGCGCACCGTCAGCTTTGTGTTTACCATTCTGACCGCCGTTACCGTTTCCGTGGCCGCGCGTACGGTGGGCGCACTGATTGTATCCTCCCTGATGGTACTGCCGGTGGCCTGTGCCATGCAGGTGGCCAAAAGTTACAGGCAAACGGTGGGATTCAGCATTTTGTTTGGGGTGTTCTTTACCATCGGCGGGCTGTTCGTGTCCTACTATGCCGATTTGCGGCCCGGCGCGACCATTGTGCTTATGGGGGTCGTTGTGCTGGTCCTGCTGCTGGTGGGCGGCGGAATGAAGGGAAGGAGAAGAGCTTAGGGCAGGGGCGCTGCGTATATATGCACAGTTATTTTAATGGATAGGAGACGAAGACCAGTGGCGGATGTATATATCGTATCCGGATTTTTGGGCGCCGGAAAGACTACGTGGATCCAGAAGATGCTGACGGAAGCGTTTGAAGGCAGGAAGGTGGCGCTGATCGAAAACGACTTTGGCAAGGTGAGCGTTGATGCAGCCGTATTGAAGCAGCTGGGCGTGAGCGTTACGGAGATCAATTCGGGCTGCATCTGCTGCAGCCTGAACGGAGATTTTACCGACGCGGTTTCGCAGATCCAAAAAGACTTTCATCCGGAGATTTTGATCATCGAGCCCTCCGGGGTGGGGAAACTGTCCGATGTGGTACAGGCCGTCAAGGCCACGGGGGTAAAGCAGGACATCCGCATCGCGGGCAGCATCACCATTGTGGACGCGAAGCGGTTCCGGCTGTACATGGAAAATTTCGGGGAATTTTTTGAAGACCAGATTGGCCATGCGGACGTGATCTTGTTCAGCCGCGGCCAGGATGCCAAGGAACAGGCGGAGGCCTTGAGGCTCGCGGTCAAAGCGCATAACGGCCACGCCGCCGTTTTTGATATGCCTTGGGATACCCTGACCGCCAAAGAGGTGCTCAGCCGGTTGCCCGGAGGTACCCTGTTCCCGGCAGGCGGGGAGGAGCCGCCGCATGATGAGGAATGCGAAGAGCACCACCACCATGCCGCGGAGGAGGTATTCGATTCCTTTACCCTGCCGTTTGAAAAAGCTTTTGCACCGGGAGAATTGGAGGCGTGCTTTGCACGGATGGAGGCTGCCGGGGACAGTGTGATACGGGCCAAGGGCATCGTGCGCGGCAAGGGCGCCTGGTGGCAGGTGCAGTATGTGCCGGGGGAGGTACGGATCACGCCTGCGCAAACGGCCGGCGGCATGATCACTTTTATCGGCAGGGGAATGGACGAGAGGGAAATCACTGGGATTTTTAAGAAATAGCGCGGCGGAAAACGGCAAACAAAAGAGGCGGGGCAAGCCCCGCCCTACAGGCAATACAGTTTGGAACCGGCGCTATTCCTTTTTCTTGTCCGGGGATGCGGCCTGGCACTCGGGGCAGAGGCCGTATATGTCCAGCCGGTGGCCCATAATGGCATAGTGCGTGTCCTGAGCCACCGCTTTTTCATAGGCCTCCAACGGGCAATGGCCCACGGGAAGCATCTTTTTGCATTGTACACACACCAGGTAATGCCGGTGGGTGGGCCTATCCAGCTCGTAGCGCATGCGGTTGTCGCCGGCCACGCTGAGTTTTCTAACCACGCTGCTCCCGCTCATGCATTCCAGCGCACGGTAGACGGTGGACAGGTTCACGTCGGTGCGGTTCCCCTTCAGCGTCAGGTAAACGTCCTCCACGGCCAGCGGCTGCTGGCTCATGGCCAAAATATCAAAGATGGCCTTACGCTGTTTTGTGTTCTTCAGGCCGCTTTCTTTCAACATTTCCTCATATTGGAAGGTGATATCCACGATTGGTCTCCTCCGGGCATCCGCTTAACGCGCCGCCGTTTCCGTTTCCGGGAACGCGCCGGCTGCCTGACACGGACATTTTGTCCTCAAATCATACCATATTTCGCGGGCAATAGCAACTGCGCTGCAGACATGGGAGCTGCTGTGGTTTTCTTATTACTTGCCCGGTGGCTGCCCAATAATGTTACGGATTTATTAATAAATCGGTGAAGGATATAAAAAAAACAAGAAGAATCTTTTTATGTGGAAGAACTTGTTTTTTCCCGCCTGGCAGGAAGCCCGGGCGGACACAACTGGAGGCCATAGCATGAAAAGAGCCCTTGTCCTGATTTTTCTATACGCTCTGCTTTGCGTTCCGGGCGTCTCGCTTTCCCAGGAGGTACAGCCAGGCGGCGAGACCGAGGTCGTGGCGCAGGTGACAACGGAAAAAGGCTTGCTGAACGTACGCAAGCAGGCGTCCGGTTCCTCCGCCATTTTGGACAGGCTGTCCGGCGGCACGCTGGTGCTGGTGCTTGAGCAAGATGGCGAGTTTTGCAAAATATCCTTCGGTGATAAAGAAGGATACGCCATGGCCCAATTTTTGACCGTTGTCCATGTGCCGGCGGAAGCGCTGTCCTACCGGCCGCTGCAAAAGGGCGATGCCGGCGATGCGGTGCTGGCCCTCAAGCAGCGGCTGCTGGAACTGGGCTACTACAGGGACAGCGGCACCCTGACCAACGATTACAACGACACCTGCATGGAGCGGGTGGCAATTTTTGAGCGGGTGCACGGGCTCCCGGAGGATGGCGCCGCTTCGCAGACGCTGCAGTACCTGCTTTTTTCGGACAAGGCGATGGCCAATACCGAACCCTTGCCGCAGGCCAAGAAAACCTCCGGGTTTGTATACGGCGATTTCAATTCGCCCGATTTTGACTGGGATAAGTACGTGCGGGAGCATCCGGGCATCTGCACCTGCTGTATGGGAGCGGGCTGCGAATGCTGCAACTATACGGGGAAAATCCAAAAATGAAAGGCGCGGGCTGTACCGCGATCCGGTTCCCTGGCGTATGATGCGCTGGAGCCGGTTGGACCATACCATCTATGAGTCAGAGAAGTGTATCATCCGTCTATGTGGTGACGGGCGCCCTGTCCGCGGGCAAAACCTCCTTTATCACGCAATGTGCCACCCGGCGCGGGAACGGCACAAGCAGGCTGTTTATCCAGTTCGAGATGGGCATGGAAACGCTGGAGGGCGATTCCCTGTATGTCCCCATCCGGGATGTACAGTCCCAGACAGACGATCAGCTTGCCGCCCGCATGGGGGAAGCGGTTATGAAGGCACGGCCCGAGGAGATCTGGATCGAGTGGAACGGCATGCTGCCGGTTGGGCGGCTCCTGTCCATTCTGTCCGCCAAGCCGCTTCATAGCCTGTGCAAATTAAGGCGGGTCATCCAGGTGGCGGACGGCCAGGAATATATGGCGCAGCTTTCCCAGACGGGCAGTATGCTATTGGAGCAGGCCGCGCAATGCGACCTGGCGGTGGTCCGCGATGCGGACAAAAAGCAGCTCCTGGGTATCCGCAGGTCGCTGAAAGGGATTCAAAGCGGCGGATATACGCTGGCCTTTTCGGATGGAGCGCTTATTGATTCCGTGCTGTATTCCGCCAACATCAGGGAACCGATCAAAATCCTCACGGTGCTCACGGCCATCGTCGCCGCTTTTTATCTGTTCACGTTCTTCAAGCTGTCGATTCCCAATTCCGTCACGGTGTTCCTGGGCACCTGGCTGCAGGCCATTCCCTTTCTGCTGCTGGGCATTTTGCTTTCCTCCGTGATCCAGGTGTTTGTCTCCGTGGACTTCATCCGGCGCATGTTCCCGAAAAACGCCATCGGCGGCATGCTCTTTGGGGTGTTCGGCGGGTTTTTGCTGCCGGTTTGCGACTGCGCCTCCATCCCCGTGTTCCGCAGCCTGGTAAAAAAGGGCGTGCCTTTGCCGGCGGCGGTGACGTTTATGACAGCAGCCCCGGTGATCAACCCCGTGGTGATGCTGTCCACCTATTACGCCTATGGCGGGAACGGGAAGGTAGTGCTGGCAAGGGTGGTCCTGGGCATCCTCTGTTCCCTGATCATCGGGCTGTTTTTTGTGAAACAGAAGGGAAGCATTTTTGCAAGCCAGGTCAGCCAGGTTACCTGTGCCTGCTGCATCCCGGAGGGAACAGACCGGGGGGGCAGGGCGAAGCTTAAGCAGTTGGCAAACCATTTCAGGAACGAATTGTTCGAGGTGGCCAAGTTCCTTTTGATGGGCATTGCCATCTCCACCTTCTTTCAGATGGCGCTGGGAAGCAACCTGACAAAGTTTCAGCCGCTGCACCTGGCGGGGGCCATGCTGTTGATGATGCTGATGGCGTTTTTGCTGTCCCTGTGCTCCTCCTCCGACGCGGTGGTGGGCAAAAACATGGGCGCCAGCCTTCCCATGGGCGCGGTGATGGGCTTTCTGGTGTTCGGACCCATGATGGACATCAAAAACCTGATTTTGATGTCCTCCAATCTGTCCAGGCGCTTTATTGTAAAGCTGACTGTCGTGATCTTTGCCGTATGCTTCGCGGTGGTTTATGCGGCCTCCCTGCTGGGGCTTGGGGGGTGGATCCAATGAAAAGAATCAACCTTGGCATGCTTTTGGAAGGCATCACCTTTTTCCTGCTGGGCATTATGCTTTTCCTGATGGCCGCTACCGGCGCATTTATGTACTATGTCACGCCCAGGACCGTGCCTTATCTTTACTTCGCTTCCGTTATGCTGGCGCTGCTGGGTATCCGGGCCTTCGGGAGCCTGTATACCCGCACCCATGTGAAGCATTACAGCTACCTGCTGGTGCTGCTGGTACCCATTTTGCTCATTGGCTGGTCGGTGGACAACGCCGGTATCCTGAAAAGGCTTGCCCAGAACACCTCTGCACAGGGATCCGCCCGGACGGAAGAAGATAAAAATGCGTATGTCATGAAGCAGGCCACCTATGCGGGGACCGTGCTGCATGGGTACGACGCCGGGAATAAGACGCTTACCATCCCCCAGGAGGAGACATATCTGTGGCTTGAGGAGATCTATGGCAATCCCGAACCCTTTTTGGGCTTCACCGTGACTACCATGGGACAGGTGATGAAGGACCCCCAATACTTTGCCGACGGGTGCTTCTCCCCCATCCGCAAGCTGATGACCTGCTGTGCGGCGGACCTTTATCCCATCGGGTTCATCTGCCAGTACGGGGATACCGCCGGCCTGACGGCGGATGATTGGGTGTCGGTCACCGGTACGCTGGAGCTTATGAACTTTGAGGAGTACAGCGAGCTAAGAATCGTTGCGGACCGTGTGACGCCCTCCGGGCCGTCCATAGAGCCGTATGTGTACACGTTTGCTTATTGACCGCCTTTTGCTCCGCAGCTGTTGAATTTTTCGCCAATTCCATCATTTCGCGCCGGCAAAGACACACTTTCGCCCTTTTTTCATGATACTTTTTTTGCGTCGGGGAAACGCATACGCACTCGCTGCAAAATGATACCGGCAGCGGTGCGCTAGCGATTTTTACGGACGGAAGAGGGTATTTGAAAAGGAGTGTGATTCCTATGCTGAAAGGAAAAAACAAAACACAGCGGGTGCGCCTGGCGGTGCAGATCAGCATTTTTGTGGTGATCGCTCTCATCGCACTGGCCAAGGCGCTGAAGGATGCCGGCATCGTGATCCCCTTTTTGCCGGAGGTCTCGCTGCACGCCATCTGCCCCTTTGGCGGCGTGGTGACCATCTATGAATTCATTGCCACCGGCCAATTTTTGCCCAAACTGCACAGCGCGGCCTTCATCCTGATGGCCCTGGGTCTTGTGGTGGCGCTGTTCTTCGGGCCGATTTTCTGCGGGTATTTCTGCCCCATGGGGAGCTATCAGGAATGGATCGGCAAGCTGGGGAAAAAGCTGTTCCCCAAAAAGTACGGCCGCTTGATCCCGCCCAAAGCGGACAGGCTCCTTGGGTACCTGCGCTATGCTGTGCTGGCGCTGGTGGTCTATCAAACCGCCGTGGCGGGGAAACTGGTCTTTCAGGATGTGGACCCGTATTACGCATTGTTCAACTTTTTCACAGGTGAGGTGGCGTTTTCCGCCATCGCGGTGCTGCTGGCGGTTACGGTGCTGTCGCTGTTTGTGGAGCGCCCCTGGTGCAAATACCTGTGCCCCTATGGTGCGCTGCTGGGTCTTTTCAACCTGATCCGCATCTTCCCTGTCCGCCGGGTGCCTTCCACCTGCATCCACTGCAAGAAGTGCGACAAAGCCTGTCCCATGAATATCAAGGTGTCCGAAAAAGGCGCGGTGCGCGATCCCAGGTGCATAAGCTGCCATGCCTGCACAAGCAGTTCCGCCTGCCCCATCAAGGATACGGTCATCGTATCCGCCCGCAAAGGAGGCCAAAGCCATGAAGCTCAAGCCTGAAATCACCGTTCTTATCGCTGTGCTGTTTGTGGCGGCGGGGATCGCAGTTACCATGGCCACAGGGCTGTGGCAGACGGAATCGGACAAGATCCCCAAGAAATTGGACACCGTAGTACAGACGGACGGCGGCCAGACGGTGCAGTATGACCCGGCGGATATCCGGGGCTCCTACACCTTCAAGGAGATCAGCGATTTGTTCGGCATCCCCTTTGAAGACCTGAAGGCGGCCTTTATGCTGCCCGAGGACGGAGCGGAAACCTTCCAGGTGAAGTCCCTGGAGACGCTGCTGCAAGGTACGGAGGTGGAGATCGGCACCTCTTCCGTGCGCATGTTTGTGGCCTATTACCTGGGTATTGCCTATACGCCGGCGGAAGAAAACTATCTGACGGAAGCGGCGGCCGCCATCCTGAAGGAAAAAGGGAAGATGACCCCGGAGCAGGCTTCGTATGTGGAAACGCACACGGTGGCCGTGGAATGATACGCCACAAACCTTTGCTGTTTATGACAAAGGAAAGACACAAAAGAACGGTATGCTTACAGTACAGCAAAGGTTGCTGAATTTTTAAACGAGGTGACACACAATGAAATTTACGAAAGTATTGGCATCTTTGATGGTGCTGGCCATGCTGGCGCTGGTCCCAACCCTATCCCTGGCGGAAGAGGACTTCGGTTCTTCGGCCGTTGCTGCCGGCCAAACCTACACCCTGGAGCAAATGCTGACCTATGCCATGCAGGATGAATACATGGCCCAGGCGGAATACGCAGCGATTATGGACGCCTACGGCGCCGGTGCTCCCTTCAGCAGCATCCTGAAGGCGGAAGCCACGCACATCGCTTTGCTAACACGCCTGTTTGAGGCCTACGGCCTTCAGCTTCCCGAGAATACGGCCGCCGCCAAAGTGGTGCTGCCCGCGAACCTTGAGGAAACCTATCAGGCCGGTGTCCAGGCGGAAATCGCGAACATCGCCATGTATGAAGCCTTCATCGCCCAGGGTGGACTGTCCGAGGATGTCCTGAACACCTTCACCGCCCTGAAAAACGCTTCCCAAAGCCACCTGGCCGCATTTTCCAGAAACGAGGAAAACAACAGCCTTGGCCAGGGTATGCGCAATGGCCGCCGCTTTAGCGGCAACGATGATACCGCTGTGCAAAACGGCGGGAACGCCCAGGATTGTCCCTTGGGGGACGATTGCCTAATGGCCGGCGCAGGCGGAGCGGCCCGGATGGGCGGCAGGGGCCGGAACGGCAGGAACTGATCTGATGTGTAAACGGCGGGGGCAAGCCTCAGCGGGGGCAAGCCCCCGCCCTACTATGTTAACCTGAAAGCAGTATTGCGGCAGAAAACCAGACCCCGCTGCGGAGAACCGCGGCGGGGTCTGGTTTCTATATGACGTTTGGCGATTAGTCGGTAACCACGGGGAATCCGGAGCCCAGCCAGCCGGAGGTGCCGCCGTCCTTGCCCATGCCGCCGCTGAGGTTGTAGGCATCATAGCCCAGCAGCCGCAGGATGGCCGTGGTCTGGGAAGCGGTCTGGCCGGTGTAGCAGTACACGATGATCTTCTTGTCCATGGGCAGTTGGGTTTCGAAATTCTGCTCCATGCCCGCGCCAAAGGGATTATTCACGGCACCCTGAATGTGGCCGGTGGCGAAATCCGCCGCCTGGCGAACGGAGTAGATGAAATAATCGTCCAGTTCCGCATCCATGACTTCCTTGAGGCTGGCGGGGGCAAAGTTGTTGTTGGCGAAGGTGGTTCCGGCTTTGGAAACCATGTCTTCATAGTATTTGGTGAGGGCGGCCTGGACATCGGGGTCCACGTCGTAGGTTTCGTCCGGCAGCACGGGAGCATCATCGGTGGTCACGTACTTCTCAAAGCCTTCAACGGCGGAGATGCCATTGTTGTAACCGCCCTGGACGTTGGCGGCGAACTTGCCGGCCACGTTAAGGAGCGCGGTGGTCTGGGAAGCGGTCTGGCCGGTGTAGCAATAGATGTAAAGCTGCACATCATCGGGGATCTTGGAAAGGCTTTCGGGAATGGTCATGCCAAACGGCACGTTGACGGCGCCCTTCAGATGGCCCGCGGCATAGGCGTCAGCCTGGCGGATGTCCAGGATCAGCATCTCTTCGCCGGCGTCGATCTTGGCGAACAGATCGGGAACCTTGATGGTGTACTTGGCGCCGTCATAGCTGGCAAAGTAAGCCATGGCCTTTTCCTTGACCACGGGGGAAACTTCCTCCGCGAGGGCGGCCACGGCCAGGGTGGCCAGCAGAGCGAAAACAAGGGTGAGGGCTAACAACTTTTTCATTTGGTGTTCTCTCCTTCTTTTTTAGGATGCGTCTTTGCTGCTGGGAGCTGCGGAACCCGAGGGCATATCAATGGGGTTGCCGGGATTGGAGGACCATTCCAAATACGCGCCGTCGTATAGCTTGATGTTCCGGTATCCGGCGTCGTAAAGCCGCAGGAACACGGGTGCGGCGCGCATGGACGTCTGGCAGTACATGATGATGGTTTTCTCCGGCGGCATGCCTTTGTTCAGATAGTTGATGCGGGTGGTCTCAACATTCTTGAAGGTGCCGTCCTTGTAGAAATTGTCGGCATAGTCCCACAGGATGGAGGAGGGAACCTTGCCGGAAGCAACGTATTCCGCGTCGGTGCGCACATCCAGCAGCACCACGTTCTTGTCCGGCTCGTTTACCTGCTGCAATACGTCCTGCATGGTGGCAAGCCACTTCGTATCCTTGTCCCCGGCCACATACTCCACAGGTACGGGCTCCGGCACAACCTGGGTCATGGCAACCCCTGCAGCATTGATGGCGGCCAGCCCGCCGTCCACCACCAATACATTCTGGCTGCCGTACATGAGCATGGTCCAGAAGAACCTGGCGGCGTTCATCTTGTTGTCATCGTACACCACCAGCTGGGTATCGTTGCCGATGCCCTTTTCCCCCAGCAGTTTTTGGATCTTGCTCTTGGAGGTGAGCATGTTTTTTACAGGCACATTGATCACAATGTCTTCCTGCGTGATGTTGACGGCGCCCTCCACATGCGCTTGCAAATAATTTTCCGCGCTCTGCATATCCACGATCACCACGTTTTCCTTGCCGATGTATTGGGCAAGGGAAGAAGCGGGTATGATCTTTTTGCCGCTATCCGCATAGGTGGATGTGTTGCAGGCGGTAAGGACACAAGCGGCCGCCGCCAGCATGAGCACTGCAAGGGCCGCTTTCCATCGATGCCTGAAGGTCATTTCATCACCCTCCGTTCCCGTTTGGGCTCTTTCACTATTATACTTGAATCCGGTTTGTTAATGTAATAACGTTGTTTTATGTACCATACCGCTTTTTAATGCCGCCATAAAAAACGGGGATATGGTACAATATCCTTAAAAAGGGGGGCGGAACATGCGGTCTGCGAGGCGGGAAAAAGAGATTGTGTTTTTCTTTCTGCTGGCCTGGTTCGCAGGGAACCTTTTTTTCCTGACGCGGTTTCCGCTGGTGCACTCAGATGAAAGCTGGCTGGCGGGGCTCACCAGAAACATGATGGAAAGCGGTTCCATGGGTGTTACCGAACCCTTTTTTGATTTGAAGCCCCGGTATCCCCATGCCATCAAGATCCTTTTCCACCTGCTGCAAATGCCTTTCCTGCTGGCCTTTGGGTATTCCGCGTTTTCCGTAAGGCTCCTGTCCCTGCTTTTCGGCGCGGCATCGCTGTACCTTGTTTTCCGCATCAGCCGGGAGATGGCCTCCTTTCATATTTCCCTGGCGGTGACGGTCCTTGTCTCCCTGGATGGCCAGTTTCTGACGGCGGCCCATACCGCCCGGCAGGAGATATTGCTGTTTTGCGCGCTACTTTTGCTGATCCTTGTTTTTCTGAAAGGCAAGGGGGAAGTTACGGCCCGGCGGGCCGCATTATTGGCCTGCATCACCGGCCTGTGCGTTGGGCTGCATCCCAACAGCTTTCTTTTGGCCGTGGGGTGCGGCGCAGCAATGGTGTTTTTGATGCTTTCCAGGCGGCGGTTTGTAATTAAGCCGCTGCTTGTATATATCGGCGTAACAGGTGCTTTCGCCGCATGCTTCGTGGGGATCAGCTTCCTGTTTGACAGCCAATTTCCTGCCCATTACAGCGTCTATGGGGATACGGAGTTCGGCCTTGCGGTGCCGTTTGCCGAAAAGTTCAGGGAATTCCTTCCCTATTTGCAAAGGCTGTGGCTGGGGGTGAGCGGCACCTATGTTTTGCCAAAGCTCCAGGCGCATTTTTTGCTGTTCCCCGCGCTCACAGTCTGGGCGGCCATCCGGGCGGTGAGGGGCAAGGACGGGAAGCTGCTTGTGAGTCTGGGCATGATCCTGGGAGCGGTGCTGGGGACCGTCCTCATCGGCCGGTACAATCAACTGAGCGCGGCGCTTTGGATGCTTCCCTGCTTCCTGCTGCTGCCGCCCCTGCTTTCCCGGGTGCCCCTGCGCAAAGCGGCCCTGATTGCCTTGACGGCTGTGTTTGCCGTCTCTTCCGCCCTCTCCTTTGCGCCGGCGCTGGCCTATTCCTATGAGGATTATCTTTTGCAGATCTCGGCTTATGCCGCCCCCGGGGAAAAAACGCTGGCGAACCTGAACGCCGGATTTTATTTTGAAAACGGCGCGCTGCTGGATATACGCAACCTTTCCTATCTGAAAGAAAACGACCTGTCCTTTGCCGATTATGTGAAAACAAGGGGCATCAAGGTCATCCTCTGGCCGGAGGAGATGGACTTCATCTACAGCCGAAGGCCCGATTTCAACGCGGTCTATGGCAACCCGCGCTACGTGGAGGAGGTGGAAGAGTACCTGAAAACCGATTGCACGTATCTGGGGGAATTTGAAAACGGAGGGTATGCGGTGCGCATCGTTCAAGAGTTGGGCAAGCCCTACAAGGTCAGGGCATACCGCGTGAATCCTTAAGCTCCCGGGCCAACTCCTCCCCAAGGCCGGGACCCGTGTTTTTGACGATCTTAAAAATGCCGAAACTTTCGGGCTTCATCAGCGCGATTTCCGGGGCCAGATGAAGGGCTTCCCCGATGTCGTGGGTCACGAACACCACCGCCGCGCCTGTCAGGCGCCGCAGGGTGAGCAGGGACTCATGGGCGCTTTCCCTAAGGGAAACATCCAGGCTGGAGAAGGGCTCGTCCATCAAAAGCACCTTGGGGGCCAGGGCCATCGCCCTGGCCAGGACGCCCCGCTGCTTCATGCCGCCGGACAATTGATGGGGGTATTTGTCCTGGGCGCTCTTAAGGCCCATCTCCCCAAGGCACCGGGAAGCCAGCTCCCGGGCTTCTTTTTTGGAAAGTTCCGGCCGCGTTTTTGCAAGCGCGAAGACCAGATTCTGCAAAAGCGTCTGCCAGGGGAAAAGCTGGTCAAAGCCCTGGAACACCATCAGCAGGTCTTTGCCGGGGGCCGTGACTGGTTTGCCGTCAAGCAGCACCCGGCCGGAATCCGGCGGGAGGAATCCGCCCAGCAAGCGCAAAAGCGTTGTCTTTCCGCAGCCGGAGCGGCCCAGGATGGCCAGAAACCCGCCGCTTTCCACCGTAA
Source organism: Bacillota bacterium (assembly GCA_023459275.1). Classification (GTDB taxonomy): domain Bacteria; phylum Bacillota; class Clostridia; order Christensenellales; family Aristaeellaceae; genus JAEWAH01. The sequence goes on along the minus strand of JAEWVC010000019.1, from coordinate 150,607 downwards.
GGCTCACGTCCCTGAGCACGCATTGCTCTCCGAAGGATTTGCACAGGCCTTGGGCGGCAAGCGTCATGCTTTCCCCTCCTTTTCCCCGGCCCCGCGCCACTTCAAAAGCGTTGCCTTTTCCAGCCGCTCAAAAAGCAACCCCTCCATGGCCATGCCCACGGCGGCCACCACAAGGATGCCGGCGAACAGCCCCGCGGCGTCCATCATGGCGCGCCGCTTGAAGATGTACCAGCCCAGCCCGCCCATGGAGCCGACGGCCCCGAACACCATTTCCGCGCTGATCAGCGCCCGCCAGGCCCTGGCCCAGCCGATGCGCAGCCCGGAAAGGATTTCGGAAAGCGCGGCGGGGAGAAGGATTTCCAAAATGATGGAAACCCGGCCCATGGAGAAGTTGCGGCCCAGGTCCGTATAGACGTTCGGTGCGTTTTGCATGCCGCTTTGCAGGCTGATGTACAACGGCCACAAGCAGGCGTGGACGATCACCGCCAGCACCGCGGGCGTGCCCATGCCAAACCAGATGATGATCAGGGGTAACAGCGCCATGCCGGGCAGGGGATGGGCCAGGACGGTGAGGGTATCCGCAAAGCGCAGGGCAAAGGGGGAAAGGCGGCTGAGGATGCCCAGCATCAGCGCCAGCAGGACGCTGATGAGCATGGCCAGCAGGATCAAACCCAGCGAGAAAAGCGTCTGCAGAAGGAGCGTGCCGGCAATAAAACCCGTCCACAAGGCGGCGGCTACCCGTTCCACCGGAGGCAGCAGCAGCGGCGAGATGCCCGAAAGCTTCGCGGAGGCCTCCCATAGGAGGATGAATGCCGCCAGAAAGAAGAGGCGGCTTACCCAGCGCTTTTGATAGAAGGCCTTTTTAAGATTCATGGCAGCACCTCCGCGTCCGGGAAGGCGTATGCCTCCCGGGGGAGCGCCTTGGATAGCAGGCCCAGTTCCGTCATGGCCCCGGCAAACGCATCAACCCCGGAAAGCGCCGTGCCGTAAATGCCGCCGCCGTAGCGCATTTCCTCAAGGAGCATATTCTCCTCCACGCCGTACACGGGGGCCAGGGCCTTGGCCGCGGCCGGCAGATCGCCGTTGATGGTGCCGATGGCCGTTTGGAGGCAGTCCCGGAAGACGTCATAGAGACTTTTGCGGTTCTGATACAGATCGTTCATGGCCACACCGCAGATGAATGTGAAGGGGCCGCCCACCACCTCCTGCCCGGTTAAGATCTTGTGCATGCCGCTTTGAAGCTCCAAATCGGTATACGGCGGGGTGGTCACGTGCAGCGCGATCTCGCCCCCCGCCAGCATGGCGCTCATGGCGTCCGGGTGGCTCAGAGAGGTCAATTGGGCGTCAAAGGCGTTCATATCCCCAAGCTGCGCCTTGGCGGCCATGCAAAGCAGGATATGCTGGGTGCAGCCGGGGCTCAGGACAGCGATGCGCTGGCCGGGCTTCACATCCGCCAGGGAGCGGATGTCCTCCCGGTTGGTGACGAAGGCCACCTCGTTGGCGGAAAGGGCGGTGAAGCATTTCCAGTCCATGCCTGTGTCCACCCCTATGAGCATGGGGCCGATGCCCATGAAGCCGATATCGATATCCCCGGAAAGCATTCCCTCCCGGATGGCGGTGGGGCCGCCAAGCTGCACCCAGGAGATGTCCACGCCGGGCAGCGCCTTTTCCAGCAGCTTTTGCTCCTTCATTACCTGCAGGGGCGCGTAGGCAATGCCGAATTGTTCCGCGATTTTCAGCGTTTCTTTCTTTTTTTGTGTGCAGCCGGGGAGCAGGAAAAGAAGGGCGGCAAGGCAGCACAGAAAGGGGAGCGATTTATACCATCCTATGCCATGCGCACTTGGAGACCTGTGGCGCGGGGCGGGGCAATTCAAGGCGGGGGAAACGGCGGGGGCAAGCCCCCGCCCTACGGGGAGTGTTCCGCCGCGGTGCCCATCAGCCTGTTCCGGCAAGGCAGGCCCCCGCCCTACGGGCCGTGGAGCAAAGGGGCGATCCGTTTCAAAGATACGAACGGAGGCGTGTTGGACCTTTCCAAAAATATTACGCATCCGTTTCCTCTTTTCCATCATACGTCCGGGAGATGACAAGATTGTTTCCGGTGGGGTCTGTCACACGAAGAAAGCGGTATAGGGCTTTTACTTTTTCCGCCATATCGCCCTGGCGCGTTGCCAGCACGCAGTGGCCGAACCGGGCCGTGGCGTTTTGCAGGACGGGAAGTGTGCTGCCGACGCCAAAGTTGTAGCCCGCCGTAAGCATGCCCGGCATTTTAAGCACCTGCTCAAGGGGCGTCATGGAGGCAATTTGGCCGGGACGGCAGAAAAGCATCTGCACGGAGATTTGCGTGCTTCCGCTTTCGGGGGAGAGATGATCAAGGGCCGAAAGGTCCGGCGCTTCCCCAAGAGCCAGGCGGATGGCGGCGTTAAGGATATCAAAGCCCGTGACATAAGGGATGAAGGCGTCCTCAAAAGCCCCGCCGATGCGGCAGGCGGCTTCGTTGACCAGGATGCCGTCCTTTCCCACCAGCAATTGGATGTACAGGGGCCCTGCCCTGACGCCCAGCGCCCTGGCGACAAGACTTGCGATTTTTGAAATCTCTTTTTCCCTGCCTGTATGGACGCTTGGATAGCGGTGGGCGGCGCACACACCGATGTGCACGGGGTCATTCATCAGCTGCCGGTCGGTGAGGGTCAGGGGATATACCTGTCCTTCCCACACGAAGCAGGAAAGCGTCACCTCGTCCGAGAGATAAAAGCTCTCCGCCAGCGCTTCCCGCTCCCGGGAGAAGGAAAGCGTTTCCGGAAGGCGGGAAACCGCTTCTTCCGGGGTGGAAACCTTGAAAACCCCCCGCTGGCCCTGGGAGTCCAGAGGTTTTACCACCAGCGGGGCCGTAAGGGCGGAGAGCGCTTCCGGTCCCTGTCCTTCTCTGAGGAAGGCGAAAGGAACACAGGGCACGCCGCAGCGGAGGAAAGCTTCCTTCATGGCGCGCTTGTTGGTGGCTTTTACCGCCGTTTCCACCAAGATGGGAGAGGGGAGCCCCAGAGCTTTGGCCACCAGGGCCGCCGTATACACCGGCTGGTCGGTGCCCAAGGTGAGCACACCGTTTACCCCGTATTCCTTCGCGGCTTGGATGCAGGCTTCGGCGTCGAAGGTGCTGACCTGCGCGTGGGCATCGCAGACCGCCGCTGCGGGCGGATCCTTGTAATAATCCGCCAGGATCACCTGATGGCCCATGGCTTTTATCCGGCGGGCGGCGCTTAACTGACCGTTGGAGCCGCCCAGAAGCATCAGGACTGCCATAGCTCCCCCTTTCCCGGCAGGACTGTGAACGAAAAGTCCGGCTGCCGCCGCTTTTTGGAGCGGAAAATTTTTAGGGGCGTATAGTGCGAAAGCAGGCCCAAATAGAGGCGGAGGAGTTTTTTGACGGTGTAGGAGGAGCGGCGGGAAGGCGCCGCCTCATAATACACACAGGCCGCCTTGGGCTTATGCCGGAAGGCCGCCGCCGAAAGATAGATGAAGCCATCCTCCTCCGGCGCGAGCTTCCGGGCCAGTTCGCCGGTCATCACCCGGTAGGCGCTGACCTTGACACCCCTGGGCTTTTTTGTGTACAGGGAAAACAGCGCATCCCGGAATGCCGTGCCCGCCTTACGAAAGAGGGGAGAGCCTGCCCTTACGGGGACGGCGTAGCACAGGTCATAGTCCTGTTTGATCTTTTGAAGCATTTCGATGAGGAGGCCGGCGGGATGTTCCCCGTCGTCATCCATGGTGGCGACCGCATCGCAGTCAAGCACCTGCTGAAGACCAAGATACGTGGCCTTCTGCTGGCCCGCGTTCCCGCCATTTAACACGCAGGTGACGCCGCCGAAGCGCTTTGCCACGGCGGTCACCGCCTCCCGGCCTCCGTCCCCGCCATGGTCCTCCACCAGGACAACGCGGCAGGGAAGGCGGTTTGCCTTTGCGAAAGTATACAAGCCCTCCACCACGGCATCCACGGTGTCCTTGCCGCGGTAGACGGGGATCACCACGCCCAGGGTCATGCTTGCACCGCCTTCAAAAAAGCTTCCGCCACAAAGAACGCCTGATCTTCCGTCATTTCCTCGTGGATGGGCAGGCGCAAAAGCGTTTCATAGGTTTTTTTGCTTTCGGGCAGGTCATTGGGCCCGTAGCCAAGCGCCGCGCCCATGGGGGATAGGTGAAGCGGCACGTAGTGGGTCAGGGCGGGGATGCCCAATGCCAGCAGGGAATGCTGCACCCGCAAGCGTGTTTGCTTGTCCTTGAGGCGTACATAATACAGGTGGGCGTTGGTTTTGCAGCCCTCCGGCACGGCCATGGGGGAAAGCAGCCCCCGTTCCGCCGCGTTTTGGAAGGCAAGGCCATACGCCCTCTGGATGGCCAGGCGCTTTTGGATGATCTCCTCCCGGCGCATAAGCTGCGGATACAGCACCGCGGCGTTTAATTCGCTCATGCGCATGCTCTCGCCAAGCCCCTGCCAGTCATAGGCCGTGCAGCCGCCTTGCAGGAAGGCTTCCCGGTTGGTACCGTTGTCCCGGTACAGCGCCGCCTGCGCGGCGTCGCCGTCCTTATAGCACAAGGCGCCGCCCTCTCCGCAGCGGAACACCTTGGTGGCGTGAAAGCTGAAGCAGCCAAACCGCGACAGGGTGCCCAGATACCGCCCGTTCACCGTGGCCCCCACCGCCTGGGCAGCGTCCTCGATGAGGGTGAGCCCGTTTTCCCGGCAGAGCGTTTGCAGCCCCTCCATGTCGCAGGCCACCGCGCCGTAATGCACCGCGATAATGGCCTTTGTCCTTTTGGAAATTTTGCGGGCGGCATCCCGAAGGTCAAGATTCTGCGTTTTTCCGTCAATGTCGCAGAGCACCGGTTTCCCGCCGCACAGCAGGGTAGCGTTGCCCGCTGCCGGGAAGTTATAGGAGGGGAGGAGAACCTCATCCCCCCGCCCGATGGGCACAAGCCGCAGGGCCATGTGCAGTGATGACGTGCAGCTGGGCGTGAGCAGGATGCCCGCGGCACCCATCTCCTCTTGAAAAAACCGTTCCGTAAGCGCGGTATAATGCCCCGCCGAAAAGAGCCCCCGGCTTATGGCATCCGCTGCGGCTTGCGCAGCGTCCGCCCCGGGCGGACCCGGATAAAAAGAGATCATGCTTGTCCCGCTTTCTTTGGGATGATACAATAGACAAAAGGAGTAATGTGGCATGAAAAAGCTTGACTGCCTGGGGGATATGTGCCCCGTCCCGCTGATGAAGCTGATGGAGCTTAAGCCCCAACTGGACATGGGCGAGAGCGTGATGATCGTTACCGATCACAGCTGCACCTGCGAATCGCTTCTTTCCTATTGTAAAAAGCAGCAGTTTCCCACAAAGGTTGTGGAGCCCATCAGCGGTATCTGGGAGGTGCACATTTTCCCCAGGGAGGACACTAGCAAATAGAGGTGGGCACCATGTTCTCGAAATATTTCTTGACCATGGCCATCTGAAAGTTGCAATTCCCCGTGCGCTGCTTATAGACGATGGACACGTCATACCGGAGGCAGAAGTTTTCCGTTTCCACGATCTTCAGCTGCTGCAGGTAGATTTCCTTTTTGACGGCCATGTAGGGCAAAAAGGCCAGTCCGTTACCGCTCATGACCATGGATTTCACCGACTCGGTGGAATCCATATGGTACATCACGTTGAATTCCGCCATATCATACCCCATGCTTTTGAGCTGCCCAGCCATCAGCCGGTAGGAGCTGAAATTCTCGTCCAGCAGAACCAGGGGATGACGCTTGAGCCCGTCGATGGACAGGCTCTCCCTGACCGCGTAATCCTTGGCGGCAACCAGCACGATCTGGTCTGAAAAAACATTTTTGCAAAGGAGCTCATGCTCCTTTGTTTCTCCTACGATGAACCCGATGTCCACCTGATCCGCCAGCACCTGCTGCACCACTTCCTTGGAGGGCATGGAGGACAAGGAAAACGTGTAGTGCGGAAATTTTTCCTTGGCCTTGATCAGCGCGCAGGGGATGGCATAATTGGCCGCCACCCGCGTGGCCGCCACACGGCAGGTTTCGTTGTTGTTGCGCAGGTTGTGCAGTTCTTCCTGGAACTGGTCATACGTATACATTAACTGAGCGGCATACCGTTTTGTTATATTGCCAGCATCTGTTAATTGTATTCCTCGATTGCTGCGCTCAAACAGGCGGCACCCCAGCGCATCCTCTATCTTCTGCATTTGCAGGCTCAAGGCCGGCTGTGAGATGTGCGATGCGTTTGCAACCTTAGAAATGCTCTTTTCTTCGGCGATTTTCAGGAACAAAGCCAGATGTTCCAACTGCACCGGGTGTTCTCCCTCCTTGAAAGCATGTGTCATATTGTCAACAAATTAACACATGGTATTTGAAATTATTATAACACCCTTGGGACTTGCCATCAATCCTTGTTATAATGGATTGTGATAAATATGTCTAATACAGTACAAGCAACTTCAATACTGCACGGAGAAGGGCGCATGCTATAATGAACAGCAGTGAAAGCAGCCGCCGGGCATGCATGGTTGCCTGATGGCGGCATGGGAGGTGCCGGGATGTCGGAAACCACAACCGCCCCCGTAAGGGCAAGGCCCGCCAAGAAGAAAAAGAAGAACCAGCTGCCCATCGGCCTGGGCGTATTTGCGCTGATGATTGTTATCGGCGTGCTTCTGGCCGTATTCAAGTCCGGTATGGTGGCCATGTTCTGGCTGTTCGGCGGATGCTTCGGCTTTATTCTGCAAAAATCGCGCTTCTGTTTTACGGCTTCCCTGCGCGACCCCTGCATCACGGGGAGCACCTCCTTGACCAAGGCGGTGCTGATCGCCTTCGCCATCACCAGCATCGTCTTCACGGCCATCAAATACAGCGCCTTTGCCAACGGCCTCCCGATTCCGGGCCAGAGTTATGTGATGCCCATCAGCCTGGCAACGGTAGTGGGTGGCGTCATGTTTGGCATCGGTATGGTGATCGCGGGCGGCTGCGCCTCCGGTACGCTGATGCGCGTAGGCGAGGGCTTCGCCATGCAGGTGCTGTCCCTGGCGTTCTTTGTGATCGGCTCCCTGTGGGGCGCCCATGACATGGGCTGGTGGAACCTGCACTTTATCGCCGGCGCGCCGAAGATCTTTTTGCCGGACGTGTTCGGATGGCTGGGCGCCATCGTGATCCAGCTCTTGATCATCGCATGCCTGTATGTGGCGGCGGACCTGTGGGAGCGCAAGAAACTGGGCACATCGGATGAGGAATGATCCCTGTCCGTTTGTCATACGGGAATCGACAATAAAGGAGGACAAACAAAATGGCGGAATACGAATTGGATTGCTTGGGCGAGGCTTGCCCGGTGCCCTTGATGAAGACGGAAAAGAAAATGGCGTCCCTCAAGTCCGGCGATACCCTGGTGGTGCATATCGACCATAGCTGCGCCATGAAGAACGTGCCCGAATGGGCCCGCAAGCAGGGCTTCAACGTGGAAGTGGAAGAAGTGGACGACGGCGAGTGGGACGTCATCATCGAAAAGTGAGGGCCGTCCGCCTCCGTCAGGCCATGATGTCCTGACCCCCAGGAAAGGAAGGTAGGGAAACTGTGAAGCAGTTCTGGGAGAAGATCAGCAAAAACCGCTATTATAAGATGATTTTCAAGAATCCCTTTACCTATATCACCGGTGCCGTGCTTCTGTCCATCATGCAGATCGCGCTGCTCGCGACCTCAGGCAACCCCTGGGGTGTGTCCGGCACGTTTGCGACCTGGGGCGCATGGCTGTACAGGCTGTTTGGCGGAAGCGTGGACAAGTGGTACTACTTTTCTTCCGCGGGGGCGCAGAACACCCTGGACGCCGGCATCCTGAGCCACACCGGCACCATGCTGAATTTCGGCATCATCGCAGGCGCGCTGCTGGCCGCGCTGCTGGCGTCCCAGTTCAAATTCAAGAAGATCAAATCCATAAAGCAGGTGGTCGCAGCGGTGCTTGGCGGACTGCTCATGGGCTATGGCGCCCGGCTGGCCGGCGGCTGCAATATTGGTGCCCTGTACAGCGGCATCGCCTCCCTGTCCCTGTCGGGCTGGGTGTTCGCGCTGTTCCTGCTGGTGGGCGCATTCATCGGCAGCAAGCTGCTGGCGAAATTCTTCATGTAGATGGAAGGAACCGAGTGTCATGGCAAAAAAGGTTGAGAACTATGATGTGGTCATCATCGGCGGCGGCGCCGCGGGCATGACCGCCGGCATCTATTGCGGCCGCGCGCGCCTGAAGACGCTGATCATTGAAAAGGCGCTGGTGGGCGGCCTGGCCACCTACACCAACGAGATTGAGAACTATCCCGGATTTCCCGAGGGGGAAACGGGCCTTGGGCTGATGGAGCTGTTCCACAAGCAGGCCAAGAAGTTCGGGGTGGATTTCAAGCTGACCGACGTGAAGGCCGTTCAGCTTGAGGGCGAGGACAAGGTGGTGGAAACCTTCCGCAATGAGTTTCACTGCAAGGTGGTCATCATCGCCTCCGGCGGAAAGCCCCGCCTGACCGGCGCAGCCAACGAGAACATGTACCTGTACGACAAGGGCATCTCCTTCTGCGCCACCTGCGACGCGGCGGCCAACACAGGCAAGACCGTGATGGTCATTGGCAGCGGCGACGCGGCCATTGAGGAGGGCATGTTCCTGACGAAGTTCGCCAAGAAGGTGATCGTGTCCGTGCTTCATGACGAGGGCATCATGGACTGCAATGAGATCGCCAAGGGCGAGGCCTTCAAGAATGAGAAGATGGAATTTCTGTGGAACACCACTGTGGCGGAATTCCGCGGCGATGAAGAGCATCTGCGTTCCGTGGCGCTGAAGAATTCCAAAACCGGCGAGATCGACGATGTGCCGGTGGATACCTGCTTTATCTTTATCGGCTACCTGCCCAACACGGAGCTGTTCCGCGGCATGATCGACATGACCCGCGGCGGGTACGTGATCACCAACGAGCGCATGGAAACAAAGATCCCCGGCGTGTTCTGCGCCGGCGATGTGCGGGATAAGTTCCTGAAGCAGGTGGCCACCGCTGTGGGCGACGGCGCCATCGCCGGTTACGCGGCGGAGAAATACATCGCGGAAAGCGAAATGTTCAAAAACCAGGTCATGGGCGAGGACACCCGCCTGGTGTACGTGTACAATGCGGCAGTCGCGGGAGACCGGGAGCTTTTGGGCGAAATGGAGCAGTACGGCCAGTGCCACTGCGACCTGAAGCTCATCAAGGCGGACGTGTATAAGTCCAACGGTATCGCCCAGCGGCTGAATGTCTGTGAGACGCCCTGCGTGACCGTGATCAAGGATAACAAGATCGTGGGCTGCTTGAACTGCGATGCTATCTGCGGCGATGCACTGGATGAACTGGTAAAGCAGTGTAACTGCAAAGGCTGACAGGCTTCCTGCGGGATGACCGCTCGGCGAAGGCAAGCACCCGCCCTACGCCTCCTCTTTTGCGGCAGTTGCGGGAGCGGTGACATCTTGAAATCAAATGAATGAAGTTTTTTGGGGATGGGTGCGGGAAGGGGACTTTTTTTAAAAAGCCCCCTTCCCGCTTCTTTGTGCGCGTTCCCCATCCACTTGTGATACTATTTCCAAACATTATTTCGTCGTTGCGACGGTTCTTTTCGCGCAGGGCTGTGTCGTCTTCCGCTCAGCGTAGCGCTGCTACGCCTCGCTCCGGTTCCTAGCCCTGCATCGAAAATCCCTCGCCGCCATGGACGAAATAATATTTTCCAATAGTATGAGCACGGCCCCGAAGCAGTATAATGAGAAAGCAATCAGACATCTATTCGGAAAGCAGGAGAGCGGTACGATAACGCCGGTGGCAAGCCGGCCGGGATTCGCCATGATTTCTCCCTGGCATGGGGGAATGGCGGGGGGCGTTACCCTGGGGATGAAATGCGCCAAGGAAGGCTCCCTGGGAAGGCACGAGGGGATTGTTACCGGGGCGGGGAGGAACTCTATATAAAAAGTTCCTCCCCGTACCCTGCTTCAAAAACTTCAATGTTGTGAAACGGCATAGAATGTAAAGGGGTACGCATGTCTGTCTGATGGGAAAATACCGCCGCAGCGGGAGGGAAAGACGATGGGGGAGGATGCACGGGCGCATAGGGCATTCATAACCGGGCTTATGTTGAAGGCAGGTACGGTATGTAGCTGCCTTACGGGCATCGGCCTGCAGATGGCGGCGAATGAAGACGGGTTCATGGGCAGCGGTTCTCTCTTTCTGTACTTCACCATCCAGAGCAACCTGGCCATCGCAGCGGTCTGCCTGGCGTTTTTCGCCCTGGACGCGGCGGCCAAGGGCAGGCATACCGTTCCCCAAGGGCTGTACGCCCTGAAATTTGTTTTTACGGTTTCCATCCTGCTTACCTTTACGGTGTTCGCCCTGCTGCTGGCCCCGCTGATGCCCGCAAGCTATCTGGTTTCGCCCGCCAATATCTTTCTGCACAATGTTACGCCCTTGCTGGCGCTTGCGGATTTTTTGCTGTGCGGCACCGGGTTTCATGGCCGGAAGCGGCACGTGCTGTATGGGATGCTCCCGCCCCTTGGCTATGCGGCGGCCGCCCTGGCACTGTCCCAGACCGGCATGAGGTTCAACGGGGACCTGGTGCCCTATTTCTTTTTGAACTATGAAAAGCTTGGCTGGTTCAAACTCGGCGGGGAGGGGATCGGCGTTTTTTATTGGATCGTGTTGATAGCCGCCCTGGTCGCCGCCCTCGGCGCCGCGCTTTTGCTGCTGATGAGCCTGCGGAAGAAGGCTTGCAATAGAAAACCTCAAACAAAAGCATACTGAAAGCGGACCGTCTTTCAAGGGTGCCGCTCCGGCCAAAGAAAGGCCGGGGCCCTTTCCTTGCGCGCAAATATGACGATTGTACGGCTGGAAAAGCTGTAAGAACAGACAATAAGGCCCAATGTACCGTTTTTTTCAATTCATCCATAAATCGGTCAAAATTTGTTCATATTCCGGCGTCATAATGCACCCGGACATCATGTGAAAAGGAGAGGGTCTTTTTGATCGAAGTCAAGAATTTGACGAAGGCATACGGTCCCTTGGTGGCTGTGGACAATCTCAATTTCACCATTGAGCCCGGAAAGATCTACGGCTTTCTGGGGCCCAACGGCGCGGGAAAATCCACCACCATGAACATCATGACCGGATGCCTGGCCGCCACGACGGGGCAGGTGCTGGTCAACGGCCATGATATCTTTGAGGAACCGCTGGAGGCCAAGAAGTGTATTGGGTATCTTCCCGAGCAGCCGCCGCTGTACCCGGACATGACGGTGACCGACTATCTGCGCTTTGTGGCCGAGGCCAAGCATGTGGCGCGAAGCGAACGGGATGCAAAGATCCGTGAGGCCCTGGGCAAAACGGGCACCCTGGAGGTAAAGAACCGCCTGATCAAGAACCTGTCGAAGGGTTATAGGCAGCGGGTGGGGCTGGCCCAGGCCATCCTGGGGGACCCGGAGATCATCATTCTGGACGAGCCTACCGTGGGCCTCGATCCCAAGCAGATCATTGAGATCCGCGACCTGATCAAGATGCTGGCCAAGAGCCATACGGTAATGCTCTCCAGCCACATCATGCAGGAAATCAGCGCGGTGTGCGACCATTTGCTGATCATTGCGGGGGGCAGGCTGGTGGCCAGCGATACCCCTGAAAATCTGAGCTCCGAGGCCATGCAGAGCCACACCCTGTCCCTGACGGTGAAGGCCGGGGCGGAGGCGATCGGCAAGGTCACCGGCGCCATGCCCTTCCTTTCTGTCAAGGAGATGGCGGCTGCCAAAGGCGAGCAGGGAGCCATGGAGCTGGCCGTTGCCTACAGCGCCGACCTGGACCCCCGGGAGGAGCTTTTCTACCGCATGGCGGAGGCGCATTGCCCCATCCTTTCCATGACGCTGAAGAGAGCGAGCCTGGAGGACGTGTTCCTGGAATTGACCGGCGCGAAGCAAGGCGAGAACGCGCCGCCTGAAAAGAAGGCCGCCGCGGAAGGAACGGACAATAAACAGAAGGAGGGAAACGGCGATGGGAGCGATTTATAAACGCGAGCTGAAGGCATACTTCACCGGGATGATGGGCTATGTGTTCATCGCCTTCATCCTTTTGGTGTTCGGCATCTTTACCTCTGCGATCCAGTTCAGCCAGGGCAGCCCCTTTTTTGAGCATACCATCTACAATGTGGATTTCATCTTTTTGATCGTTGTGCCCATTCTCACCATGCGGGTGTTCGCGGAAGAGCGCAAGCAGAAGACCGATCAATTGCTGTACTCGCTGCCCATACGGGTAACGGATGTGGTTGTGGGCAAATACCTGGCCATCGTGACGGTGCTGGCAGTGCCCCTTTTGATTGTTTCCGCATACCCGGCGCTGATTTTGCAGGCATACGGCACCATCTCCCTGAAGGCGGCCTACAGCACCATGGCGGGGTTCTTCTTTCTGGGATGCACGCTGCTGGCCATCGGGCTGTTCATGTCCTCGCTTACGGAGAATCAGATCGTAGCGGCCGTGCTGTGCTTCTGCACGCTGCTTCTGAGCTACTTCATGTCCGGGCTTCAGACACTGGTGTCCTCCACGGCGCTGGCTTCCGTGATCGCGCTGATGGCCCTTGGCGTGGCCCTGTGCGTGGTCATCTGGCTGATGACGAAAAACTGGAGTACCGCCGTCCTCGTTGCCGTGGTCGTGGATGTGCCGCTCTATCTGCTCTACACCTGGAAGCCCGCTGCCCTGGATGGCGTGCTTGCCAAGGGCATGGGGGCCATGGCCGTCTTTGACCGCATGGAGAGCTTTGTCAACGGCATGTTTGACCTGACGTCCATCGTTTATTTCATCTCTGTTACGCTTCTCTTCGTCTTTTTCACGGTGCAGTCCGTGGAAAAGAGAAGGTGGAGCTGATGAAAGGAGGAACGTACGATGAAATGGCTTAAAAAGGGTCCCCAAGAAACTTCCGGGGAAGCCAGGCGGCGCGGTTCGTCCTTTCAGACCAGGGCCTTCAAAAGCGGCGGATACACGATCCTGGTTTCTCTGATCCTGGTGGCTGCCGTGATCGCGGTGAACCTGTTTGTGGGGCAGATTCCCTCCATCTACACCAAGTTTGATACCACCGGCCAGCAGCTTTTCACCTTATCCCAGCAGACCACCGACGTTCTGCAAAACCTGAAAACGGATGTCACCTTATACCTGGTGGCGCAGAGCGGGCAGGAGGACAAGACCATCAGCGAGATGCTCTCCCGCTATAAGGCGCTGAGCGACAAGATCACCGTTACGGATGTGGACCCCGTGACCTCGCCCAACTTCACCAAGGAGTTCACCAGCGACACGCTGGACGGCAACAGCGTTATCGTCAAGAGCGAGCTTCGCAGCCAGGTGATCAAAAACAGCGAGATCTATGTGGAGGACTACTCCAACTACTATTACAACGGCAGCGTGGACACCAGCTTCGACGGTGAAAACGCACTGACCAGCGCCATCGACTATGTGACCAGCGAAACGCTGCCTGTTGTGTACGCATTGAGCGGCCACGGCGAGACGGAGCTTTCCGGCGACTTGAGCAGCGCGGTAAAGAAGGAAAACATGACGCTGAAGTCCCTGAGCCTGCTTTCCCTGGACGCCGTGCCGGAGGACGCCGACTGCCTGCTGATCTATGCCCCCACCTCCGATCTGAGCCAGGACGAGGCGGACATGATCCTGAAATATCTGGAAAACGGCGGGCATATGCTGCTGCTTACCGACTACGGCCAGAAGGAAATGCCCGTGCTGGCCAAACTGATGGAAAATTACGGCGTTCAGGCGGTGAACGGCCTGGTGGTGGAAGGCAACTCCAACAACTCCCTGCGGAATTATTCCCACTATCTGCTGCCCAACATCCAGAGCCATGAGATCACCACGCCGCTGGTCACCGGCAAGCTGTACGCCCTGATGCCCATTGCCCACGGGATCAAGGTCCTGGACAGCTACCGCAGCACCCTGACCATCACAAGCCTTTTGAAAACCTCCGATTCCGCTTACGCAAAGCCCAATGTCACCAACGGCTCCACGCTGGAAAAGGAAAGCGGGGATATTGCCGGCCCCTTTGACATCGGCGTGGCCATTACGGAGAACTATGACGATAAGCAGACGAAGATCGTCTGGTTCAGCACCAGCCAGTTCCTGGACAGCAGCATCGACCAGATGGTGTCCGGCGCCAATCAGGACCTGTTCCTGAACTCCCTGGGCTTCATGTGCGAGCGCGCCAACAGCATCTCCATCCGTTCCAAGAGCCTGATGAGCCAGCGGCTGACCGTGCCCAGCAGTGCGGCCGGGCTGATGGGCGCCTTGATCACCATCATCCTGCCCCTTGTGGTGATCGGGATCGGCATCTTCGTCTTTGTGAAGAGGAGGAAGCGCTGATGAAAAGAGGAAAGCGGCTGCTTGTGCTCACCGCGGTCCTTGCCGTTTTCGTAGCGGGCACCCTGATCCTCAAGAGCGTCAATGACGCCAAGGAGGCTGCGGAGAAAACGACGGAAGAAAAACCCGTCGTCCTCGCCCTTGATACGGACAACCTGACAGCGCTCGCCTATACCTACCAGGGGGAGACGCTGCGGTTTGAAAAAGCGGACGACGCCTGGCACTATGCAGACGACACCAATTTCCCCCTCAAGGAAAGCCTGGTCACCGCCATGGTGAGCGCGCTCAAGAGCATCACCGCCAGCCGCACGGTGTCCGACACCCTGGACCAGGCGGAGGAGTACGGCCTAAAGGAGCCGGCCATTACCGTGACCGCTACGCTGAACGACGGCACAGCCTCCACCCTGTACCTGGGCGACAAGAACAGCGTCACCGGCGAGACCTACGCCTATGTGGAAGGGAGCCCCACCGTGTACATGGTGGCTTCCTCCCTGGCGGCCAAATTCAGCTACAAGCTGTATGGCCTGATTGCGGATGAAGACTTCCCAACCATCGACAAATCCACCATCGGGAAGCTTGCCTACACCGCCGGTGACCAGAACCTGACGCTGGCCGAATACGCCGGCGGGAATGAAAACTCTTATTCCAGCCTGTATACCTGGTTCGCCCAGGGCGCGGACGGGAGCGAAACGCCCCTGGACGCTGAAAAGGTGAGCGCCTATCTTGAAAGCGTGACGGGCACCGCCGTCAAGAGCACCGTGGAGTACAGCGCCGCCCCGGAGGAGCTGGGAGCCTGGGGGCTTGATAACCCCTCGGCGGTGATCACCGTGGATTACACCATTTCCCACACGGAGATTGTGCCCAAGGCCACCGGCACCCCCGATCCCAACGCGACGCTCGGTCCCGCGCCGGAAGCAACCGCGGCGCCGGAGACCGCATCGCCGGAAGCCATAGCAGGCGGGGAGACCGCGGCTTTGGAAGCCACGCCCAGCCCCACGCCGGCCACGGAGGCCATTACGGTCACGGAGCCCAAGGAACTGGTCATCTATCTGGGCGGCAAGGCGGAGGACGGTTCCTGGTATATGCGCCATTCCCAATCCACCCGCGTGTTTACAATCAGCGCGGATGCGTATGGGAAGCTGACGGCGCTGTCGCTTGAAAACCTGATTCCGAACCAGTTCGCGCTGATCTCCATCGACACCGTGGATAGCCTGACCGTAGCCATGAACGGGCAGACGAACGAATATGCCATCGCGCGTTCCACCGTGACGGGCGACGACGGCAAGACCACCGCCAATGTGGTGTACACCAAGGACGGCACAGAGATCGGTGAGACCACCTTCAAGGATTTCTACAAGGCGCTCATCGGTCTTGAGCGGGACGCCGCAACGGACAAAGCGCCCGCGGGCGAACCCTACATGACTGTGATCTTCCACCGGAACACGGCCGCCTACCCGGAAATGACCCTGACCCTCTACCCCTATGACGCAAGCTTCTACCAGGCATCGTTCAACGGGGAAACCGGCATCCTGGTGAACAAGCGGGAGATCGAGGATCTGGTGAGCGCCATGAACGTAGTGGAAACCTGATACCATACGACCTAACCGATAGCAAAAAAGGGAGGCTGCCCGTTCGCGGCGGCCCCCCTTTTCTTTGTGCCTGTTTTGGGGTTATCGTATTAAGCGCATAGACTGTATATTGTACTTAACGAGAGGGATTTCGCGTCTGCGGACGCGGCGAAAGGGCTTTCCGGCCGCCCTTTGGGAACCTTCGGGCGCCATCTCTATGAACACCACGCGGTTATGCAACTACTGCGGCAGCCAGGACTTTGCTACTTTCCGCAAACCTTGCAAGGGTTTAGTATGTTCTGCGGATCGAAAGCTGCCTTCACCGCCCGCATCAAGTTAAGGACCGCCTCGTCCTTGGCTTTGTTAAGGTAGGGGCGCTTGGCGTACCCGATGCCATGCTCCCCGGAGACCTCGCCTTTCAACTCCCGGGCCTTTGCGTAAATGCGTTCCATGGCCAGGTGCATGCGCTCTTCCCAGGCGCTTTCGGGCAGATCGTCCTTCAGCACATAGGCGTGCAGGTTGCCGTCCCCGGCGTGGCCGAAGGTCTTGATGCGGATGCCAACTTCCGCTTGCAGCTGATGGACATAGTCCACCAGCTCATGTACCCGGCTTCGCGGCACCACCACGTCCACCTCATCCATCAGGGTGGTGGAGGCCTTGATGGCCTCCAGGAAAGCGCCCCGGGCCTTCCAAATGGAGTCGTCCCGCTCCGCTGTGTCGGAGATCAGCACATCCAGCGCACCCTGGGCAAGGCAGAGCTTGGCGGTGTCCTCGTAGTTCTTTTCGATCTCCTCCACGGTCAGGCCGTCAAAGCGCAAAAGCAGGTAGGCATCGGCCTGGTGATCCGGGAATTTGCGTCCCAGGTAGGTTTCCGCGTCCAGGATCACCTCCCGCTCCATGAACTCGATGGCCGTGGGGATGACCTTTGATTTTACGATCACCGGCACCGCGCCAATGGCCTGCCTGAGGCTGGGGAAGGGCACCAATAAGCTGATGGTGCGCTTGGGCAGGGGCAGCAGCTTCAAAATGGCCTTGGTGACCACGGCCAAGGTGCCCTCGGAGCCGATAATCAGCTCCTTCAAGGCATAGCCGCTGCTGTTTTTGACCACCTTGCCCCCCAGCATCACAATATCGCCGCTGGGGAGAACCACCTCCAGGCCCCGCACATAATCCCGTGTCACGCCATACTTCACCGCGCGCATGCCCCCGGCGTTGGTGCTGATATTGCCGCCGATGGTAGCCGTCTTTTCACCGGGGTCGGGGGGATAGAAGAAGCCCCGCTCCTCCACGTAGGCGGAAAGCTCCATCAGCAGCACGCCCGGCTCCACGGTAATGGTCAGATTATCCTCATCCAGTTCCAGAAAGCGGTTCATGCGGCTCATATCCAGCAGGATACCGCCCTCCATGGGCACCGCGGCGCCCACCAGCCCCGTGCCCGCACCCCTGGGCGTGACAGGGATATGCTCCCGGCTGGCGTAGCGCAGGATGCCGGAAACCTCCTGAACATCAAGGGGCAGCGCCACCGCGTCCGGGAAATGCACGGTGCCGCTCAGTTCGTCATGGCTGTAGTCCTCGCCGATATCGTTACCGTACAGCACCCGGTCCGGATCGCCCGTTATCTCCCGCAATGCGGTGACATCCGCTTCCGTCAGTTGCTTGTAAGCCATGCGTCCGCCTCCTCTCCGTTCTTCAGAAGACCAATCAATTGGGGAACGATCTCGTATAGGTCGCCCACCAGCCCATAATGCGCCACCTTAAAGATGGACGCCTTCTCATCCTGGTTGATGGCCACGATGGTATCCGCCTTGTTCATTCCGGCCACGAACTGGATGGCCCCGGACACCCCGCAGGTGATGATCAGCTTGGGCCGCACCGTGCGGCCGCTCAGGCCCACCTGCCGCCTGGCCTGCACCCAGCCGCTTTCCGCCAGGGGCCTGGTGCAGGCAAGCTGCCCGCCTATAAGGCCGGCCAGCTCCATGAGCATGGCAAGGTCGTCTTCTTTTTTGATGCCCCTGCCCGCCGCCACCAGCACATCCGCGGCCTCAATGGTCGCTTCCCTGGCTTTGGGCTGCACCGACAGCGCCTGCATACGGCTTTTCAGCTTTTCTTCGGGCAGGGAAAAGGAAAGCAGCTCACCCTCCGCCCTAGCGCTGGGAATCGGCGTATCCATTACTTTGTAACGTACCGTGGCCATCTGCGGGCGGTGGTTGGGGGTAAAGATCTGCGCCATGATGTTGCCGCCGAAGGCTGGGCGGATCTGGATCAGATCGGTGTTTTCGCGTATCTCCAGCTGGGTGCAGTCCGCCGTGAGCCCCGTGCGCAGCCGCGCAGCCACCCGGGGGGCAAGCTGCCGGCCCACGGGCGTGGCGCCCACCAGGATGGAGGAGGGCCGCACCCTCAAAATGAAATCCTCGAACACGGCGGCATAGGCTTCGATGTTGAACCTTTCCAGCTCCGCCTGGTCGTACAGGTGTACCTCCCGGGCACCGTAGTGCAGCAGCGTTTGCCCAGCCTCCTGCAAGTTTTTGCCGGGCAGCAGCGCATACACGGTTTGGCCTGTTTGCCGCGCCAAACCGCCGGCCTTGCCAAGAAGCTCCAGAGATACGGGATGGATCGCCCCGCCCAAATATTCCACAAACACGGCGATGCCACGCCACAGGCTTTTGTCAAGAAGGGGCCGCTGACTGTCCTCCACATATTCGACGGCTCCGGGAGGGCCTTTTTTTACGCACAGCCGGCACATCTTGCAGCCGCTGTCGATGGTGACGGTATCGCCTTCCGCATGGATGGACCCAAAGGGGCATATCTTGGCCAAAGCCTCCGGGTCCTTGATCTTTTCCTTGTGCACCACAAGCCTTGCCATCAGGCCATCCCTCCCTTGCGCGCGGGCAGCAGCTTTTTCGCTTTCAGCGCGCTGTACAGCTTTCCAGCCAGTTCCGCACCGCCTCCCCGGAATATCTCCTGATGGACGTCGGACTCCGGGGGGAAGATGCGCTGCACCTGGGTGGGGGAACCGGTGAGGCCGTAATGGGCCTCGTTCCTATCGTCAAGATCGTCAAGGCCAAGCATGGTGATGGGCTTTTCCTTCGTGGCTGCCTTGCGGACGAAGGAGGGCAGCCGGGGCTGGCAAATCTCCTGGTCCACGGAAATCAGGCAGGGGAAGGGGAGCCTCGCCGTTTCCACGTCGTCCCCCATATCCGCTCTGACCGTGATGGCGGCATCGTCCGCGGAAAGGATCTCCACCACATTGGCCAGGCTGGGGAGCTGCAGATATTCTGCGATCTCCGGGCCCACCTGGGCCGTGTCCCCGTCGGTGGTCTGCTTTCCGCAAAGGATCAATTGCATATCTCCGGCTTTTTTGATCCCCTGGGACAGGGTATAGCTGGTGGCCAGCACGTCGGCTCCGCCAAAGCGGCGGTCGGTAAGCAGAATGCCCGCGTCAGCCCCCATGGCGTAGGCTTCCCGGATCACCGCCGCGGCCTGGGGCGGCCCCATGCTGATTACCGTCACCTTTCCGCCGTGGTCTTCTTTGAGTCTTATTGCTGTTTCCAGGGCATACAGGTCATAAGGGTTCATTTTGGAGGCCACGCCTCCGCGCTTCAGGACCCCGGTGACAGGGTCCACCTCCACCTGATTGGTTTCGGGCACCTGCTTGATACATACGATGATTTCCATGATGTTTGCGACTCCCCCTCGCCCGGAAGCGTAAAATTGGTGCTACCAATTGTCGGTAAGAAAAAAGGATACGAACGATCCCGGCAACTGGCCACAGCATACCACAGATTGGGGCGTTTGTCCAGGGCCGGAAAAAATTCATACCGGGCGGCGGCATACAGAAGGCATTGGGAGGACTGCGGCGCTGTTTTCATAGAAGATGCCAACAAAAAAACGGCTTCCTTTCAGAAGGGAGTCGTTTCACTGGCCTAAGGCGCCGGCGTGTGCAAAGCGGTTTTAATGAGACCGAAATGCGCCCGGTACGCTGCCTCCAGCAGTTCGCCGTCCCGCCGGGAAAGGGCCAGCACCATGTTTTCGTGGGCCTTTTGCAGGCGGTCCCGGGCATCATCGTCCACCAGGATCTCGCGCCGCAGGTCCTGGATAAAGGTATCCATCACGTGGGACAGTGCCTGGAGGATTTCCACGATCAACTGGTTTTCACTGGCCTGAGCGATCAGGTAATGCAGTTGTTTGTCCAGCACGGCGTTCCTGTTTTCATCCCGGCTGCGGTTCAGTTCCGCCGTGATTTCCCGCAGGCTGTCCACGGTATTTTGGGGCATTTTGATGAGGGCAAGCTGCGCGGCCTGCAATTCCAGCCCCTGCCTAAGCTCGCTGAACTGCCGGTAGTCGGTTTTGCGCAGCAGGTACATCATGTTCATCCATTCCACCAGGCTTTTGTCGAAGCGGCCTGATACATAATTGCCGGCTCCCTGGGTGCTTTGGATAACGCCGATGATCCCCAGGGTGCGCAGCGCCTCCCTTACGGAATTGCGGCCCACACCCAAAGCTTCGGCCAGGTCACGCTCCGGGGGCAGCTTCTGCCCTTGCCGTAAGGCGCCCGACAGGATCTCCCCCTTGATGTGGTCGATGACCTTTTCATAGGCCCGCTGGCTTTCCATGGTTTGTCCTTTCCGTCTGGGAACCGTCACGGGCGATTTGCTAGATCGGCCAGGCTGATGCCAAGCTTATGAGCCACGCACTGCTTGATGATTTCGGCGCAGGTATCCCAGCCCAGACTGGAGCTGTTCAGGCACAGGTCATAGTTGATGGCTTCCTTCCAGGGCTGGCCGGTGTAGTGCTTGTGATAGTCGGAGCGGTATCTGTCGGTGCGGCGCACCGCCTGGGCAGCCTCCTTCTCCGTCATGCCGGAGCGCGCCATAATGGTCTTCACGCAGTCGTTAAAAGGCGCGTGGATGCTGACGCTGACCACATTGGGAAGATCCCTGAGCACATAGTTGGCCGCTTTGCCCACCACGATGAAGGACTCGGTCTTTGCCAGCATCCGCAGGATCTTTACCTGATAATTGAACAGGTTGATATCCGAAACGAACTTGCTGTTTTCCGGCGTCAATACGTTGCCGTAGTGCACCCGGTCGGGCACCTGCATCAGCAGGCGGCGGTTGACTTTTTCATCTGCCAGGGCGAAAAGCTCCTCGCTGATGCCGCTCTCGATGGACGCCAATTGCAAAAGCTCCTTGTCCATCAGCCGGATATCCAGGTCGCCGGCGATCTTCAGGCCGATCTGCTTGCCGCCGCTGCCAAAACCGCGTGCAATGGTAATGACGAAATTGTTCATGCGCACTCTCCTTGTCTGTCGCCGGGGTCACGCCCCGCTTTTTGATTAAAAGGGCACACAATGTCTGTCTTTATTTTTCTTTGAGCGCCCTGCTTTTTCCTGCCTGATCTCTAAAAAAGGGGTAAACATTGGCCGGCAGAAAAAAGGCCGAATATTCTCTATTTGCAGGAATACAGCGGAAAAACATCAAAAGAGTGGATTGAAGCCCTTCGGGGGATAAGAAACATATGCGCCATACTTGACAATATAACAGGCGATATCGTATACTTTAGCAACCGGATAGGAATGAATGGATTTGCAAAGGAAAGAAGACGTTCATTCAAATCCTGGATACAGAACTGATTGGCTCCTGTGCGCCCCGGTTGATCGCGTTATTAATGGAGCAAAGATGCTTCTCAACGGCCATTTTCGGCTTTGGGGAGCTTTTTTGGAATTTCCGCACGCTGATATCACAAGCGCGGAAAAATAAATTGAGGAGGCGTAAACCCATGAAGAGATTCGTTTCCCTGCTCGCGTCGCTGGCGCTTGTCCTTTGCTGTACGGCGGGCGCCCTTCCCGCCATGGCAGGTGCGGCACTGCCGGTGATCAAGATCGCCAGCGCCACGCCGCTCTCCGGCAGCCAATCCGCCTTGGGAGAATCCATCAAGAATGGGATTGAGCTGGCGCTCAATGAGCGCGTGGAGGAATTCAAAGCCCTGGGCTTCGATCTGCAGTTTGCGCCCCAGGACGATCAGGCCGATCCCAAGGTGGGCGTCTCCATCGCCCAGCGCCTGATTGAGGACAAGGAGATCCTGGCCGTGGTGGGCCACTACAACTCCGGCGTGGCTATCCCCTCCTCTGAGGTGTACAACCAGGGCGGCCTGCCCATGATCTCCCCAGCCAATACCGCAACGGCGGTCACGGACCGCGGACTGCCCACCGTCAGCCGCATCTGCGCCCGTGACGACGCCCAAGGCCCCGCCGGCGCCGACTTCATCTACGGCCAGGGCCTGACCACCGTGTTTATCCTACAGGATAAGACCGCCTATGGCCAGGGCATCGCAGATGAGTTCAAAAAGCGGTTCGAGGCCATCGGCGGCACGGTGCTGGGCTATGAAGGCATCACCGCCGGCGAGGCCGACTTCAGTGCTGTGGAGGAGATGATCCGTGCCAGCGGCGCGGAGGCCGTGTACTTCGGCGGCATCTATCCAGAAGGCGGCCTGCTGATCAAGCAGCTTGACGAGAAGGGCATCGACGTGCTCTTCCTGGGGCCGGACGGCATGGACTCCGCGGAACTGGTGAATATCGCCGGGGATGCGGTGATCGGCACATATTACACCTCTGTGGCGGCGGATGTCTCCAACACGGAAAAGGGCTCCGTTTTTGCCGCGGACTACAATGCCAAGTACGGCCATGCCCCCGAGGCATTCTCCGCCTACGGCTATGATGCCATGAACGTGACCTTGGATGCCGTGAAAGCCGCCATTGCGGAAAACGGCGGGGCGCTGCCCACCAGGGAGCAGGTGGCCGCGGCCGTGCGCATGACCAGCAGCTTTGAAGGCGTGGCCACCGGCGTTACCTTCAATTCCATCGGTGACAACACTGAGGCTACTGTGTACATCCTAGGCTTCAAGGAAGCCGCCTACCCGCCGGAGGTCATCAAGACCATCCCCGTGGCGGATTACCTGCAAAAGTAAAGGGCGCGGCCCGGAAAAAAGAATAACCGCGCGGTTTGTGGGGAGAGGGGCTTGGCCCTTCTCCCCAAGGCCGCAAGGGAGGTCGGTGAATTTTGAACCTTCAAACGCTGGCAAGAAGCATCCCGCAGCTTTTGTCGGACGGCCTTGCCCTGGGATTCGTATACGCCATCGTGGCCCTTGGCTACACGATGGTGTACGGCATTTTGGAGTTCATCAACTTTGCCCATAGCGAGCTGTTCATGTTCGGGGCGTTCGTGGGCACGGAGGTCCTGCTGCTGCTCAAATCCATGGGCATCCTGGCAAACATGTCCCCCACGTTGGCGCTTTTGATTGCTATGCTGGTAGCCATGGTCATGAGCGGCGCATTGGGCGTGGCGGTGGACCGCATTGCCTACAAGCCGGTGCGGAATGCCCCCAAGCTGGTGCCCTTCATCTCGGCCATCGGCGTTTCCTTCATCCTGCAGGACGTGGTCCGCATGGTGGAGGTGGCCAAGAATGGCAACTTCTATCTGTATGCGCCCACGCTTTTCAAAAACCGCATCCAGATTACGGAAACCATGGTGATCCCGGAAAAGACCTTCTATATTGTGGGGCTGTGCCTTGTGATCATGCTGGTTTTGCAGCTCTTTGTCACAAAGCACAAATGGGGCAAGGCCATGCGGGCCGTGGCCCAGGACCGGGATACGGCCCGGCTGATGGGCATCAACGTGGACATGGTGATTTCCCTGACCTTTCTTATCGGCGCGGGCATGGGCGGTGCGGCCGGCACGCTGTTCTCCATCCAGTACGGGTCCATCTCGCCTTATTCCGGCTTCATCCTGGGCATGAAGGCCTTTACCGCCGCTGTGTTCGGCGGCATCGGCAAGATCCCAGGGGCTATGCTGGGAGGTATCCTGCTGGGGCTGATCGAAATGTTCGGCGCGGCGTTCCTGGGCGCGCTTACAGGCGGGGTCTTCGGCTCGGAGTACAAGGATGTGCTGGCCTTTGCCATTCTCATCCTGATTCTGATCTTCAAGCCCAGCGGTCTTCTTGGCAAACCTGTGGGAGAGAAGGTGTAGCATGGCGGGAAAATTGCGGCCCATCCTTAAGGACGCTTCCTCCTACCGTTTTCAAAGCCTGACCAAAAAGGAACGCATCTATTTTGTATTGCAGGCGCTTACGATCCTGGCGGCGCCGCTGTGGCTGCTCTTTGACAAGGAAAACAAGGTTGCCTTTATCCTCTTTCTTGCTTCCCTGCTGGTTTTAAACAGGATCAAGCTGCCAGCCTGGACGCGGCTGCTGCTTGCCGCCGTGGACCTGGCGGTGGTGATGCCCATCGTGGGCGCGACTTCGGGCATCTTCTCCAGCGTGATCACCATGATCGGCATCTACGCCATCCTGTCCATGGGCCTGAACGTTGTGGTAGGGTTTACGGGCCTTTTAAATCTTGGCTACGCGGCGTTTTACGCGGTGGGCGCGTACACCTATGCCATCTTTGCTTCCAGCCAGGCGAACTATTTCATTCCCGGAGGGGGATTCCCTCTGTCCGGCAACTGGTTCTGGCTCTTTTTGATCATTGCATTGGCGGTGTCCGGCTTTGTGGGTTTTCTGCTGGGCCTGCCCGTGCTGCGCCTGAAGGGCGACTATCTGGCCATTGTGACGCTGGGCTTCGCGGAGATCATCCGCCTGCTGTTCAACAACCTCAACAAGCCTGTGAACGTAACCAATGGCCCCATGGGCATCACGCCCATCCAGCCGCCTATGCTCTTTGGCTTTACGCTGGACCGTCCCGTGCACTACTATGGCGTGGTGCTGGTATTGTTTGTATTGACCGTGATCGTGGTGCGGAATCTGCAAAATTCCCGTATCGGCCGGGCCTGGGTGGCCATCCGGGAGGATGAACTGGTGGCCCGCACCATGGGGATCCCGGTGGTGCGCATGAAGCTGCTCTCCTTTACCATCGGCGCCGGGCTGGCCGGCATGATGGGCGTAGTCTTTGCGGCGAGACAGAGGTTTATCGATCCTACCAGCTTCACCTTTATGGAGTCCATCGTCATCCTCTGCATGGTGATCCTGGGCGGTTCCGGAAACATCAAAGGGGTCATCATCGGTGCCATGGCGGTGGTAGTGCTGCAGTTGCAGATTTTGAAGGACGTATCGGAATGGCTTACGAACCTCACCACCTCGGGCGTTTTGAACCTGCCGGCCTGGCTGAACCCCGCCAAGTATGAAAGGCTCATCTTCGGCCTGATCCTGGTATTGATGTGCATCTTCCGCCCCAACGGCATCCTGCCGGAAAAGCGGGTATTGCAGATCAAGGAGAAGCTGGGCCTGAAAAAACGCGCCGAGCCCGAAGCCGCCGCGCCGAAGGGAGGGGCATAGTATGGCTTTGCTGGAAGTGAAGGGCCTTACCAAGACCTTTGGCGGCCTGACGGCCATCAACAACGTGGACTTCTCTATGGAAAAAGGGCAGATCGTAAGCGTTATCGGCCCTAACGGCGCAGGGAAAACCACCTTCTTCAATATGATCAGCGGTTACTACCCTGTGGACAGCGGCAGCATCAAATTCGACGGGCACAGCCTTGTGAAGCTAACGCCGGAAAAGGTGGCTTCCTACAAAATCGCCAGGACGTTTCAAAATATCCGGCTGTTTCAAAACATGCTGGTGGCTGAAAATATCCTGGTAGGCCGGTCCATGCAGATGAAGGCCAACATTGCCGACATCGTTTTCCGCTTGCCCAGGATGCGCAGGGAGGAGCGGGAAGCCTACGACAGGATGCTGTTCCTGCTTGACTACGTGGGTCTTTCCGGCAAGGAGGGGGAGCTGGCCAAGAATTTGTCTTACGGCCAGCAGCGCAGGCTGGAGATCGCCAGGGCTCTGGCCATTGAGCCCAAGCTGCTGATGCTGGATGAGCCAGCCGCGGGCCTCAACCCCAAGGAAACCGAATCCATGAAACAGTTTATCCTGCGCATACGGACCGAGATGGATACCACCATTTTGCTCATCGAGCATGACATGAAGCTGGTCATGGGCCTGTCCGACAGGATCACGGTGCTGAACTACGGCGAAAAGATCGCCGAGGGAACGCCGGATGAGATCCGTAACAACGAACGGGTCATCAAGGCGTACCTGGGCGCAGAAGACAAGGAGGACGATGACTTTGAAGACCTCCTGGAAATGGGGGTGCAGCCATGAGCGATGAGGTCATCCTGGCCTTGGAAGGTGTGAATACCTTCTACGGGAAAATCCATGCTTTGCGTGACATCAGCTTCGAGGTGAAGACCGGAGAGATCGTGACGCTCATCGGCTCCAACGGCGCGGGGAAGTCCACCACGCTGCGCACCATCTCCTCCCAGCTCACCCCGGTTACGGGGCGCGTTGTATATAAGGGTGGCGTCATCAGCCGCCTGCCCGCCCATGAGGTGGTAGGCCTTGGCATCGCCCAAGTGCCTGAGGGCCGGAAGATTTTTCCCGCCCTGACCGTGGAGGAAAACCTTCAAATGGGCGCTTTCCGGGTGAAGGACGGGAAAAGGATCGCCGCAAGCTTCGAGCGGGTGTATGCCACCTTCCCGCGCCTCAAGGAACGCTTCCGCCAACGGGGCGGCACGCTATCCGGCGGTGAGCAGCAGATGCTGGCCATTGGCCGCGCATTGATGAGCGAACCCACCCTGCTTTTGATGGACGAACCCAGTATGGGCCTGGCACCCATGCTGGTGGAGCTGATCTTTGAATCCATCGTGCAATTGAACAAGGCGGGGATCACCATCCTTCTGGTGGAGCAGAACGCCAAAAAAGCCCTGAAGGTGTCCCATCGGGGCTATGTGCTGCAGACCGGGTCCATCACCCTCACCGGCACGGGCCGGGAGCTGCTGAAGAACGATGTGGTGAAGGAAGCCTATCTGGGATAAGAAAAGCAGCAGGGGATGATGCCCCGGCCCGGACAGATCAATCCTCCGCAAAGCGCCGGCAGCATGGCCTGAAGGGGAACAAGCCGTTCCCCGACTTCAGGACAGTGTCCGGCGCTTTGCGTTATACTATTTCCAAATATTATTTCGTCGTTGCGGCGGTTCTTTTCGCGCAGGACTGTGTCACCTTCCGCTCAGCGTAGCGCTGCTACGCTTCGCTCTGCCTCCTTGTCCTGCATCGAAAATTCCTCGCCGTGTTGGACGAAATAGTATTTTACAATAGTATTACTTGAACAGGAAATCCAGAATATTCATCCCCGTGCTGGTCTGCGCCCTGTACAGCTCTGTGTAGCCGCACTGGATGCAAGAAAGAGTGATGAACTTTTTGTTCTGCACATCGAACAGCTTTGCGAAATTTCCGCCTGTGGCCTGGAACTGGTCGGATTCGTACTGCTTGTTTCCGCATTTGGGGCATACGTACTGCCTCTGCTCCTGATCCATTTGCACACACCTCTTTCAACTTTGTTCCATCGCATGATAGCACCGCGGGCTCCCCAATTCAATGGCATATGCGCCAAATGTCGCTTTGGCCGACTGACAGCTATTGACTTCCTGCGGCTGTCCTGTACAATGGACGAAAGTGTGGGCAGCGTAGGGCTCAGGAAGAGGAGGGTTTTGCTTGTTTGCGTATTTCTTCACTTATGACGCGGATATCCCTCAGGGCCTGGCGGTTAAGAATTTTTCCGCCGCGCACCTTGCCTGGCTGTCCGTAACCATTGCCTTGATACTCCTTGCGGTCCTGGCCTACCGCCGCCTGGGGGGGAGGACGCGCAGGAAGGTTTTGCGCGGCACGGCGTGGGCCATCGTGATGCTGGAGGCCCTACGGACAGTGTGGCTGCTGGCCATCGGCCATTATGAGCTGGCCCGGCACCTGCCGGTGCACCTGTGCGGTGTGATGATCCTGGTGGATTTCCTGGCGGTATATACGGACAGACCTTTTTTTAAGGAATTTGCTTACGCCGCCGGGCTGCCCGGCGCAGCCATGGCGCTGCTGACCCCCGAACCCAGCGGCTATCCCCTGATGAACTTGCAATATTTGCAAAGTATTGCCATCCACGCGCTGCTTGTTCTGGTGCCGCTGTTTTTGATCACGGGGGAGGGTTTCCGGCCCCGGATGCGCATGCTCCCCCAAAATCTCGCGGCGCTTGTAAGCTTGGCGGCTTGCTGTTTCGGGCTGAATTTTTTGCTTCAAAGCAATTATATGTTCCTGCGCTTTGCCCCCGAGGATACGCCTATCGCACTGTTTGACCAGTGGGTAGGATGGCCGGGGTACATTGGGCTGCTGGTTTTGATGGTATCCGGTTTTTGGCTGCTGATGTACCTGCCGTGGGAGTTGGCCGCCAGGCGTGGCATGGGGACGGAAAAAAGCCGGAAGAAAAGTGCATGATGCATTTCCCCCCGGCGCGGGCACGGATAAAAGCAAGATTCGTTTTTTAAGCAGCATAAGGGAGATAGATTGCGGCTGTCCGGCTAACCGAATGCGAAGGTTGCCGGTGCCCGGAAGCAGGCTTTATTCATTGTCCCAGAAAAGTAGATCAAAGGACGGATATTCCGTGGAGCCGCTCACATCCTGCACCAGGTACATGCCGGTACAGCGGCCGTACATCTTCGCTTTGGAGTCCACCATCACGGGAGGCTCCGTATCCGCCATGACGATGATGAGGTCCCGGTACACGGAGTTGACCTTGCGGAAGGCCATGTACACTTGCCAGCCGCCGTCGCCGGTCTGTTCGATTTTGGTCACATAGGCCGTATAGCCCATCACGCGGCCCGTATAGCCGTTGATCTTGGATGTCAAAACGGTGTGGGCAGGCTTGATGGCCTCCGCCTTGACCTTTTCCCGAAGCTCGCTGTCGCTCCATTCCCTGGTGGCGGTAAAGCTGAACCGCTGGTCATCCAGCCCCTTCTTGGTGAACACCAGCACAAAGGAATAGTCGCCTTCCTTGGCGGTACTAATAGAAAAAGAAAATTTGCCGTTGCTGCCCACGCGCTTTTGCGTGTTTTCGCCGTTGACCAGGCATTGCACCACAGCCCCGCTGACGCTTTTGCCGGAGATGACCAGCTTGTCGGAGGTAAGCTGGCTGGGGAAGGCCTCGTCAAAGGTCACGGGCAGCAGCCCTTTGTTGTAGGTGATTTCAGGCAGGCTGATTTCTTCCACAGCCTCGCCGTTTACCGTAACGGTGAGCACCATGACATATACGCCCTCCTGGGGCAGCTTGACGGCGAGGGAAAAATTTCCCGATCTATCGGCGGTATCATCTATCAGCAGGGGTTCGGCGGTGTTCATGCGCAGCACGGAACCGATAACCTCCGCGCCGGGTGTGGTTTTGCCCTTCACCGTGAAGGAGGCAGCGTTCGTCTCGGTAGGAGGCATCCCGGTGACGGCGGTCCGCAGGGTGGCGGTGGTGGTGCTGGCTGTGGTGGGGGTGACGGCGCCGGCGCCGGCGCCTCCTTCGGCATCCGTGCCCGGCAGGGGCAGCACGGAGGTGAAGTGCCAGGTATCCATGACCTTGTTCAGCGCGTTGTTGTCCTTGCTGGCCAGAGAGCGGCCGTACACCTGGTAATCCACGGTGATGGTATAACCATTGCGGATGGTACGCCTGGCAAAACCCCGGTGGTCCACAGCGCCGCCAATGCGCTGAACATATTTGAGCATCAAAAATCGCCCGTAGGCTGTGGTGTTGCGCCACTCGGCACTGTCGTAGGAGACACCCAGCGCCTTGTAGGCGTCGCCGTCCAGATGCGCCCGGCGGTATCTGGCCCGGTCGGTGGAAGTGTGCTGGTCAATGTCGAAATAAGTCTGCGCGTCCAGGTCGTTCAGCGCGCTGATCTGCAGGCAGGTGTCGCCCTCCGGGCCGTAGGCCTGCACCAGAATGCCCTCCGCTTCGAAGGTTTGCAGCATCACGTCCACTGCCGTTCCCTTGCTTTGCAGGAAAGAAACATAGTTTTCCATGTTGTCTGGCGTCAGGATGGTGTAGGAGTCCGGGATCTCCACCGTTGCCAATATGTTTTCAAACGTCAACACCTGGCACAGGCCCGGCAGGGCTGCAAGGCACAGCCCTGCTAAGATCAGGAGGAATACGGTTTTGCGCATGGAAAACACCACCCTTTCGGATCATTGCCCATTGGAAAGAAGCCAGCGGAGGTCCGCCTCCGGCACGGAGCGCGTTTCTCCGCCCAGGCTGACGGTGCGAAGCACGCCCGTAAGCTCGCACAGTGCGTCGATTTCCTTGTTAATCTCAAGCCCGCCAAGGTCCTGGCAGGATACCGCCACAACGCCGCTTTCAGTCTCAACCACGGCCAGAGGCTGGCCAAGGCTTCCGGAAAGGGAGAGCACCCGCCCCTTGAACCGGACGGCGTAGCCGGCGTATTTTGTGGGCTTGTCCATCAGCTTATCGTAGGCTACGGTTTTCACCTTTTTCAAAAAGGCGGCCTGCTGGTCTGCGTCACTTAGCACCCGCGATATCACGACGCTTTCGTCGCTCCGCAGGTAGCCCGGCGTCTCAGCGCGCACGGTAAAGGCGTTCTCGCCCAGTTTGTTCAGGGGAATTTCACAGGCAAAGCCGCCATCCTCCGCTACCTGGGCCGTGTACGTCTTTGATTTTTGCATTACCTTCACCGTGGACCCCGGGAGCACGGAGCCCGTGATCACGGCGCTTGCACCGGCGATCCCTTTCGGGAATTCCGTGACGGCCAGGGGGGAGCGTGCCTGGTCAAGCACTACGGTAAAGTTGACCACCCCATAGCCGTTTTCGCCGATGGCGTGGACGGCCACCACATTTTTACCTTTTGCCAGCGTTCGGACATAGATGGTGAAGCGGCCCTCCCCATCGGCGGTGAACCGTTCATACCCCTTGTTGTTGACGTAGTACCGAAGCGGTGTGTTGGGCTCGGTGGTGCCGGTAAGCGTGAGCTTTGATACGCTGGAGGTGGAAGGGGCATAATCCAGTTCGAGATAGGTATCGTTCCGGGCCACCCGGATCTCGGCGGGAACGGGGGTTGGCGTGGGATTCGGGTCCAGGGCGGCCCGGGGCATGGGCGTCGTTTCCGGCGCGGCCGTCAGCCGTGCGCCCAGGAACAGAAGGGAGGATGCGGCCTTCAAAAGCGCCGCTTCATCCGCCGCGGAAACATCCCGGCCGATGACATTCATGGAAACCAGGTACATTTGCCCATAGCGCGCCGTGGCATAGGTGACCGTGTTTACCGAAAGGGCCTGGAGGGATGCGCTCCCCCTAAATACCGCAAACTCCGGCAGCACGTCGGACCAGGCACCATGGGCAAATCCCCCGGCCCTTGCCACGGCCAGAAGGAAAGCTTCCCTTTGCTGTGCCGTCATGGCGTAAGCGTCCTGGGTGCCGGTCCCCTCGGGGAGCGGCTTTGACTTAACAAAAACCTGTCCGCCCTCCGGCGGGAAGGCTTCCAGCAGCGTGCCATCCGCAAGAAAACTGGCCTTCAGCGCCTCCTGGGTGGTGCCCAAGGCGGCAATTTGCGTTTCCCGCCCGCTTAGGTTCGCAAGGGTCAGCGCCTGCCAGTCCTCCGGAATATACAGCCTGATCCCTTCCGAATCGAAGGAATAGGTGGATTCGCCCAATGCCGGGCCGGCAAAAAAAAGGCACGGCAGAAGGAGAAACAGCCACAACAAACCCTGACGGCGCATTGACAAAACTCCCATCCGGCCGGGCTTTTTTCCGCCGCAGCCTGACTTCATATGCATGCATTTTACCATATCGGAACACCCCGTGCAAGGAAACACCGGCAAACATTTACAATATAAAAGAAGGCATGCATGAAGCCCCTTTCCAAGGACAATAATAGGATCATCACGGTTAAGAAAAGGGGATGCAGTTATGCTGATGGCGGGATTTCCACCGCCCGGAAGG
This sequence comes from Bacillota bacterium, assembly GCA_023459275.1. Lineage (GTDB taxonomy): Bacteria > Bacillota > Clostridia > Christensenellales > Aristaeellaceae > JAEWAH01. Next base: position 118,845 of record JAEWVC010000019.1, on the reverse strand, counting down.
CGGCGGGGGGCATACAGGAGCATTTTGCTGGCGGCGGCCATCCTTTTGCTGGGGGTGCTGCCGGCAGCTTTCCTGATCCCCGGCCCCACTGAGGAAACATACGCCTCCGCAGAGGTCACGCCGGAGCCTATCCCCGCGGCCGCAACGCCCGCAGCGAAGCTGCCTGGTGACCTGCGCAAGGGGCTGCCGGAAGGGTGGCCCCTCAAGGACACCATTTTCAGTGAGGAAACGCTGTGGGCGGGGAAATTGCTGCTTATCGACAAGGATCATCCCATGCCTGAAAACGCGCCGCCGCCCAACACCCTGAGCATTGCCGCCATGGGGGAGGGAAAAATCGCCGTCCGTTCCATGGCGCATGTCACAGACGCGCAGGTGATTGCCGCGCTGAAGGAGCTGTTTGATCTGGGCCGCGGGCAAGGCGTTACCTGCTGGCTTGTTTGGGAAGGGAGCCGCTCCAATGCCCAACAGTTGGCATTGCAGATGGAGCGGCTTGGGCAGTACGCCCAGGCCATGCCGCTTGCCGAGGCGGCGGAACGGGCGGCCGCGGAGGTGTCCGCGCCGGGTGAAAGCGAGCATCAGCTGCCCTATGTGGCGGACATCCGCATCGCCAGGGGCTTCAATGTGGCGCCGGATCAGGCGCTTTTGAGCGAATCCCCGGAAGGGCGGCTGCTGCTTGACAGCGCCTGGCGGTTCGGCTTCATCCACCGTTACGGCGAAAAAGCAGCCCCGCCCTATCAGGACGAGGCCTATCATTTCCGGTATGTTGGGGTGGCCCACAGCACGGTAATGCGCGCGCTGGGCCTTAATTTTGAGGATTACTTGACTTTTTTGCGGGGAGCGGGCGGCATTACCTATTATGAAAACGGGATCCCCCGCTATGCCGTTCTGGCCAAGCCTTGGGAAGGTAGCGCATCCTTTTCACTGCCCGAAGGCTGCGCCTATGAAGGATCCATGGACAATACGGGCTGGGCGGTGGCGGCGGTCACCTTTCCCGAAAACCGGGAGTGACGTTCATTCCACCGTCCGGGCACCGGCAAAGGGGTAGAACACGAACCGGACATGGCCCACGATCTGGCTTCGGTGAAGCTCGCCCACATACCGGCTGTCGTTGCTGTTGTCCCGGTTGTCCCCCAATACAAAGTATTGGTCCTCCTCAAGGGTCACCGGGCCGTAGGTATCGGGGTTGTTGTCCCTGGAGGGCGTCAGATAAGACTCGTCAAGCGCTTCGCCGTTCACATATACCCTGTTGATCCCGGCCTTGCTGTCATACTTGATTTCCACCGTGTCCCCGGGCAGCCCGATGAGCCTTTTTACGAAATATTCCTTGCGGTTAGGATACCGGCAGATGATCACATCCTGCCTCTGGGGCGATCCAAAGATATATTCCGGCTTGGTGACCAGCATGAGTTCCCCGTTTTGGAGCGTATCCGTCATGCTTTCCCCATCCACGCGGATGGGCTCGAACAAAAAGGTGCGCACCACAAGGGCGATAGCCACCGCGGCTACCAGGGTAAGGATCCAGCTTAAGATTTCCTTGCGCGTATTTTTGGGTTTGGCCGCCTTTTTCCCGGGCGCCGTTTGGATGGGGGGAAGTTCGGTCATGGAAAGGGCCTCCTCATCAAAGAATCAATTTTGGATTACCATACCAGCCTGCCAAGCGCGGGCATGCCTTCGCCGGCGGAAACCAGGGGCATCAGCCACAGAGCCAGCGCGCAGGCGGCGGCGATGACGGGGCGGAGAAAGCTGTGCTCCCGCGTCTCGGGGGCAACAAGCAAAAGCCCGGCGGCGTTAAGCAGGCATGACTTCTCCTCAACGGCGGCCCACAGGCCGGCCAAGGGGTCTTTTTGGTTGCTCATGTCCAGTCCTCCCTTGCTTTTTTCAGCTTTTTGCGGATGCGGTGGAGCCCGGCCTTCACCTGCGGGACGGTGATATTCAGACCGGCGGCGATTTGGCGGTAGTCCTGGCCGTGAACGGCAAAGAGCACCAGCATCTTCCGCTGCCGCGCGCTCAAACCGTCGATCGCCCTGTACAGCCCCGTGTAGATACCCCGGCGTACGCACAGGCTTTCCGGCGTTTCCTCCGACGCTCCCTCCGGCGCATCCGTGAGGGGAAGCGGGCTGTGCCTGCGTTTTCGCATGAGATCGGCGCTTTTGTGACGGACCAGCGCGCTTAAAAACGTGGTGAAGGAAAAATCCGTTCTGTAGGCGCCCGCGTGCAGGTACAGGTCCGCAAAGCATTCCTGCACCACGTCCTCGGCCAGGTAGGGATCGGACACATACCGCGCGGCCAACTTGAGGGCCGATTCCCGGTGGCGCAGGACAAGCGCCTCGAACGCCTGCTTGTCGCCGTCCTTCACGCGCCGCATGAGGGCGTTGTCGTCCTGCAAACCGGTCCCTCCTTCGCCGCGCCCGCGTGTACATTCTTATACTCGCGGAAAAAGCCGAAAAGTTACACCTATTTTTACAAGAATTTTATGGAAGAACAAACTTTGCCCCGCTCATGATGGGCGGGGCGCAGTTTCTTTGGCAGGCGTGCCCAGGGGCCGCAGTCATTCCTGGCCCACGGAGATCGTTCGGATTTTGTCCAGAGGATAAATCACCAGCCGCACCCGGCCCAGAATGGCGTCGCGCTTGATGGGGCCGATCACATGGCTGTCGGTGCTGTGGATGCGGTTGTCCCCCAGCACGAAGTATTCGTCTGGCCCAAGGGTGATGGGCCCATAATCGTAATCGGCGGGGTAGGTGATGTAGTCCTCGTGAAGGGCTGTGCCGTTTACCAGCACCATATCCTTGTGCACCTCCACCGTGTCTCCGGGGAGACCCACCACCCGTTTGACATAGGTGTCCTCCCGGTCGGGATACCGGCAGATGACCACATCCAGGCGCTTGGGGTCCATGCTCCAGTAATCGGCCTTGGAGACCAGAATGAACTCGTTATTGATCAGCGTTTCATTCATGCTCCGGCCATCCACCCGGAGTGGCTCCAGCACGAAAAACTGCACCAATGCGGCTACCAAGACAGCTCCTGCAAAAACGGCGACCCACGACAGGATCTCGCGGAGGGCTCTTTTGGCTTCCACAGCGGGATCGGTCTGCGTTTCGGGAAGGGGAAGCAGGGGGAGACCGACGGGACGGGTTTCCTTCCCATTTTCTTTTCGCCTGGCCATCCCGATCCCCCCTTTGCGACTGGGCGGTCGCGCTTGATGCCTATTTTACCGCGCGGATACTGCTGAACGGGAAGAACACGAACCGCACATGGCCCACGATCTGGCTGCGGTGGAGGGGACCCACATACCGGCTGTCGTTGCTGTTGTCCCGGTTGTCCCCCATCACAAAGTACTCGTCTTCCCCAAGGGTGGCGGGCCCGTAGGAGTTGTTGCTGTCGTTGCGGGTGGGGGTCAAATAAGGCTCACTCACAGCTTCCCCGTTGACATACAGGGTATTCGTCCGGCTAAGGACATCATATTTGATCTGCACCGTATCGCCGGGCAGCGCGATGAGCCGCTTTACAAAATACTGGTTTTTCCTGTCCGGATATTTGCAGATGATCACGTCCTGCCTTTGGGGCGTGCCCAGATAATACTCGGGCTTGGTGACGAATACCAGTTCCGTGTCGTTAAGCGTGTCAGTCATGCTTTCGCCGTCCACCCGGATGGGCTCGAACAAGAAGGTGCGGATCAGCAATGCGGCAGCCACAGCCGTGACAATCGTCAGGATCCAGCTTATCATTTCTTTTTTCGCGTCCTTTTTCGGCTTGGCCTTGGCGGCTTGATTGCCTTCCGCCTGGATATCTTTATCAGGTTCGGTGCTCATGGGAAAACGGCCTCCTTTGTTTGATGAGGCTTCTAAATAATGGCCCCATATTCCGGCATAACCAAGAAAATGGCCTTCCCGCCCCATCGGGCAGGCAGGCTATCCGTTTTGCGGAGGATCGGTGGGAAAAGGCGGGCCAGGGCTTATTACTTTTTTCCGGCGCTTCAAAAACACGGCCCTGTCCATCATCACGATGCGCCCGCAGCCCATACATTTGATCTTGATATCGGCTCCCGTGCGGATGACCGTCCACTCATCGCTGCCGCAAGGATGCGTTTTGCGCGTCTTGATGCGGTCGCCCAGCCGGATCTCCTCCATGCAATGACCTCCGGAAAATAGTTGCAATCATTATAATCCATCATGCAGCACATTTCAACACCCACCGAACTGCAGAGCAAGTGGGTGAGGAAGGAGGTTTTTGTAAAAACATGCCGTTCCGCACCTCCCCTTCAAACGCTTCAAAAGTTTGGCAGGATACCGGCATCCGCCTTGCATAGACAGCAAGAAAATACCTTCTTTTATCGTTTTTATGCTATACTGTATGCGTTAGGCAGAGGAAAGGCGGTGGCGGAATGCCGGCGCAGGCATACGAGCTGATGGCGCTGGGGGCGCGGTATTGGTTTGCGTTCCTGGCCGTGGTTATCGTCTGGCGCAGTTTTCTGTGGCTGCGCAAGGATGCCAGGGCAAGGCGCCGGCGGTTGAAGCAGCTTCCGGATGCGGGACTGGTGGGAGAATTGGTGGTGCTGGCGGGCAGCGACGCGCTGCCGCCCGGCACGGTGATCCCCCTGCCCAGAGAGGGCACGTTTGGCAGCCTGCGAAGCTGCGATGTCAGCGTGCCATGCCCGGGCGTAGCCGGCCGGCACGGCGATTTCCGGTTTGTGGACGGGGTGGGCTTGATCCTGATCCCCGCCCCCGGGCAGACATTTACGGTGGACGGCCAGGAGCCGGAATCCAGCCGGCGGGAAGGTACGATGCACCATGGTTCCCGCCTTGCGGTGGGGGATGCGGTGCTGCGCATGCGCTTGTTCATGGGCCTTGAAACCATCCGTACCGCCGCATTCCAGCCGGATGCGCCGGAAGAAAACGCGCCCGCCCAGCCCGGCTACGTCTATACGGACTGGACGGTGACCGATGCCAAGGAGCCGCCGGAGGGATATCTCCCGGGCTGGGACAACGATACGCAGCCCCACCGCCAGCGGCTCCGCGCCTTTATGGATACCGGCCCCTACCTGCCAAGTGCCGGACCCTATGCACCCCCGTATGATGAGGGATATCCCGCGGACGGGGAGGGGGAACCATATCCGGAGGAAGCGCCCTATACCGCACAAAATGAGCCTTATCCCGGACCGGAATGGGAAACGGAGGAACAGAGCGCGCCGCCGCCCAAGCGAGGGCTGTTCCACAGGGGGAGGCGGCAGGGATGAAAGGCAGGAAACGCGACCCGGCATGGATGCTCATCAGCGTCATGATGCTTTTTTATTTCAGCGCGTTTTTGCTGATCTCTTTTCAAAAGGAAGAGATCAACCTCCAGGGGCTTTTGCTGGCGGTTGCCGTGCCTGTGATGATCTATATCGGCACCATGGTGCTGCCCAGGCTTTTCCCGGCGGACAAGCTGCTCCTGTCCCTGACCAATTTTCTGTGCGCGCTGGGCGTGCTGCTTTTGTACCGCATCAAGCCGGAGTACGGATTGGAACAGGCACTGCATTACGGCGTGGGGCTTGCCTGCATGCTGGTGACTATCGTGCTTGTGCATAAGATCCGCTCCTGGCGGTGGATCGCCTTTCTGCTGATTTTTGTGTCTTTGGGCGCGTTGGCGCTGCCCATTGTGGTGGGCACCACCATCAACGGCGCGAAAAGCTGGATCAAGATCGGCGGCCAGTCCCTGCAGCCCAGCGAGCTTGCCAAACTGTCGCTGCTGATCGTGCTGGCTTACTATATGAGCCGCCACAGGATGCTTCCCTGGCTCTTTTTGTCGGTATCCAGCCTGGGCATATTGATGCTGCAAAAGGACCTGGGCACGGCGCTGCTATATTATTCCACCACACTTTTGATGTATTACGCCTCCTCCAGCAACCTGTCCATAACGCTCCTGGGCCTGTTGGGCGGCGGCGGCGCGGCGGTGGCGGGGTATTACCTGTTTGACCATGTCAGAAAACGGGTTGCCGCCTGGCGAAACCCCTGGAGCGATTACGCTGTCAGCGGGTTTCAGATCGTGCAGTCGTTGATTGCCATTGCCAGCGGCGGGCTGCTGGGCGTGGGCCTGGGCCTGGGCTCGCCCAGGGATATTCCGGAATACACCTCCGACTTCATCTTCGCGGTGCTGTGTGAACAGTTTGGCGTTCTCTTCGGGCTGTGCGTGCTCCTGATCTACGTGATCCTGCTCTGGCGCGGGGTCAGCATCGCCATGGCTTCCCGGGAGGGCTTCCACGCGCTGCTGGCCATGGGCTGCGTGGTGATGCTGGGCGTGCAGACCTTTGTGATCATCGGGGGAGTCATCAAGCTGATCCCCATCACCGGGGTTACGTTGCCCTTCGTCAGCGAGGGCGGCACCTCCCTGGTAAGCTGTCTTTGCCTGATCGGCATGCTTCAGGGCGTGGCAAGCCGGAATGAAGATCTTTTGAAGGAAGATACGCGGCTGGCCCGGCTTGGCGTATCCGATGCCTGGGAAGGAGGCACGCCATGAAACAGCAGCGCATGAATTTCAGGCTCCTGGCACTGCTGCTCACGGGGATGTTTGCCTTGCTGGCCGTCTATGGCGGGTACAGCGTCACTGTGTACGGGAACCGCTGGTTTTCCCACAGGGGCAACACCCGGGTGCTGGAAGGGAAATCTTCCGTGATCCGGGGGGATGTGCTGGACCGCAACGGTGTGGTGCTTGCCACCACCAACGCCCAGGGCGAGCGCGTATACCAAGCGGATGAAAGCAGCCGCCGGGCTGTGGTCCACCTGCTGGGGGACAGGGACAACTATGTGTCCAACGGTGTGGAATCCTTTATGTCCAGCTATCTGCTGGGGTTTGAAACCACCTTCGCCGAACGGCTGCTGCAGGCATTCCGCAGCGCCGACCGAAAGGGCGACAATCTGGGCCTGACGGCGGACAGCCGGCTGTGCACCGCCATCGTGAACGCCTTCCCCAAGGGCGCTGCCGGTGCGGCTGTGGTGATGAACTATCAAACGGGCGAGGTGCTGGCCATGGTCAGCCTGCCCACTTTTGACCCCGACGATATTGATGCGGTCAGCGACGACGATCCGCAAAAACCTTTCTGGAACCGGGTGATTCAGGCAAAGTATTACCCGGGCAGCGTGTTCAAGATCGTCACCATGGCTTCGGCGCTGGAAAACCTGCCGGGCATTGCCACAAGGACGCTGACCTGCACGGGGCAATTGCAGGTGGGGACCGGGATCATCACCGACTTTGGAAGGGCTGTGCACAACGACAGGACGCTGACAGAAGCCTTTGCCGTAAGCTGCAACAATATATTCGCATCCCTTGCCCTGGAGCTTACTGACGAGCGGCTGCGCAAGACGGCGGAAGCTTTTGGCTTCAACGACAATTTTTTGTTTAGGGACCTGGTGGTGGAAAACAGCGTCTATCCCACCACCGGGCGGGACAAGCTGCAGATTGCCTGGTCGGGGGCCGGGCAGGGCGGCGTGCAGACCACACCCCTGCACATGTGCATGGTGGCCGCGGCGGTGGCCAACGGCGGGGTGATGATGGAGCCCGGGCTTATCAAGGCCGTGTACAATGACAGCGGCGCTGTGCGCAAGGAGTATACCGCAAAGGTGTACAGGCGTGCTATGCCCGAGGATATTGCCGCCGCCGTCAAGGCGGCTATGCGCCAGGTAACGGTGAGCGGCACCGGCCACAATGCCGACGTGAGCGGCGTGACCGTATACGGGAAAACGGGCTCCGCCGAAACCACCGTGAATTATGAAAATATCGTCAATGCCTGGTATGTGGGTTTTTTGGGGGATTCCGATATGCCCTATGCCGTGAGCGTCATCAAGGAGCAGGGGGAAAGCGGCGGCGCGGACGCCGCCCCCATCGCGAAAAAGATATTCGAATATTTGCGGGATAACTATCGGTAAAGAATTGGACGGATTCCATTGGGACAATCGGTGGCCCCTCCCTTCAAAGGGAGGCAGGGAAGGGCTCTAGTTCATAAAGGTAAGGGATTCTCAAGGGAATAATATTCCCTTGAGCGGGGTCCAGGGGCGGAGCCCCTGGCATGTCAGGCTTCGTTGCGGGGGTCTCGGCTTTTTTGTTTGGGGGCCAGGGGGTTGATATACTCTATCTCCAGCCGGTCGAAGCCGACGGATTCCACAAAATGCTCCTGGGTAAAGCGCGTCTGGCCGAATTCGTCCCATTCGCGCTGATTTTTGTTCAGCCACAGCGGGCGGGACAGGTCCAGTTCCTTCAAGGCGGACTGAAGCGCCTCCATAGGGTCATCCCGCGTGCAGGGGATGGTGGCCTGCTTTACGATGCGGTGGCTCTTGATGATCCTGACCCACAGGCTGGACGCGGCGGCGATAGGCAATGGTGTATCCTCCTTGGTACGTGGTTGTGTTCTTATTATGGGCCAAGTCTCTGGAAAACGCAAGCCATTGTATTGCCATCCTGTCCAAACCGCGATATAATGAGGAACAGATTTCCTTTGGAAAGGAGCGCTGCCGGATGGAAATGGTGTTTTGCCCCCTGTTCAGCGGGTCCAGCGGCAACGCGCTGTACGTGGCCACGGAGCGGACGCGGCTGCTGGTGGATGCCGGGCTGCCGGGAAAAACAGTGATAGAGGCCCTGGCCCAAATCGGCGTGAACCCGGCCAGCCTGTCGGGCATCCTGGTCACCCATGAGCATACGGACCATGTGAAGGGCGCGGGGATCTTAAGCCGCAAGTTTGATTTGCCTATCTATGCCACGCCGGGTACCTGGTACGCCATGGAGCGGAGCGTTGGCCCCGTGAAGGACCGCAACCGCCGGGAGTTCTATCCGGACACGGATTTTTATGTGGACGACATCGGCGTGACGCCCTTTGAGATCCCCCATGACGCGGCGGAGCCAGTGGGCTACCGGCTGAGCCACGGCGCTTTCAGCGTGGCCACGGCCACGGATATGGGCATCCTGCGCAAGAATGTGCTAAACCAACTGGCGGGAGTGGATCTGTTGCTGCTGGAGAGCAACCACGATCCCGAAATGCTCAAACAGAACCCGCGGTATTCCCAGACGCTGAAAAAGCGCATCCTGGGGAACAAGGGACATTTGAGCAACGACGCCTGCGCGGAGGGCGTATTGGCCTTGGCGGACGCCGGTGTCCGGCACGTGGTGCTGGGACACTTGAGCGCGGAAAACAATCTGCCGGAGCTGGCCTACAACACTACCTGCCGGGCGCTTTCCGGCGCGGGTATCGTGTGCGGGCGGGATGTGACGGTGGACATGGCCTGGCGCGACCGGGTGGGCGGGGTCTATATCATCCGCGGCGGCAGGATGGAAAAGATGAAGTGCTGCGTTTGACGCTTGAAGGAGGCTTGCTTTGTCCAGGCTGGAAAAGACCGTCGGCGCGCGCAGCGTGCTTACGTTGCTATTGATCACGGTGCTGCTCAGGCTCGGGCTGGAGACCGGGCTTATGCAGCTGGTGGATACGGAGACATTGCGGCAGCCGGAAGTGTATTATGCGCTGTCGATGCTGTTGAGCGCCGCGGCCCTGGGCCTGCCGGTGCTGTTATTCATTTATCTGTTCCGGCCCAGATACATGCCGGTTTTGAAGGCGCAGCTTGCCTTTCCGCCGTTTTCCGCAGTGGCGCGCACGGTGCTGGCGGCCATGGCCGGGGCCGTGATGCTGCAGCTGTACCTGACGCTGTGGGCCCTGCTGCTGGATACGCTCCACGTGCCGATGAACGCGTATGAGGTGCCGCTGCCGCAAAATGGCGCGCAGATCATACTGGCTATGATCGCGGTAGGAGTGCTTCCGGCTATTTTGGAGGAACTGCTGTTCCGGGGCGCGCTGCTGGAGGGGCTGCGCAGGGAATTGCCCCTCCGCACGGCGCTGATCCTGTCCGCGCTTTTGTTCGCGCTGATGCACGGCATGCTGGAGGGACTGCCCGCGCATATCGCCATCGGGTTTGTGCTGGGGCTGCTGGCCATCAGGCAAAATGGTTTGCAGCTGCCCATGGTGTACCACTTTACCCATAATGCCAGCACGCTGCTTTTATCGATGTATTTGCAAAAAATGCTGGAGGGGGTGGAGGCTTCGGCGCAGGAGGCGCAGGCCATGGATGGTGCGGCACTCTTTTCGGCAGTGACAGGCATCCTTGCCATGGCTGCTGCGTTCACCTTCCTTTTCATTGCGCTGCTGCGGCCGCTGGTTTCGGCAAAAGGAGTTTTGCCACGCAAGGATGTGCTTCTGGTGCCGGAGACCAGGCTGAAAAACCGCAAGACGGTTTTTTTGCTGACTGCGGTTTTGCTTTTGCTGCTGCTGCCTAGCTATGTGCTGCAATTCTTCCCGGGGTGACGGGGAAACGAAGACGCCTTTCGCTTTCCACCCTAAGGCGTATTGCTAAAATGCGCTATGTTGTTTTGCAAAAGCATCATCATAAATACAGGGATTCCAAAGGGATATATCCCTTTGGCGGAGATCCGGGGGCAGCGCCCCTGGCGGAGGTTTCATGCAGGCTGCGATCCTTTGCGTGGGCAAGCTGAAGGAAAAATACTGGCGCCAGGCCGCAGATGAGTATCTGAAGCGGCTTTCGCGGTATGGCCGCGTGGAGGAGGCCGCCGTCCCGGACGAACCGGAGCCGGCGGGGGAGAGCGGGGCCCTGGCCTGCCGGGTCATGGAAACGGAGGCTTTGCGGCTGCTGTCCCGGATCAAACCGGGGGATTATGTGATCGCGCTGTGCGTGGACGGAGCCCAGTGGGACAGCGCCGCGCTGGCAAAGCATCTGGAGGAATTGCCCCACAGGGGGTACCAGCGGGCGGTGTTCCTGATCGGCGGATCGTTGGGGCTTGGCGAGAGCGCGGTAAAACGTGCGGATGAAAAACTGTCCCTTTCGAAGATGACCTTTCCCCATCAGATGGCCAGGGTCATTCTTCTGGAACAGCTTTACAGGGTGGCCAAGATCGGTGCGGGGGAAAGGTACCATAAATAGCACGAACGCTGCGCGGCCCGGGGCTTGCCCCGGGCGATGGCCACCCGCTCTCTTTCGTATGGGCACCGTATATTCGGGGCGTGCGCTTTGTTTCACCCTCCGCCTGCGCGTGTACTATATCATCGTAGACCGGCACTTTTGCAGGGAATCAGGCGGGTCTTGGAGAAAATAGGAGAAAGAAGCGCTTTCCGCGCGGCGCGGACGCAAGGAGACATCCGTCAAAAGTGCGCGGCGCCAAAAAGGCAGCAATCAATAGGCGCGGGATCAAAAGAGAAAACATCGCGGGGGAGGAATGAGGTTGTACAATCTTCTCATCGGAGGCGCGGCCGGGCAAGGCATCGACACCACGGCTGCGATCTTGGAAAAGCTATTGAAGCGGGCCGGGTATAGCGTGTTTACCATGCGGGACTTTATGTCAAGGATCCGGGGCGGACACAATTTCTGCACCATCCGCTTCGGGGCGGAGGCCGCCCGGGGCCACAACGAAAGCTTTGACGGCATGATCGCCCTGAACCGGGAGACGGTGGAGCTTCATAAGGGGGAGCTGAAGAAGGACGGTTTCATCCTGTGCGATGATAAACTGGACGTGGATGACCCCCGGGCCATCAAGCTGAACATGGACGAGCGGGCCAAGGCCCTGGGCAATGTCCGTGTCAGCGGCAGCATCGCCGTAGGCGTGGTATTGAAGCTGTTCGGGGAAAGCCTGGATAAGGCGGAAGACGTGTTCCGGGAGGCTGTGCATGCGCAGTATCTGGACATCAACCTGAAAGCCGTCAGGGAAGGATATGATCTGGCGGAAAGCCGGTACAAACACCTGGAGGGCGGTTTCTCCGATCACATGATCATAAGCGGCAACAAAGCGCTGGCCTTGGGCGCGCTGGCGGCGGGGCTGAAGTTTTATTCCGCGTACCCAATGTCGCCCTCCACGTCCATCATGGAATACCTGGCGGGCAAGAGCCATCAAACGGGCGTGGTGGTGGAGCAGGCGGAGGATGAGATCGCCGGCATCAACATGGCCATCGGCGCATCCTTTGCCGGAGCGCGGGCCATGACGGGCACCTCCGGCGGCGGTTTTTCTTTGAAGGTAGAGGCGCTGGGCCTGTCCGGCATGGCGGAAATCCCGCTGGTGGTTGTGGATGTGCAGCGGCCCGGCCCGGTGACGGGGCTGCCTACCCGCACGGAGCAAAGCGATCTGAAGTTTGTGATTTCCGCCTCTCAGGGCGAGTTCCCAAGAATGGTCATTGCCCTTAGGGATCAGGAGGATGCGTTTTACCAGACCGTCCGGGCTTTTGACATCGCCGAGCGGTATCAGATTCCTGTGATCCTGTTAAGCGACCAGTACCTGGGCGACGCCACCGCCACGGTGAAGCCCTTTGACCTGAGCCGGGTAAAGGTGGCTTCCCCCCTGCGGGAATTGCCGGAAGGTAAGGAATACCTGCGTTACCGGCTGACGGAAAACGGCATTTCCCCACGGCTGGTCCCGGGAAAGGCAAGGGGCTTTGTATCCGCCGACAGCGACGAGCATGACCAGGGCGGCAGGATCATTGAAGGCTCGGACATGCGCAACAAGATGATGGAGAAACGCATGGGCAAGCTGGCTTTGCTGAAGGAAGAGCTTCAGGAGCCGGACTTTATCGGCCCGGAGGAGTTTGCTACGCTGCTCATTGGCTGGGGTTCCCTCAAGGGGCCGCTTTCCGAGGCGGTGGAGCTTATGAACAAGGGCTCCGGAGAAAAGTACGCGGCTTTGGTGTTCGGGGATGTGTGGCCCCTGCCGGAAAAGCTGCTTCGTGAAAAGGCAGAAAAGGCCAGGCGCATCGTGAACGTAGAGCAGAACTATACGGGGCAATTGGCCCAGCTGGTCCGGGAGGCCACGGGCATTGCCTGCGAGAGCTCTGTGCTCAAGTACGACGGCAGGCAGCTTAGCGCCGGGGAGATCGTGGCGCGGCTGAAAGGGGGAAAAGCGGAATGAGTGAAAATACATTTGCCACCCATGAGACGGCCTGGTGCCCGGGCTGCGGCAATTTTGGCATATTGAACTGCCTGAAAACGGCTTTGGAGGAGCTGGGCAAGGATCCCTATGAAATATTGATGGTGGCCGGTATCGGCCAGGCTGCCAAGATGCCCCAATATATCAGCGCCAACTTTTTCTGCGGCCTGCACGGCCGGGCGCTGCCTGCGGCGGTTGCGGCAAAGATCGCCAACGAAAAGCTCACGGTGATCGTGGATACCGGCGACGGCGATTCCTACGGCGAGGGCGGAAACCATTTCCTGCACAACATGCGCAGGAATGTGGACATCACCCATTTCGTGCACGACAACCAAATATACGGCCTCACCAAGGGGCAGGCGTCCCCCACCACGCTGGAGGGCATGGTGACCGGCGTGCAGGCGGAGGGCAGCATCAATACGCCGCTGAATCCGGTGCTGCTGGCTATCGCCGCCGGAGCCGGGTTTGTGGGCCGGGGCTTCTCCGGCCAGCCCAAGCATCTGGTTGCCCTCATGAAGGAGGCTATTCAGTATCCCGGGTACGCGCTGGTGGACATCTTCCAGCCCTGCGTAAGCTTCAACAAGCTGAACACCTTCGCCTGGTACCAGCAGCACACCTACCTCCTGGGGGAGGACCATGACCCCTCCGATAAGCTGAAGGCCATGGAAAAGGCCATGGAGTTCTATGACAAGATCCCTCTGGGGGTTATTTACAGGGAGGAGCGGCCCACGTTCCACCGCAAGCATCCCGTGCTGAAAGACGGCGTGCCGCTGATTGACCAGCCAACCGATGAAAAAGCGGTGGAAAAGCTGATCCGGGAAGCGGTGTGAGAAAGTACCCCTTACGGCTTATGTTTCCGCCGCCGGCTGAGATGAAAATTTCCTTATAAAGTTTTTGAGAGATGGGTGCGGGGAGGGAACTTTTTACAAAAAGTTCCCTCCCCGCTATTTTTATGGCGTCTCCTGAACCGTCCTCTAGTTTACCGCCAGCGTAAAGGCCAGCAGCACCGCCAACAGCCCAAAATTGACGGCGCTGAACCAAATCAAATAGCGCATGGGCCGGGCACCCTCGGCCCGGGTGTAGAGTTTGAAGGAAATAAGGCTGGCCATGGAGGCGATGAGCGTGCCCAGCCCGCCCACATTGGTGCCGGTGACCAGGGCGCTGCCTTTGTCCGTGAACCCGGATAGCATCAAGGCGGCGGGCACGTTGCTGACAAACTGGCTCACAAGGGCCGAAGCCAGAAGTTCCCGGCCGGCAAGCAGGCTGTTTAGCAGAAATTTTACAGCTTCCAGCCTGGCCAGGTTCTTCACAAAGATAAAGAAGAAGCAAAAGGTAAGCAGCAGGGCGTAATCAACGTTTTTCAATGCGCGCCTGTCCAGCAGAAGCAGCGCGGCCAGGGTGCAGAGGAAGGCTGCGGGCCAGGGCACCAGACGGAGCACCGCGGCCACGCACAGCAGGAACAGCGCCGCCAGCGCAAGGGTAGCGGCATCCGGCTGGAAGGCAGGCCCGGAAACATGCAGCCGCACGGCCAGGCCCATGCGCGGCAGAAGCCTGACAAGCGCAAGAAGCAGGGGCAGCGCCATCAGGCCAGCGGGCAGCACAGCTTTCATAAATTCCCCGCCGGTCATACCGTAGGCGGTATACAGGTACAGGTTCTGCGGATTGCCAAAGGGCGTGAGCATGCTGCCCAGATTGGCCGCCGCCGTTTGCAGGATTACCGTGACCATCATGGCGCAGCCGTCCTCCCGCATCAGGACAAGGGCCAGGGGCACGAAGGTCAGCAGCGCCACATCGTTGGTGATGAGCATGGCGCTTGTGTAGCACAGCAGCACCAGCAGCAGCCCTAGGCCCCTTACGCTGCGGGCTTTTTGAATGAACAGGCCGGCGGCGGCATCCAGAAGGCCCCGGCGGGCGAGGGCACCCACCACCGCCATCAGTGAAAACAAAAGCGCCAGCGTGCGCAGGTCGATGTAGCCCGCGTAGCCGGCGTCGGGGGGCACAAGAAAGGCCGTGCCGGCAGCCAGCACGCCCGAGATCCACAGCACAGGGTCCTTTTTTATATGCGCCCAAAGCTTTGCGTTCATAGCATAAGCCGCCCTAAAGATGATGGAGGCCGGCGCTTATTCTATCACCGCTGCGGGGGAAGCGCAATGCTTTGTTTGCCCTCCGGGAATGGAGTTTTGGAAGAAGATGCGGGAAACGGTTTTTTCAGCAGAATGACATCCCCTGCCTACTCCACCAGGTACGTTTGTATCAGCACGCTGCCGCTGCTCTCCAAAGCCACCGTCAGGGGTTTTGAGGTGTCCTCCACAATGATAGTATCCTCTGTCCAGCCAAGTTCCGCCGTCAGGGAATGGCTTTTCTCCTGGCTTCCGCAGCGCAGGGTAAGAAGCCCCTGCCCCTCCCCGGCGCGGCACTGAAGGCGCAGCGTGATCTGCCCCTTTTGCAAAAGCCGCGCGTCAAACAGGGTAAAGCGGCTGCCCGCCTGGACCCACCCCTGGTTCAGGCCGGAAAGGCCGCTGTGGATCCACGGGGAGCCGGGAAGCACATCCGCCACCACGTACCCCTTTTGGGAAGTGCTCACGGCGCTTGATGCCGTATCCCCGGCGAGCACCACGGCATAGAGGATGTCCCCGGTGAGGATCAGCTTTTGAGGCACGGGAATCCTGTTCACGGCACTTTCCTGCCAATAAGCGGAGGGAACAAAGGCGGAAAGGCTCCCGTCACCGTTGGTATGGGCAATGAGGTCGTCCAGCTCCACCACAGGCAGCGTGCAGCGGGAGGCCACGTCCAACTCCGCCGCTTCCGGCCAGAAGCATGCGCCGTCCCGGACCACGCCCAATGTTCCGCCCGTGCCAGAAAGCGCCAGCGCTTCCCGGGCCTCCCCGGGCAGGGTGGTATCGCTATGATGGCGGTAAAGCGCAAAAGCCAGCGTACCGTTCAAGAGGAAGGCAAACGCCAGGAAAGCGCAAAGGGCGCCGCGCTCTTTGGCTCCAAAGCCGTTTTTGAAGAGGCGGAAGCCCATCACAGCCAGGAAAAGCATCGCGGCCATGGGCCAGAGAAGCCCGCCGTTGAAGCTTTGGGTTTTTACGGCGGCGGCGGTGAGCAGCAGCGCGTCCACCGGATAACTGTACCCGCTGACAAGCGCGGAGCCGTCCCAACGGAGAAAGCAAAGAAAAGAAAAGGAGAAAAGCGCAAAGAGCTTTGCATTTATCCGTTTGCCATTAAGGTTTGGCGAAAGCATGAACGCCATCAATATAGGCAGGAAGGCAGACACATAACGCACATGGATTCGGGCGGAATAGGGGTCACCGCCCTGCAATTCATCGTAATAGATCACATACACGGTGCCCAGAATAAGGATCAAAATGGATAGAAGCGCCGTTTGCAAAAAGCGCCGTTCCCGCTCTTCAAAAGCGCGCAAATTGGCGGCGGGCAGATACAGCGGCAGAAAACCGAAAGCCAGCGGCACAAAAGCGCCGTACATCACAAGGCCATTAAAGGTTTGCAGCAAATGGGCAAAGGTGAGGGGATGCGTCTGGGAGCCGTAGAGTGTGGACTGCTCCTGCGACATGTGCAGCCCGTAACGCAGAAGGAGCGTATACAGCCCGAGGAAAGCAGCCATGGCAAGCGCGGGCGCAAGCGCCTTATACAAGCGGTCCGGATTCCTGGTGCGCAGGGATTCTATAAGCAGCAAAGCAAAAATACAGGCTGGCAGCGCCGCATAGCCGGGTTTCAAGGCGTACAGCAGAAAACCCAGGAAACCCCACAATATGGCGCCTTTAAAGCTTGGCGGATCGTCGTACCGCTTGTAAAAAGAATAGCAGGCCGCAAGGATCAGGGGAAAGGCCAGGCTTTCAGCCATGATGTGTTCCGCCATGAGGAAATCGGGCATGAGCACCGTCAAAAAGGCTGCGGCCAGTCCTCTATGGTGGCTTTTTGTGATGGCGCGGGCCAGGGAATAGGCCGGGAATATGGCCAGGTGCATCGTAAGCGCGTTGAGCACTTGGGCTGCCCTGAAAAGGCTGATATTGTCCGGCAGCAAGTGCAGTGGAGAAAGCAGCAGGGGGTAGAGGATGTATGCATACCGGATGGGCTGGCCTCGGAACAACAGCGCCCCCTTTTCAAAAATGGAACGGGACAGATGCAGGTACAGCGCGGAATCCGGCATGATCACCGGGGTTTTCGTGGCGGCAAAGGCAAGGGCGATGCGCGCAAGGCTGAACAAAAGATAGAGACAGGATAGTGCTTTCCAGGCAGGCCAGGAGAGGAAGACGCGGAAAATGGCGGCTGCGAAAGCGGCAGAGCTTTTACGCACGCGGTTTGCTGGGGCGGGAATGCCGTTCAAAGACATAGGCTCCACTCCTTGCAGGGAAACGTTTGATGCTTATTCTTATGGGCACGGGCGTACGCAGTATGATGCCGCGCACGCCCGTGAATCGTTTTTGTTTGTCTGCCAGGCAAGTTTCGCATCCGGGAAAAGAAACCTGCCCAAAGAGTGCATGTCACCCGGGAACAGGATGCTTAGATGGGTTCATACACCCCAGTCGGGCCGGTAGGTCCGGTGGGACCAGTGTCGCCAGTAGCACCAGTCGGGCCGGTGGGTCCGGTTGCGCCATCCATGCCAGGCATACCTGCCGGCCCAGGCATGCCCATTATGCCTTGGGCTCCTGTCACGCCCGTAGGGCCTGTGGCGCCTGTCACGCCGGCCATACCTGCAGCGCCTGTACTGCCCATGGGCCCTTGCGGGCCGGTGTCACCGGCATCCCCTTTCAAACCCTGGGCGCCGGTGGAACCCGCGGCGCCTGCTGGGCCTTGCGGACCGGTATCGCCCGTGGGGCCGGCGGGGCCAGTTTTACCTGCCCTGCCCCGTTCGCCCTGAGGCCCGGTCGCTCCTGTTGCGCCTGTCTCACCTTTCAGGGACGCGAGCCAATCGGATAGAGAGCCGGAGAACCCCTGGCTTACTGCAAGCTCATAAGCGGATTGGCCCTGGACCGCCGTAGGGGTAAAAACAACATAATAAATTGTGGTTCCCGTGCTGTCGCTTTCATCGGCCCGCACTTCCATCATCACACCAAGGCCGTCCTCCAGCGCGGCTTTTGCCACCTTCTCCATGTGTGCTGCGAGTTCCGGGTCCATGTCCTCCCTCGACAGAGCATTGAATCCGGTCTGGCTGCCCGCTTCCGAAAGGGCGTAGATGCCGCTCCAAAGCAGGGCGACTGCCATTGCCATCGCCAAAAGGGCCATCAGTTGCTTTTTCATGAAAAGCTCCCTTTCTTATCCTTTGTTCTCCGTACTCCTCTATATAGCTTACCTGAAATCAATCAGGCCGATAATAGAACAAGAAAACTTGAGAAAGCGAATACCGGAACAGACTATTTCCCTAAGGGAAAAGAAAACAGTACGCCCAAAATGCTTTGTACACCGGCCTACGCTTATACAAATTGTGCAGCCAAGCTTTGCTTTATGGTACCATATGCAGTGAAAATTGTAAAGCTGCTCGGATATGGTTTTGATAAGGAGCAACGGAGGTCTGGGGTGAAAATATACGCCCTCCATGCGGAAGTGCACCGGCGCATGAAGGGCGTCAAGCTTTGTATGGAGCCGTCACTGTATTTCTTATGCCTTTTTCCATAATGTCCAGTATCCCTGGCCGTTGCGGCCCTGTTGCCAGCGGTAGCCGGAGAAACCGGCGGGGGGCAGCGTGCCGTGCTCTCCGGGCACGGCATAAGCAACCTGTGCCACCTTGCCGTCCCTTGCCAGCATCCCCACGGCATAGTAAGCAATCCTGCTGCCGGGGGCCATAGGCACCTGCACGAAGCGCCAGCCCGGCGCATCGAAGGGAGCAAAGGGGGGATAGGTGAAGAAATACCGTTCCAGTTCCTTGACGGCTGTTGGCCAGAACAGTTTTGGCAGCGCTGTGACGGGCAGCCGTCCCGGAGGCGGGCCGGCGGGTGGAACATCGGGCGGGAATTCGGCCCTTTCCATGGCCGCGGTCAGGACGGCCGGATCCAAGTCTTATAAAAAATCATCGGCAGGGGGGGATGCCCCGGCTGGGGCTGCAGGCGGCGGGGAGGCCGGCCTTGCCGGGGAATTGGCCTTGGCGGGGGGAAAAGGGAGGGGTGCGTTTTCGGGAAGCTCCGCCAGGGAGACCACGGCTGCGGGCAGGGACAGCGGAAGGGCGGGCAGGACGGGGGGGCTTTCAGACACTTCGTCGGACGGCGGGGCGGGAGAAACGAGTATTTTTGAAGGCGGTGGGTCCGGAAGGCCGGATATTGCGGCAAGCGGGGCTGCCGCTGCGGGGGAGGCGGTGGGAGCAGAATCCGTTTTGCCGGATTTGACTGATTCCTGAAGGGGGACATCTTCTCTTGCTTCGGAAAAAACGGCCATCCTGGCGGGAACGGAAAGGTAGCGGCATACCGTCTCACCCATCAGATAGGCGGAAAGCGGGCCGTTTTGCTTGAGAGTACCCAGCATAAGGAGTTTTGGATTGGGCCAGTCCTTGGCAATACAGAGGGCGCTGTAGGCATCAAGGGACATGCCGCCGGGCAGAATGGCGATCTCCCGCTTTAAAGAGCACTGCCCCTTCACGGAAACGGGAAGAAGGCCCAAGTCGCATACCGCCGCGCCGCCGCCCACCTCCCCGGCGGCCAGCAGCGCGCGCACTCCTTCTTCCGAAGGCGCAAAACCATGGGCATTGATCGTTAGCACATATTTTCCCCGCGCCTGTTCCAGGCGGGCATATCCGCCTCCGCCTTTTGCGCAGGGGCGCAGCAGGATGTACAGCCGCTTCAGGTTTGTTTCCAGCAAAGCGCCATCCCTCCCTTGGTATCTGTGCTCAAAGCCTATGCCGGGGGAAAAGCAAGTATGAGAAAGGCAGCCGTACGTATGCTTCCTGCAAAAATGGGGATGAACTTGCACTTTCTTGGTGCACACGTTGGAAGACCGCGGAAATTAAATGGTTTTTTTGCAGGATGAACGAAAACGCCCTTGCAAAATTGAGACATTCCAAGTATAATGATCTTTGGTATGCCAACCATTTATCCGGGCGAATACAAACGCGGAGGGACTTCCCATGCAGGATATGCAGGATATCATACGCCGTCTGAACCAGAGCGGGAAACGGCTTTCCAAGGGCCATAGGCGGATTGCGGAATACATTGTGGAACATTATGACAAGGCGGTTTTTATGACGGCTTCCCGCCTGGGGGAGAACGTGGGAGTGAGCGAATCCACCGTGGTACGCTTTGCCGCCGCGCTGGGGTACGAGGGGTATCCGCAGCTTCAGCGGTCGCTGCAGGAATTGGTGCGCCACAGGCTGACGGCGGTGCAGCGGTTTGAGATGTCCTCGGAGATTGACCGCAGCGCGGTGCTGCGCACGGTGCTCAAGGCGGATATGCAGAATATACGCACCACCATTGAAGAGATCGACGCCGCGGCCTTCGAGGATGTGGTGCAGCGCATCCTGAACGCCGGCACCATCTATGTGATGGGGCTGCGCTCGGCGGCGCCTCTGGCCCAGTTCCTCGGCTATTACCTGCACTACATCTTCGACAATGTGCAGTTGGTATCCACCGGGTCCCCCGACGTATTTGAAGAAATCGCCAGGGTGCGCAAGGAGGACCTGTTCATAGGCATCAGCTTTCCGCGCTATTCCACCCGTACCCTGGAGAGCATGCGCTTTGCCAAATCCAAGGGCGCGCAGGTGGTGGGCATCACCGATGGCCCCATGTCGCCGCTCAAGGACGTGGCCGACGTTTGCCTGGCCGCCCGCACGGATATGGCTTCCTTCGTGGATTCCCTGGCCGCCCCGCTGTCGGTGATCAACGCGCTGATCGTTTCTCTGGGCTTGCACCGCAGGGAGGAATTGAGCGAACACTTCAAGCAGCTGGAGAGCATTTGGGATGCCAACAAAGTGTATCTGATGAAAGAAAATGTGTAACGTGCTGGTGGTGGGCGGCGGCGCTGCCGGCATGATGGCCTCCCTCATGGCCGCCCGGGAGGGAGCAAGGGTCACGCTGCTGGAGCGCAACGAAAAGCTGGGAAAGAAAATTTATATCACCGGCAAGGGCCGTTGCAACGTGACCAATGACTGCGGCCGGGAAGCGTTTCTTTCGCAGGTGCCCAGGAACGGCAAATTTCTGTATGGCGCTCTTGCCGCCCTTTCCCCTCGGGACATGATGGCATTTCTGGAAAATGCAGGCTGCCCCGTAAAGACGGAGCGGGGGAACCGGGTATTTCCTGAAAGCGACAAGGCCAGCGATGTGACCAAAGCGCTTGTGCGGGAAATGCAGAAGGCGGGGGTTACGGTGCGCCTGAACGCCAGGGTGCAAAGCCTTGTAACGGAAGGGGAGCACGCGGCCGGCCTCCTGCTTGATACGGGGGAAGCCTTGGCGGCGGACGCGGTGATCCTGGCCACCGGCGGATGGAGCTATCCCGTAACCGGATCCACGGGAGATGGATACCGCCTGGCGGCGGAGGCGGGCCACAGTGTGCTTCCGCCTGTTCCTTCCCTGGTCCCCCTCGTCTGCAGGGAGGAGTGGCCGAAGCAGCTGCAGGGGCTTTCGCTGAAGAACGTGCGGCTCACCGGTGCATGCGGGAGCAAAACCGTATACAGTGAGCAAGGGGAGATGCTCTTCACCCATTTTGGGATCTCAGGCCCCCTGGTGCTGGAGATGAGCAGCCATTTGCTGGGCTTCCCGCCGGATGTGTGGCGGGTTTCCCTGGACCTGAAGCCCGCACTTTCCCCGGAGCAGTTGGATGCACGGCTCAAGCGGGATTTTGAGGCCATGAGCCGCAAACAATTTTCCAGCGTGCTTCAAGGATTGCTGCCTGGGCGGCTGGCAGAGCTCTTTCCAGCGCTGCTGGGCATTCCGGGGGACAAGCCGGTGAACCAGATTTCCCGTCCGGAGCGCACGCGCCTCCTTGCCCTGCTCAAAGAGCTGCCCCTGCCTGTCTTAAGTACCCGGCCCCTTGAGGAGGCCATCGTCGTACGCGGCGGCGTGGATGTGAATGAAATCTCTCCCGCCACCATGGAAAGCAGGCGGATATCCGGCCTGTACTTTGCCGGGGAGCTTGTGGACGTGGATGCCCATACCGGCGGCTTCAATCTCCACATCGCCTTTTGTACAGGCACACTGGCGGGCCGGTCCGCCGCAAAACAGTCCCTATCAAACAAGCCAAAGGTGTTTTAACAAGATGCAATATATCGTTGTTGATCTGGAATGGAACCAGCCCATGTCCTACCAAAGCCGGGTATTCAAAGCCGTAGGTGACCAATTGATATTTGAGATGATCCAAATAGGCGCCGTCAAGCTGGATGACGACAGGCGGATCGTCGATTCCCTGTCCCTGCCTATCAGGCCTGCCCATTATGTGAAGATCCACCCCCGCATCCAGCGGATGACCCAGCTGAACGACGAGACGCTGGACAACGCGCCGACTTTTTTGGAAGCCATGGAGCAGTTTTCCGCCTGGTGCGGCCAGGATTACATGCTGCTCACCTGGGGCTGCGACGATGTGTCGGTGCTCAAGCAGAACATGGATTTTCATCAGTGCGCGCTGGAACTGCCGCCGCTGTGCGATATCCAGCGGCTTTTCAACGATGTGTTCGAGCGGGGCAAGAACCGCACGGGGCTGAAGGCCGCCATGGATTTTTTGCAGATCGAGGCCCAGGAGGACAAGAGCTTTCATAACGCCGTTCACGATGCCTATTATACGGCCCTGGTGTTCAGCCGCCTGCCCAAGCAGGAGGCGTTGCTGCGCTATGCCCAGCAACCCAGGAAGCTTTTGCACGTGGAGCGGGCCAGACGTTTGCGCACACCGGCAGCGGCATTTTCCTCCGCCCGCGAGGCCATGGAGACGGAAACCGCGGTTTCACCCAAATGCCCGGTATGCGGCCGGGCTGCAAAGCTGGAGGCGCCCTATCTGCCCCAAGCATCGGACAAGTATGTGGCGCTGGCAAAATGCCGGGACCATGGGCTGCTGTTCGTCCGGCTGCGCCTTGCGCGGCTTGCGGACGGGCAGGTGAGCATGGTATCCATGGTATCCCTGGCCACCTCGCAAAACAAAGCGTATGTGCATACCAAGCAGCTGCAGCAGAAACCTGCGTCCGGGGACCCGGATGAGGCGCTTTTGCGGTCTTACCGCTCCAGCATGCCCTTTGAGGATTGAGGGACGCGTTTCCGGGGAAGCATGAGGGGCAGGATGCCGAAGAAAGGACCAAAGCATGATGAATATTTCCCTTCAGGGGCGCGAAGGGAGTTTCCCGGATCAAACCACCGGGTTGGAAGCAATGAAAAGGCTGTGGCCTGAAATGAGTGGCCAAGTATTGGCCTGCCTGTGGGGCGGACAGGTGCTGGAACTGAACCAGCCCCTCAAGGATGGCATGGCCCTGACTTTTATTACCTTTGCCCATGAAGAGGGGCGCCGGATTTATGAGCGGTCCCTCCGCTTTGTATTTTTGCTGGCCGCCAAGCGCCTTTTCCCGGGCTGGCAGGTGCGCATTGCCAACAGCATCGGGTACGGCTTGTTTCTGAAGGTTCTTGGGCATACGCTGACGGGGGATCAGGTGGCCGCCCTGGAAAAGGAGATGCGGGGCATCATCGCCCAGGACCTGCCCTATGAGAAGGAGCTATGGAGCCGGGACCAGGCCATGGACTATTTCAGCCGGGAAGGCCGGGAGGACAAGGTGCAATTGCTGTCCTACCGCCCGGGTTACGACACGCCCATGTATGGATGCGGGGGCATGTGGGAGTATTTCTACGGCGCGATGCTGCCCTCTACGGGGTGGGTGCCCGTCTTTTCCCTGCTGCCTCACGATCCGGGCCTGGTGATCCAAATGCCGGGGCCGGAGGATCCCTTGGTGCCCGCGCCCTATGTGAAGCGGCCCAAACATCTGGCTGTTTTTGCGGAGTCCCAGCGCTGGTGTGAAATTCTGGATGCCACCAACGCCGCGGACATCAACGCCATGATCAAGGCCGGACGCTTCCGTGAATTCATCCGCGTCAACGAGGCGCTGCATGACCGCTCCATTGCCACCATCGCGGATGAGATCCTCCAAAAAAATGCCCGGCTTGTGCTGGTCTCCGGTCCTTCTTCCAGCGGGAAAACAACCTTTGCCAACCGCCTCAAGATCCACATGCAGGTGCTGGGCCTCCGGCCTGTGCTGCTATCGCTGGACGACTTCTATCTGAACCGTGCGGATATCCCCCCCGAGCCTGACGGAAGCGTCGATCTGGAATCCATCCATACCATCGACATTCCCTTGCTGGAAAAATGCCTGGGGCAGCTTCTTCGCGGTGAGACGGCCATGATGCCGCGCTTCAATTTTCAGACCGGTCGCCGGGAGGAAACGGCCGAGCCCCTGCGGGTGGAGGCAGGCCAGCCCGTGGTGATGGAGGGTATCCACGGCCTGAACCCCCTGCTGGCGGGCCACCTGGACCAGGGAATGATCTTTCGCATCTATGTCAGCGCCCTGACATGCATCAATCTGGATCATCACAACCGTATCAGGACCACCGATGTGCGGCTTTTGCGCAGGGTCGTGCGGGATTTTAAGTTCCGCGGCACTATGCCCGAAGGTACCCTGGACATGTGGGAAAGCGTGCGCAGGGGGGAAGACAAGTGGATCTTTCCCTATCAGGAGGAAGCGGACGCCATGTTCAATTCCACCATGCATTACGAGCTTCCTGTTTTAAAAGCGGTGGCCTACGACCTTTTGAAGGCCATTCCCGCCGAGCATCCCGGCTATCTGCTGGCAAGGCGGCTTTTGAAAACACTACAATATTTTCTTCTGCCGCCTAAGGATGCCGAGAACGAAATCCCGCCGCTGTCCATCCTTCGGGAATTTATCGGCGGCTGCACCTTTTACGATAAGCATCTTTGACAAGGGCTTGACAAGAGACGGCGGGTGTAGTTTAATACGTTGGTTCTTTTCTTGGTTTTGTGGGGACGGCCCGGGCAATAGGATGAAGCCCCGGCCGGGGAGGTTTCATTGTGTATTGGTTCCGTTCTTCCTTGGAGGTCATTTTGTCCGTGGCTGGGGTTCTGATCAGTCTTTTGATGATTTATCAGCTTGGTTTGAGCCTTTTTGGATTCAAAAAGTATCATAAAAACTACCAGGACCATCCGCCCAGAACACGCTTTCTGGTGCTTGTGCCGGCCCATAACGAGGAAACGGTGATTCCCGACATCATCGAAAATCTTTCGCATATGGAGTATCCCAGGGAACTCTATGATTTCTATATCATTGCCGATAACTGTTCAGACCGTACGGAGGCCGTTGCCCGCCAGATGGGGGCCAACGTGATTTCCCTGCAAAAACCGTCTCCGGACGCGCCCACGGGCAAGCCTATCGCCCTCAACCGGGCCTTAAACGCTTTGGAAGGCTATCAGGACAAGTATGACCTGCTGATGGTTTTTGACGCGGACAACCTGATTGACCCCAACATGTTTTTGGAGGTCAACAGCCAGTACATCAGCGAAAACAGACCGGAGTTCATCCAGTGCTATCTGGGGGTGAAGAACAAAAAAGGCGTGGTGGCCTGGTTTTACTATACCAGCTATACCATCACAAACCGGTTTTTCCAGTTGGCGAAATCGCGCCTTGGCCTGAACTGCACCATCGGCGGAACGGGCTTTGCGGTGGATACCGGGTATCTTTACCAGCGCGGGGGATGGACTACCATGTCCCTGACAGAGGACTTTGAGATCCAGGTGGAAGCCACCATCGCCGGCAAGCGGATCCTGTGGAACCACAACGTCCGCGTGTACGATGAGAAGCCCACAAACGCCTGGGTCAGCTACCGCCAGCGTACCCGCTGGGCCCAGGGGCACTGGTATGTAACGCTGCGCAATACAAAAAAGGTGTTTGTGGCGCTGAAGGAAAAGCAGATTTCCGTTCAAGAGGCCGTTTCTATCCTGACTTATATGTATAGCCTGACAGCTTACATTTTCATCATATTTCAGATACTGACGGCACTTCTTTTCCTTGTGATGGACAAAATCCAGCAGCCGGCCGCCGCCATGCAGGCCGCCGTGGCACACGCGGACGGCGGAAGCTGGGTGTTTACGCTCAGCTCCGTTTTCCTGCTGCTGTATAGTTTTTTCTTCCTTTTTTATCTGGCGGACTGGATGGATAACAGGATCACCGTGAAGATGCGGACGCTGCCCATTATGGCCGCCAGCTTCCTGCTTAATGCGCTGCTGGTCACCTGCTCTCAGACCATGGGTCTTATGCGCTTTCGCCGCCAAAGCCAATGGGTCAAGACCGAGCACAAGATCAAGCGGTTGGACAAAGGGCGGGATTTGCGGCTGCCGGCACGGACCAAGCGGCTGCCAAAGGCGGCGGATTCCGGGGATACGTCCATGATGAAGGTGGAAGCAAAATAGAAAAAAAGGCTGCTCAAGGGATAAATCCCCTGAGCAGAGGGCCCCGGGAAGCGCCGCCTCCCGGGGCTTATCCTTTTGCGGGCCGACCCCGCTCTTTTTTCTCCTTTTCCCCGAAGGCATGTTTCACATAAGCGGAGGGGCTCATGCCCACAATGTTTTTGAACTGCTTGGAAAAGTGGTACGGGTCCAGCATGCCCACCTCGGCGCCGGCCTGCTTAACGGAATAATGCTCCTGCAGCAGCGATTTGGCACGTTCCATCTTGCAGAACAGAAGATAGCCCAGAGGCGGCATGCCTACCTCGGCTACAAAGCGTTTGCGGAAAGTTTCCATGGGCATTCGGGAGATGGCCGCCATTTCAGCCAGCGAGAAGTTGTCCTTGTACTGGTTGGCGCGCAGCGCGTCCACCACCTTGGCGATCTCGTGGGAGAGCATGGCGTCCATAGCCACCGGTTGGCCGGAATGGGAGGCCAGCATGCCCCACATCAATTGCTGCAGCTGGAAGGATGCGTCGCTGGTGCCCGTGTGGCGGACGATGACCTGCACAATCTGCTGCGTGAGGTAGAACTGGGAGGGCAGCGCACCCTGCTTGATGGGCATGTGCAGAAGCACGCCCATTTTTGTCAGAAATTCGGGGGCCAAAGGCCCGTCCAGCGCCAGCCAGAGGATACGCGCCTCCCCGGATACGGCCAAACAGACATTTTCGGTATCCGGCGGGATGGCACAGCACTCCCCTTCCCCAAAAAGCAGGGAGTTGCCTTCATTCCAGCTCAGCTCCAGCTTGCCGCCATCTGCGGCCACCCAGCGCCACTGGGTGCGGGCGGCGACGGGATAGGTGCTGCCTTCCAGCATGGCACTGCCGGCGGCATGGATCCAAACGCCGCTCAGGCGGGCCAGGGGATCGGGCACATGAAAACCCTCCACCGAAAGGGTGATAGGCGGCAGCGCCTCCGTATTTCCAAAAAAATAGCCAGGCATATCTTCATCCTCCGAAACATGGCGGATTATTTACCATTTTTAACATTGTATAGGTCTTTGTCCGCCTTGTCAAGGCGCTGGACAAAATGCCCACGGGAAAAGGGTACAAAAATACAGACGGAGAACAGCCGTCTGCATGCGTTTTCCTCCAGGATGCAGCCTATGCCGGAGGGGGAGGGGATTACTTTTTGCGCGGAACATAGACCGCACCGGCGACAACGGCGGTAAAAGGCGCCACCGTCAAAAGGCCGAAGGTACCTACCAGGGTATTCAATATCTCCGTGGCGATAAACTTGTAGTTGATCAGGTCGATTACGGGCGTACCCTGGCCCATGAAGTACATCAGCATGGACAGGTAGCTGCCGGAATAGGCCAGCAGCAGCGTTGTGGTCATGGTACCTGTCACGCTTCTGCCCACCCGGAAGCCGCTTTTAACCAACTCCCGGCGGGAGATATCCGGGTGGTGGAGCTGCACTTCCCGCACGGCGGCGGACATGTCCATGGCAAGATCCATCAGTGCGCCGGAACTGCCCAGGAAAACCATGCTGAAGAACAGATCCCTGATGTCCAATTGCAGCGCGGCCTGGCTGAGCAGCGGCACCACGTAGGGCAGGCTGCCGCCGTCCAGCCGCAAAGCGTTGCCGAAGAGCACCGCCAGCAGGCAGGTCATGGCCGTGCCCAGCATGGAGCCAATGAGGGCCACGGTGGCCATTTTGGTCAGCCCGCCCACCAGGTACATGATGATGGCCGACAAAAGCAGCACCACCAGGAAGGCGGAGACAATGGGATTCCATCCCAGCAGGATCATGGGCATCAGCAGCTTCCAGATGATGAGCGCGCTTGCCGCCAGGGAAATGAAGGTGCCAAGGCCCGAAACGCCGGCAAAGACCACCAGGAATACGAAGAACATCAAAAAGAGAAGCCCCTCCGTGCCCATGCGGTAATGGTCGATGAGCGTGGCGTAGGTTGCTTTGCCGTTTTCCGCGTGGACGATGCACAGTGCCGTATCGCCGGGGGCGAAGAGCTTGTCCTTGTCCAGGGAGGCGTTCAGGTGGTTGACAGCGGTCAATTGGCTGCCTTTCAGTGCGCCGGAGAGCACCTCTATTTGTGCTTCCTGGGTGCCTGAATATACAATGCCCAGCGGGGCCAGCTGGCTGTTGTCCACCGAGAGGATTTTAACTTTCTCACGGGTGGCATTGGTGGGGACCTTCTCCGGGAAAGGGGTGGGAAGAAAATACAGAATCATACAGAGCATGCCCATGATAATGACAAAAATCCAGTTACGGCGCTTGTCCCGGCGCGGCTTGAAAGAAGGGGACAGATCCTTTGAGGAGTCTGATGCTTTCAGGAAGGCAATATGCACGTGTAATCGCGCCTCTTTTCGCAGCGTTATCCGGGCAAGAAAGAGGCCGCCCCCCGGAAAACCACTCCTGAAGGGACGGCCCCTTGATGGGGGAAGGCGTTATTGCGCAAGACCCATGGCTTCCATGGTCTTTACGAAGATTTGGGTGTTGTCATACTGTCCGCCGAAGAGAGAGGCGTTCACGCCCTGGGCGTATACGGGAATCTGCAGGCCGGTGTGGGCATAGGAGGTGTAGGCGATACCGGCCTTGTTGTTGAAAATGTGGGTGACGGTCACGGACAGGGGTTCATACCCACCGTAGGCCAGGGCTTCCTCATCGCCAAGCTGCCGGTCGGCCTTCTCCTGCATGCTCAGGTTGAAAGCCTTTTGGAGGGTCGAAAGCTCGCTTTCCGTAAGGGTGAGGGGCTGGTCGGCGGCGGTGGTCAGGCCGTAGTAGGCTTCGATAGCCTTAAGGGCATCTTCAAAGGTGGCCTTGCTGGTCCGCATATCGGTGATGACCTTGTCGAACTCCTGGTAGGAGACCTTGGCGTTCTTGAGGTAGTTGAAGTGGGTTTCGTAGGCGGTGGTGGCGAAGCCGATGGTCATGCCGCCGGTTTCGTGGTCACCGGTGACGATAATCAGCGTGTCAGCGGGATGCTGCGCCGCGAAGTCGATGGCCACCTGGACCGCATCGGAGAAGGCCAGGGAGTCATAGATGGAAGTGATGGCATCGTTGGCGTGGCAGGTCCAGTCTATCTTGCCGCCTTCGGTCATCAGGTAGAAGCCGTTCTCGTTATCAAGATCGGCGATACCGGCCTTGACGATGTCCGCCAGGGAGAGGGAATCCCCGCCGTTGGCATTCATGTGCATCCTGTCGATCTCATACTGCATGGCCTGGGAGGCATCCACATCCTCCACCATGGCCAGCACACGGCCGGAATCCTTGGTGATGGCGCGGATGTCATCCGCCTTGCGCACAACGGTCCAGCCGTTTTCCTGGGCGATGTCCATCAGGTCTTTTTGATCGCCTTCCTTGCCCTTGGGCTGCAGGAAGGAGCCGCCGGCCAGGAAGTCCAGGGTGGTGCCGGAAAGACCCTGCACGGAGATATCA
Organism: Bacillota bacterium; assembly: GCA_023459275.1. Lineage (GTDB taxonomy): Bacteria > Bacillota > Clostridia > Christensenellales > Aristaeellaceae > JAEWAH01. Next base: position 89,085 of record JAEWVC010000019.1, on the reverse strand, counting down.
TAGTATTGGCTGCGGCTGGGGACCTTGGCATAGTAGGCGGCGGGGGTGGCGTGGTCCAGGGACACGCTGGTGATAACGCCCACCTTCATGCCGGCTTCCTTTGCGTATTCGGTGATGAGCTTGAAGGATTCCGTCTTGTCCACGTTGTAGTTCAGCACGCCGGAGAGCGTCTTGTTGCCGCTGGCCATGGAGGTGGCGGTGGAGGCGGAGTCCGGGCAGAAGGAAGTGGCATCATACGTGGTGATCAGGCCCAGGCTGTTGAAACCAGTGAAGGAAAGCTGGGCGGGGACGGGCATGACGGCCTCGGGGTTTTCAAGGGTGCCCAGGTAGTATTGGGCCGCGGTGATTTGGGGAGAGCCCTGGCCGTCGCCGATGAACATGAAAACGTACTTGGGGGTTGCGGCGGCAGGCTCCGCCATGGCGAAGGCGGTCATGGAAAGGATCAGCGCCAGCGCCAGGATGATGGAAAGCAGCTTCTTCATACGGTCTTCTCCTTTTCTTTTTTTCGGCAACAGCTTACCTGTGCACTGTGAGCAGGGTATCATCGCCAGGAAAGCGGACGGCAAAAGATTGGAAGAAAGAAGCCAGAAGCACGGCAGAGGCAAGGATGAGGCGGCAAAAACCTGCGCGCTGTCTTGTAATTTCCATCCATAACGGATATAATGATGCAATCCGCAGCGATTGTGGAAGAACAGACAAAGAACAATTTTGATGAGCGGGAGGTTTTTTTATGGAAAACGAAGCGGCACGAAGCAATTTTATTTGGGATGCCATCGACCAGGACCTGAAGGCAGGGCGTTACCAGCGTGTCCACACCCGTTTCCCTCCCGAACCGAACGGTTACCTGCACATCGGCCACTGCAAGGCACTGGTGGCGGATTTCGGCACGGCGGACAAGTATGACGGGCTTTGCAACCTGCGCTTTGACGATACCAACCCCGCCAAGGAAGAGACGGAGTATGTGGACGGCATCATGGCCGATATCCGCTGGCTGGGGTTTGAGTGGAAGGGCGGATTGTTCTTCGCCAGCGATTACTATGAAAAATGCTATGAGATCGCCGAGGACTGGATCGGGCGCGGCCTGGCATATGTGGATGAGCTCACCCAGGAGCAGATGCGGGAATATAGGGGCACGCTGACATCCCCCGGAAAGAATTCTCCCTGGCGCGACCGGCCTGTAAACGAGAGCCTGGATCTGTTCCGGCGCATGCGGGCGGGGGAGTTCCCGGAGGGCCGGTATGTGCTGCGGGCCAAGATCGATATGGCCTCCCCCAACATCAACATGCGGGACCCGGCCATGTACCGCATCCTGTACAAGGAACACCACCGCACGGGCAAGAAATGGTGCATCTACCCCATGTACGACTATGCCCATCCCATCGGCGACGCGCTGGAGGGCGTGACCCACAGCCTCTGCTCCCTGGAGTACGAGGATCACAGGCCGCTGTACGACTGGGTGGTGGAAAAATCGGCGCATCTGCTGCCCGGCAAACCCCGTCAAATTGAGTTCGCGCGGCTGAACATTACAAGAACCATCATGAGCAAGCGGTACCTGCGCCGCCTGGTGGAGGAAGGTTTTGTTTCCGGCTGGGATGATCCCCGCATGCCCACGCTGTGTGCCATGCGCAGAAGGGGCTATACGCCGGAAGCCATACGGGACTTCATCGACCGGGTCGGTGTCAACAAGGCCAACAGCGTGGTGGATTTCAACTTCCTGGAGCATTGCGTCCGGGAAGACCTGGGAAACAAGGCGAACAGGGCCATGGCGGTTTTGAATCCCCTGAAAATCGTGCTTACCAACTGGCCCGAAGGCGAAACGGAAACGCTGGAGATGGAGAACCATCCGGAGCATCCCGAAATGGGTACCCGGAAGGTAGCCTTTGGCCGGGAACTGTATATTGAGCAGGAAGATTTCATGGAAGAGCCGGCAAAGAAGTTCTTTCGGCTCTTCCCCGGCGGCGAGGTGCGGTTGAAGGGCGCGTATATCATCCGCTGCGAGGAGTGCGTGAAGGATGACAGCGGCAGGGTGGCACAGCTCCGCTGCACTGTGGACCTAACAAGCCACAGTGGCAGCGAAGGCGCGGCCCGCAAGGTGAAAGGCACGCTGCACTGGGTGAACGCCGCGGACGCCGTGCCCATGGAATTCCGGCTGTACGAACCCCTGCTGGCCGACGAAAACGACCAGGAGGAGGAAGAGGATGAGACGGCGGAAAAGGTGGTTCCCGAAAAGAAGGACTTCATCAGCCGTTTGAACAAAGCCAGCCTGGTCGTTGCGAAAGGCTTTGGCGAACCGGCGCTGAAAGAAGCCGAAAATGGCGCGACGTTCCAGTTTTTACGCATGGGGTACTTCTGCAAGGATGAGGATTCCACGGCGGGAAAGCCCGTTTTCAATCGTACCGTTACTTTGAAGGATAGCTGGGCGAAGGTAAATCGCTAAAATGGCTTTGCCATTTTAGCGAGCCTGCACGATTTCCCTGTATGCCTATCGGCATACGGCCGTGAAATCGTGTAAGGAATGCTTGCTTCGCAAGCGCCCCGCGCGCGTAGGCTATGCCGGGCGACACGATTATAATGGAAGGAGCTCCGCCCCTTCCATGCATCCCGGGAAATTTGTTAAATTCATAGCGGGATTCCAAAGGGATGACATCCCTTTGCAGGGATCCAGGGGGCGGTGCCCCCTGGAAAGGAGGGTTCATGGTACGCACACGGTTTGCGCCCAGCCCCACGGGGTATCTGCACCTGGGGGGCCTGAGAACGGCGCTGTACACGTATTTGTTTGCGAAGAAAAACAAAGGGACATTTATCCTGCGCATTGAGGACACCGACCAGGAGCGGGAGGTTCCCGGCGCGGTGGAGCTGATCTACAAGTCCATGCGGGCCGCCGGGCTGTATTATGATGAGGGGCCGGATGTGGGCGGAGAGTATGGCCCGTATATCCAGACCCAGCGGAAGCATATGTACCTGCCCTATGCCCTGGAGCTGATTGAAAAGGGCGCGGCTTACCCCTGCTTTTGTACTAAGGAAGAGCTTGAAGAGCGCCGGGCGGCGGCCCAGGCAAGGGGCGAAACCTTCAAGTACGACAAAAAGTGTCTGCACATCGGCAAGGAGGAGGCAAAAAGGCGGATGGCGTCCGGCGAGCCGTATGTGATCCGGCAAAACATACCGGAGTCTGGTACCGCTTCCTTTGAAGACGCGCTGTTCGGCCACGTGGAGGCGGCCTGCGAGACGCTGGACGACAACGTGCTCATCAAGGCCGACGGGCTGCCCACCTACAACTTTGCCAATGTGGTGGACGACCATCTGATGGACATCACCCACGTGATGCGGGGTACGGAGTACCTTTCCTCCACGCCCAAGTACAATTTGCTGTACGAGGCTTTCGGCTGGGAAAAGCCGGTGTACGTGCACCTGCCCGTGGTGATGAAGGACGCCACCCGCAAGCTGTCCAAGCGGCACGGGGACCCCTCCTTTGAAGACTTGCTGAGCATGGGCTATGTGAAGGATGCCGTCATCAATTTTATTGCGCTGCTGGGCTGGAGCCCGGGGGATGACCGGGAATTCTTTACCCTTGATGAACTGGTGGAGGTCTTTGATCTGAAGGGCCTCAACAAGGCTCCGGCCATTTTCAACATGGAAAAGCTCACCTGGTTCAACAGCGAGTACATCCGAAAAATGGATTTTGAGCAGTACCTTGATATGGTGACGCCCTGGTTTGACCAGGTATTGGCGGGAAAAAGCATGGATTACCGGCGCCTGGCGGAGCTGATGCAGGGCCGTACGGAGGTATTCAACCGGGCGCCGGACATGGTGAAATTCCTTGCCGAGCTTCCGGCGTATGATCTTGAGATCTATACCCACAAGAAGATGAAGACGGATGTGCCTGTTTCCCTGGAAGCGCTGGAAATGATGAGGCCGGTGCTTCATGGGATTCAGGACTGGACGGAAGCCTCCATCCATGAGGCTGTGATGGCCGCCATAGAGAAAAGCGGGAAGAAGAACGGCCAGGTGCTGTGGCCCCTGCGCATTGCCTTAAGCGGGCAGGCGAACACGCCGGGCGGGGCCATTGAGATCGCGTACCTGCTGGGCAAGGCAGAAACGCTTCGCCGGATAGAGGACGGGATTCAAAGGCTTCAAAAAGCGCAGTAGGTAAATATAAACAGGATAATGGGACTGCCACGCCGGAAAAGCTTCCGGCATGGCAGCCTTTTTTGCCCGCGGACATTTTCAAATTGACTTTGCACAATAATTTTATTCATGTTATGATGGACAGACAGTAATGATTTGGAGGAAGAATCCCTGATGCACCCCAAGACTTCCCAAAGGATGGGCACGATGCCCATTCCCCGGCTGATTCTTAAAATATCATCGCCCATTATGCTGTCCATGCTGATCCAGGCGCTGTACAATATCGTGGACAGTATTTATATTTCCCGGCTGGAGGAAAAGAAAGAGGCGCTGAGCGCCCTGCAATACGTGTTCCCCATCCAGATGCTGATGATCGCGGTGGCTGTGGGCACGGGGGTTGGCATCAACAGCCTGATCTCCCGCCGTCTGGGGGAAAGGCGCCATGAGGAGGCCCATGACGCAGCCGTGAACGGCATCTTTCTGGAGCTTATCGGCTGGGTGGCTTTCGCACTGTTCGGCCTCTTTTTCAGCGGAAGGTTCATGCACGGCTTCACTACGGATGCGACGACGTTTCAAATGGGGAGCAGCTATCTTGGCATCGTTACCGTGTTTTCCTTTGGCCTGTTCACTTCCATTTCCATGGAACGGATCATGCAGGGGACCGGGAACACGGTGTATAACATGATCGTTCAAATCACCGGCGCGGGCTTGAATATCTTGCTGGACCCGCTGTTTATCTTCGTGTTTGGAATGGGGGTAACCGGCGCGGCCATCGCCACGGTGATCGGGCAGATCGTGGCCATGATGCTGGCCATCGTGCTGAACCAGACGCGCAATAAGGAATTGAGGGTGCATATCCGGGGCTTCAGGCCCAAGGCCGGCATCATCAAGGAGATTTACCGGGTTGGTTTCCCAGGCATCATCATGCAGGCGGTGGGATCAGCCATGGTGATGGCGATGAACTGGATCCTTGGCCCCATGAGCGAGGTGGCGGTAGCGGTCGCCGGGCTGTATTTCAGGCTGCAGAGCTTTGTATTCATGCCAGTATTCGGGCTGACGGGCGGGCTGATCGCCATCGTGGGGTATAACTTCGGGGCCAGGAATGTGAAGCGCATTTATGAAACGGTGCGGGTGGCCCTATATTACGCCGTAGGGATCATGGGGCTGGGAACGCTGCTTTTCTGGCTTGCGCCCGGGGTATTGATGTCCCTGTTCGACGCCACGCCGGATATGCTGGCGGTGGGCATCCCGGCGCTACGCATCATTTCCATTTCGTTTGTGATGGCGGCGGGAGGCATCATCCTATCCACCGTATTCCAGGCCATCGGCAACGGCACGCTGAGCCTCGGCATCTCCATGGTGCGCCAATTGGTGGTGCTGCTGCCCGCGGCCTATTTTCTGTCGGAAGCGATCGGCATCCTTGGGGTATGGTGGGCCATCCCTCTGGCAGAGGCGGTTTCCCTGGTGCTGTGCGTGGTGCTGTTCTTCTGGGCAGACAAAAAGTATATCAGGCCGCTGGAAGCGGTGCCGGAGGAATAGACACGCATGCCTGCAGGGGCGCATCCATGACCGTGCAAATAAAAAGCACGGCAGGCAATGCGGCTCGAGAAGGCTCCGGAGATTGGCTGCCGTGTATTTGTTTGTATGATATTCCGCGTGCGAGCTGATGACAAAGGCAGAAGCCACCTTGCTGCGGCGCGAATATTGTACCGGATATCCTACTACTTCTAAACACTATTTCGCCGTTGCCGCGGTTCTTTTCGCGCGGAACTGTGTCGCTTCCGTTCAGCGCGGCGTTGCTACGCCTCGACCTGTCTTCTTGCCCTGCATCGAAAAACCCTCGCCGCTTTGAACAAAATAGTATCAGCAGGCGATTTCAATGTAATTGCCTTCCGGGTCTGCGATCCAAAAGTTCCTTTGGCCCCAGGGCTGGGTAACAGGCTCGCCTGTGAGGGATTTTACGCCAAGAGCGGACAGGCGCCGGTATTCGCTGTCCACGTCCTCCTTTGTGGGGACGCCTATGCCGATTTCCATGGTTTGATTAAGACCTCGGGGCGGGGAATAGGGCTGGTTCATGGCCTGTGCGAACTGCTTTCTGTCAAACATGAACAGACCGCCGTCCTGCACTTTGAAGCCGGCAAAGGGGCCGCCGTCCCAATCCGTTTCAAAGCCCAGGATGTCCCGGTAGAAGGCCACCATCTTTTCCATATTCTCTACAAACAGGCCGGTATGGACACTATTGGACAAGACGCTCATGGGCAACTCCCTTCGTTTGCATGCAGCGGTGCATCAAAGCGTAATCCAAATGTAATGCTCTTCTTCCGATACCCTTTCGATAACGCCGCCGTTGGCCAATGCTACGCCGATGGAGGCTTTGTTGTCGTTGTTGGCAGTGATGAGCACCCTTGCAAGGCCATGCCTGCGTGCGATGTCCAGCAGGAGGCGCAGTTGCTCCTTGCCGTAACCCCTGCCCCGGGCGAAGGGGGCGATGGCATAGCCGATGTTGCCGCCGCGTTTCAGCAACGCCTCGCTGAGCTGAACGCGCAGCTTGCACATGCCCACAGGCGTATCGCCGTCCATAAGCCAGTAGATGGTTTGCGGGACATAGCCCTCCGGAAGGCCGATGCCCAGGGACATGTCATGCTGTTTTTTCAGCCATGCGGGGAATTCCTCCGGGGAAAGGCCATAGGCGGAGTTTTGGAAGCCGTTTTCCTCCTTGGGGAGCATTTGGGTGAGAGCATGGATGGCGGGGCCATCCAAGGGGGAGAGGCGCTGAAGGTGAAGAGACATAGGATTGAATCCTCCATACAGGTGTTTATTCAGCTGGAAGGGTTCCGCACCTGCGGGTGCGGCCAAAAAGCTGGCCGTTTCTCCGTTTCCCGGACAATGGATGGTATGGTATAATGTGGTGGGGGCGAAAGCACAGCCTTTGCCTAACTCCCGATAATGGAGGGAAGTATGAAGCGCAAAGCCCTGATGATGGCGGTCATCACCACCGTTTTGTGGTCCGGCTCCTACATACTCAACAAGCTGGCCTTTCAGGAAGGCATCGGGCCGCTGACCCTGTCCGCCATGCGCTACCTTATGGCTTCCCTCCTGCTACTGTGCTTTGTAAGGGGGAAAACAAAAAGGACAAGTACCCGTCTCTCCTTGGGGGTCGTCCTTCTGCTGGGCGTTCTGGGGTATGCCCTTGCCCAGGGACTGCAGTATGTGGGCCAGTCGTATCTGACGCCCACGCAATCCTCCCTTTTTTTAAGCGTGGGAAACACCTCCATGGTCATGTTGGCGGATAGGGTGTGGCTGCGGGAGAATCAGACGCGGCGCGATCTTATGAAGCTGCTGGTGCTGCTTTTTGGCATCTGCGTGTACTATTACCCCTTTGGCGCCGGACAACTTTCTGCAGCCGGACTTATTTTTATGGCCCTTTCCTCCGCCGGCTACGCGCTGCATATGACCTTCAACCGGCGGTTGCTAACCACGGGCCAGGCCGGCGCGGGCGAACTTACCGCCCGCCCTATGCTGGCAGGGGCGCTCATCCTGCTGGCGTTTGCCCTGATCATTGAGGGACCGCCCGTGCTTACAGGGCGCCTGCTTCTCATCCTTGCTTACCTAAGCGGTGTCAGCGGCGCGCTGGGCTTCTATCTTTGGACCAGGAGCCAGTCCGCGCTGACGGCCTTCGAAAGCAGCGGCATCAACAACCTGATGCTCATCGAAATCGCGCTTATGGACTTCATTTTTTTCCGACGCACCTTTACCCCGGCGCAGGCCGCCGCAGTGCTGATCGTATTTTGCGCCGTCGTCTCCATTCAAAGCCGCTCAAAAAAGGGATTAGAGATCAAGCAATGAACGCATCAGAGGAAGCGCATGAGATTGCATTCTCCATACAGGCATTGCATAATGTGATGAGAAACAGGGCTCCGCACCTGCGGGTGCGGCCAGGACTTTCCGGCCGCCCTGGACCCTCGGGAGCCATAGGGATGCTGCGTTTTTACAGTGTGAGCGTATTGGAGCAGGGGTTTCCGCACCTGCGGGTGCGGCCAGGACTTTCCGGCCGCCCTGGACCCTCGGGAGTCATAAGGATGCTGCGCACGGCCATATCATTCTTATCTCATTGTATCCCATATGAAGTTTTCTGGGTGGGGAGCGGGGAGGGTGTCTTTTTCAAAAGACGCCCTCCCCGCAAAAACACACCGCGTTATTCCTCGTCCCCGTTCTCCGTCTCCGGGGTGGGTTCCACGTCCTCGGCTGTGTCTTCCTCCTCGGCTTCGGCCCGGGCAACGCCCACTACCTGGCTGCCGTCGGCCACGCGCATCAGGCGTACGCCTTGGGTATTGCGGCCGCAGACGCGGATATCATCCACGTTGGTGCGGATGATGGTGCCGTCGTCCGTGATAAGCAGGATGTCTTCGGCGGGCTGAACCAATAGCTGGGCGGCCAGAGGGCCGGTTTTTTCGGTAAGGTTCATGGCGATGATACCCTTGCCGTTGCGGCCCTGCTCCCGGTACTCGTCCACCTCGGTGCGCTTGCCGTAGCCGTTGGCGGTAATGCCCAGCACCTGGGCGCCCTCTTCGACGACGGCCATGGAGATGACGGTGTCGCCCTCATCCAGCTTCATGGAGCGTACGCCCATGCTGGCGCGGCCCATGGCTCGGATGTGGCTTTCGCTGAAGCGGATGGCCTTGCCCAGACGGCTGCCAATGAGCAGTTCCCGCTCTCCGTCGGTGAGCTCCACATCCACCAACTCGTCGCCGTCCCGCAGGATAATGCAGATCAGGCCGTTCTTGCGCAGGTTTTCAAATTCCTCCATGGGCGTTTTTTTGATTATGCCATCCCGTGTGGCCATCATCAGGTAGTGGCCTTCGGTAACTTCCGGCATGGGGATCATGGTGGTTACCTTTTCCCCGCCGGTTAATTGCAGCAGATTCACGATGGCGGTGCCCCGGGCGGTGCGCCCTGCTTCCGGAATCTGATAGCACTTCAAAGTGTACACCCGGCCAAAGTTGGTGAAGAACAGAATGTCGTCATGGGTGTTCATCACCCGAAGCTGCTCGGCGTAATCTTCCTCCCTGGTGGTCATGGCCATTACACCCTTGCCGCCCCGGTTTTGCGCCCGGTAGGTGTACTTGGGCAGGCGCTTGACGTAGCCGAAATGGGTGAGGGTGACCACCATGTCCTCCTGCTGGATGAGGTCGGCGATGTCGATCTCTCCCTCGATGGCGGTAAGCTCCGTGCGCCGGTCGTCGCCGAACTTGTCGCGGATGGCCGTGATCTCCTGCTTGATGACGCCCATTAAAAGGGCTTCGTCCGCGAGAATGGAGGCCAGGTAAGCGATGGTCTTTTCCAGCTCCACATATTCTTCCTGAAGCCGTTCCCGCTCCAGGCCCGTCAGACGTGCCAGGCGCATATCCAGGATGGCCTGGGCCTGCTTTTCGGAGAAATCAAAAGTGTCCATCAGCGCCTGCCGCGCCACGGGCGTATCCTTGCTGGTCCTAATGATGTGCACGATCTCGTCGATATGGTCCAGCGCTTTTAAGAGGCCCTCCAGAATGTGGGCCCGTTGCTGGGCTTTGTCCAGATCGTACTTCGTCCGGCGGGTGACCACGTCCTTCTGATGCTGGATGTAATAATACAGCATTTCCCGCAGGGACAGCACCTGCGGCTTGCCGTCCACCAGCGCCAGCATGTTGACGCCGAAGGTATCCTGCATCTGCGTATGCTTGTACAGGTAGTTCAAAACGATGGTGGGCTGGACATCCTTTTTCAGCTCCAGTACGATGCGCATGCCCTTGCGGTCGCTTTCGTCCCGGATGTCGGAAATGCCCTCCAGCCGCTTTTCGTGGACCAGCTCGGCGATCTTCTCCACCAGCCGGGCCTTGTTGACCATGTAGGGGATCTCCGTGACCACAATGCGGTTGCGGCCGTTGGGCATGGGTTCGATATCGGTTTTCGCCCGTACGATGATGCGGCCGCGGCCGGTATGATAGGCTTCCCGGATGCCGCTGCGGCCCAAGACCACACCGCCGGTGGGGAAGTCCGGGCCTTTGATATGCTCCATCAGGTCGTCCAGGGTGGCGTCGGGATTGTCGATCATGCAAATGACGCCGTCCACCACTTCCCGAAGATTATGGGGCGGGATGTTGGTGGCCATACCCACGGCGATGCCGCTGGAGCCGTTCACCAGCAGGTTGGGGTAGCGGCTGGGGAGCACGGCGGGCTGCATCAGCGTTTCGTCAAAGTTGGGATAGAAGTCCACCGTGTCCTTGTCGATCTCCCCCAGCAGGTGCACGGAGAGCTTGCTCATGCGGGCCTCGGTGTACCGCATGGCGGCGGCGCCGTCGCCATCCACCGAGCCAAAGTTGCCCTGGCCCTCCACCAGCAGGTACCGGGTGGAAAAGTCCTGGGCCAGGCGCACCATGGCATCGTACACCGCGGAATCGCCATGGGGATGGTATTTGCCCAGCACGTCGCCCACGATGCGGGCGGATTTGCGGAAAGGTTTGTCAGGCGTCATGCCCAGTTCGTTCATGGCGTACAGGATGCGCCGGTGCACGGGCTTCAGGCCGTCCCGCACGTCCGGCAGCGCCCGGTTGATGATCACGGCCATGGCATAGGAAATAAACGACCGCTTCATCTCTTGTTCCAGGTCGATGGGTATCAAACGATCCTCGATCATGCTTTCACCTCATGCACAGCCAAGAGCGCTGCGATTATACATCCAAATCCGTAACCAACGTGGCGTTTTCCTCAATGAATTCCCGGCGGGGCTCCACCTGGTCGCCCATCAAAAGCGTAAACACTTCGTCGGCGGCCATGGCATCCTCCGCGGTCACGCGCATCATGGTGCGGGTCTCCGGGTTCATGGTGGTCTGCCACAATTGTTCGCTGCTCATTTCGCCAAGGCCCTTGTAGCGCTGAAGCTCCGGCTTGGGATCACGCCCGATGCGCTGAAGGAGCTGTTCCAGCTCGTTATCGTCGTACACGTAATATTCCTGCTTTTGTTTTGTCACCTTGTAAAGCGGCGGCATGGCAATGTACACAAAGCCCTTTTCAATAAGCGGGCGCATATAGCGGTAGAAGAAGGTGAGCATCAGGATGCGGATGTGGCTGCCATCCACGTCCGCGTCCGTCATGCAGACGATGCGGTGGTAGCGCAGTTTGTCCGTGCTGAAATCATCGCCGATGCCGCAGCCGAAAGCCGTGATCATGGCCTTGATCTCCGCATTGGAGAGCGCCTTGTCCAGACGTGTTTTTTCCACGTTCAGAATTTTACCCCGCAGAGGCAGAATGGCCTGGAAGTGCCTGTCGCGGCCTGTTTTGGCGCTGCCGCCGGCGCTGTCGCCCTCCACCAGGAAAATTTCACACTTGCTGGGGTCTCGCTCGGAGCAGTCTGCCAGCTTGCCGGGCAGGCTGGCGGATTCCAGCACGGTTTTCCGGCGGGTCAAATCCCTGGCCTTGCGCGCGGCCTCCCGGGCCCTTGCCGCGCCAAGACACCTGTCCATGATGGCTCTGGCGATGGAGGGGTTCTCCTCCAGATAGGTGGAGAGCTGCTCGGCGACAAGGGAATCCACAATGCCCCGCACCTCGCTGGAGCCTAATTTGCTCTTTGTCTGCCCCTCGAACTGGGGCTCGATGAGCTTGACGCTGACGATGGCGGTAAGGCTCTCCCTTACGTCCTCGCCTTTCAGGTTGCTGTCGGCGTCCTTCAATACCTTGTATTTGCGGCCATAGTCGTTGATCACCCTGGTCAGGGCGCTGTTGAAGCCCATCAGATGGGTGCCGCCCTCCGGGGTGTGGATATTGTTGGCAAAGGTATAAATGTTTTCTGCATAGCTGTCGTTGTACTGCAGCGCGATTTCCACTGTGGTGGTGCCCTTGACGCCCTCAATATAAATGGGTTCGGGGAAGAGAACCTCCTTGTTGCGGTTCAGGTATTTCACAAACTCCCGGATACCGCCCTCGTAATGGTAATTTTTCTCCAGGGGTGTTTCCGGGCGGTCGTCCGTAAGCACGATGCGCACGCCCTTGTTGAGGAATGCCATCTCCCGCATGCGGGTGGAGAGCACATCAAACTGGAAATCCCCGGTTTCAAAGATGCCTTCGGGGGTTTCATCGCTTTTTACGTCCGGCCAGAATTGGATGGTGGTGCCGGTGCGGTCGGTTGCGCCCACCACTTTCAAGTCATAGAGCACCTTGCCCCTTTTGTATTCCTGCTGATAAATTTTTCCGTCCTGGTAGACATTCACCATCAGCCGGATACTCAGCGCGTTCACCACGGAGGCGCCCACGCCGTGCAGCCCGCCGGAGACCTTGTACCCTTCACCGCCAAACTTGCCGCCGGCGTGGAGCATGGTCAAACAGACCTCCACTGCGGGGCGGCCGATTTTGTGATGGATGCCCACGGGGAAGCCGCGGCCATTATCCTTCACGCTCACACTGCCATCCTTGTTGAGCGTGACATAAATTTCCGTGCAGAAGCCGGCCAGCGCTTCATCAATGGAGTTGTCCACGATCTCATAAACCAGATGGTGCAGGCCTCTGACGTCGGTGGAGCCGATGTACATGCCGGGGCGCTTTCGCACGGCCTCCAGCCCTTCCAGCACCTGGATCTGCGTTTCGTCATAATGGTTTGCGGGATGGGGATTCTGCCCGCCGGAGACGGGCGCGCCCAAAGGTGTGTTCTCCAAGGGATGCTCCGACATAAAAACCACCTGCGCTTACTTTATTTTTGTATGGATGCGGCGGTACAGGGACCGTACCGAAAGAGAGGTCAAAAAGCACCATTGCTCCCCGTTTTCTTTCGTGAGCACCAGGGCCTTTACCGGCTCCCCCAGAGAAAAAAGCCGCCCCTTCGCCTTTGCGGCGCTTAACAGCGCCTGCGTATCCGCCGTTTTTTCCCGGCTCAGATCCACCAGGGCAATCACTTGCTCAAAGGGCACATTCCGATTGGAGCCAAGGTGCAATATCATTGCGCTTCCCACCGCCTGAAACAAATCCGACTGCTTATTATACCATTTTGGGGCCAAAAAGAAAAGGGTTTCTACTTATATTAATGTGCATTGAATTTTGATATTTCATACAAATTTCCGGTATGCGTTGGAAAGGCGAAATTCTCCTTTGCAGCAAGGGGTGCGCGTGGTATAATAAGTGCGTTTTTAGGTTGGATGGAGGGGTTGTACGTGCCTTTTTACGGCTTGGTGGTTGCGGGGGCCGGGCATGCGGGCTGCGAGGCCGCGCTGGCTGCCGCGCGCCTTGGCATCCCCACCCTTTTATATACGCTGAACATTGACGGTATCGCGCTGATGGCCTGCAACCCGGTAATTGGAGGCACCTCCAAGGGCCATCTGGTCAGGGAACTGGACGCCCTGGGCGGCGAGATGGGCCGGGCCATCGACGACACCTTTTTGCAAAGCCGCATGCTCAACCGCGGCAAAGGCCCCGCCGTGTACAGCTTGCGCGCCCAGGCGGACAAGCAGGCCTATCAAAACCGCATGCGGGCCGCGCTGTTTTCCCAAGACAACCTCACCGTGCGCCAGGGGGAGGTCTCTAGGATTTTCACGAAAAACGGCGCTGTGAGCGGGGTGCAAACCACCACCGGGGAAACGGTGGAATGCAAAGCCGTGATCGTCGCCGGGGGCGTATATTTGAAGAGCCGGATCATCATCGGCGAAACGCAGTGGAACGGCGGCCCCCAGGGACTTTTGGCCGCGAACCACCTTTCGGACGCGCTTTCTGACCTGGGCTTTGAACTGCGCAGGTTCAAGACGGGAACGCCGGCCCGGGTGGATGTGCGGTCCATCGACTTTTCCAAAATGGAGCCCCAGCCCGGGGACGAGCCCGTGGTCCCCTTTTCGTTCCTCACGGACAAGCCCCTGCACAACCGCATGCAGTGTTACCTGACCTGGACAAACCAGCGCACCCATGACATCATACGGGCCAACCTGCACCGTGCGCCGCTCTTCAGAGGGGATATCAAGGGCACCGGGGCCAGGTACTGCCCCAGCATCGAGGACAAGATCAACCGCTTTGCCGACAAGGACCGGCACCAGGTGTTTCTGGAGCCGGAGGGCGCAAGCAGCTTTGAGTGGTACGTGCAGGGCATGTCCTCCAGCATGCCGGAGGATGTGCAATGGCAGATGTACCGCAGCGTGCCTGGCCTGGAAAACGTGATTCTGACACGCCTTGCCTACGCCATCGAATACGACTGCATCGATCCCAGAACGCTCAAGCCCACGTTGGAGTCCCTGTCCATCCCGGGCCTGTATTTTGCGGGGCAGGTGAACGGCACCTCCGGATACGAGGAGGCCGCCGCCCAGGGCATCCTGGCTGGGATCAACGCGGCCTTGCGGTTAAAAGACAGGGAACCGGAGGTCATCACAAGGGACATGGCCTATATCGGCGTGCTGGCGGACGATTTGACCACCAAGGGCGTGGACGAGCCCTACCGCATGATGACCAGCCGCGCCGAGCACCGGCTGTATTTGCGGCAGGACAACGCTGACCTGCGGCTGACGGAGCTGGGGTACCGCATCGGCCTGGCCGGGGAGGAGCGTCTGCGCCGCATGGAGGCGAAGGCAAAGGAAACGCAAAAGCTGCTGGAAAAGCTTTCGGCTGTTACCCTGCCGCCTACCAAACAAAGGGAAGACCTGCTTGCATCCCTTCAGGAGCCGCCCTGCCCGGGCACGCTTACCGGGGAGGAGCTTTTGCGCCGCCCTGCTGTGACTTTTTCGCACCTGCAAACCCTTGTGCCGGAACTTCAAACCGCTTCCCCGGCCGCTATGGAGCAGGCGGAAATTTCCGTGAAGTACGATGGCTACCTGCGCAAGCAGGAGGCGCAGCTCCAAAAGGCCCGGGCCATGGAAAACGCGCTGCTGCCCCCCAACACACCTTATCTCACCATGGATGCGCTGCGCATTGAAGCCCGGCAGAAGCTTGCGCGCCAGCAGCCCCGCTCCCTAGGCCAGGCCGCCCGCATCCCCGGCGTGTCCCCCGCGGACATCGCCGTACTGATGGTGTGGCTCAAGCGCAGGGAACGGGAGGACGGGGAAAGAAAGAGGACGGACGGATAAGGCGGGAGGAACCTCTTTTATAAAAGAGGCTCCTCCCGCGCCCTCTTCCAGAAAATTACCTTGGGGAGAGAAAAGGTATCTTTCCGCCGTAGGGGCGATTATCAATCGCCCGCCGTATGCTTATCCCAAACTTTTCATGAAACGAAAGGGAGACAGCACCATGCCTTCCACGCAAAAAAAAGCCTATCTACTGGTGATTTTCGGGGTGGCGATGGTGTCCTACAGCGGGCCGATGGTGAAAGGCGCGCTGCTGGAGGGGGCCACGCCCGTGACCATCGCTTTTTTGCGCATGCTTTCCGCAGGGCTTTTGCTGCTGCCTTTTGCAATGCGCAAAAGGCCGGGGGAATCCGCTTCCTCCCTTGGGGCGGTGCTTTGCGCACCCGGGAAGCAGCTGCTCTTCGGGACACTGGCTGCCGCCTTCCTGGCGCTGCACTATTTTGTATGGATGACTTCCATGAAAAGCACCTCCACCTTTGCCTCCGTGGCGCTGGTGTGCACCCAGCCGCTGTTCGTGGCCGCCTTCTCGGGGCTTTTGCTCCATGAGCCTATGCAAAAGTCCGCCCGCCCCGGTGCGCTGGTGGCACTTGCCGGGGCCGCCCTGATCGGCTTGAGCAGCCTCACCGGGCAAAGCGGCAGCATCGGCGGAGACCTGCTGGCGCTTACGGGGGCGGCGGCCATGGCCGGGCACTGGCTGTGCGGCCGCTATGCACGCAAGAGCCTGCCCGCGCTGGGCTATACGGTGTTCGTGTACCTTGTCACGGCGGTCTTCCTGGGCGTTCTGGTCCCTGTGGCCGGGGGCTTTGCCCTGCAGGGCAAGGCGGTTTGGTATTTGGCGGGGCTGGTGCTGGGGTCCACCCTCCTGGGCCATGCCGTATTTACCTATGTGCTGGGCAGCGTCAGCGCCCATGTGGTTTCCTTTGCGCTGCTGGGCGAGCCGGTGGGCGCCATGCTTTGGGCACTGCTGATGTTTGATGAACGGCCGGGATCCTTGCTGCTTGCAGGCGGAGCCGTGGTGCTGCTGGGGCTGTTTATGTACCTCCGGTATGCTTCGGCCCGGGAAGTGCCAAGGGATACCGGCGCAACGCTTTAATATCGTCTGAAAGGAAGAGGATCGTTGCAGAATCTGATCGTATCTGCCCAGGTGGTGCTCCCGCTGTTTTTGATGATGATGGTCGGCGTGTTTGTCAGGCGCAGCGGCCTGGCTGATGATGCCACGCTGCGCAAGGTGGATGCCATCGCCTTCCGCATTTTTTTGCCCATCCTGCTTTTTCAGAACTTATACGCGGTGGATCTGGAGCAGGCCTTCAACCCCGGCTTGATGGGGTATACCGTCGTCTGCGTTCTGGCTACCTTCGGCCTTTCCATGCTGCTGATCCCAAGACTGGAAAAGGACAGCAAAAAGCAGGCCTCGCTTATCCAGGCCATCATCCGCAGCAATTTTCTGATCTTCGGCCTGGCCATCGCCGTATCCCTGTACGGGGAGGGGAACGCGGCGTCCGTGGCGCTTCTGGGCAGTGTGTTCGTGCCTCTGAGCAACGCCCTGGCGGTGTTCGTACTGGAGTACTTCCGCATGGGCAAGGTGCATGTCGGAAAAATTGCGCTGAGCATTGTGAAAAACCCGTTGGTAATCGGTGCGATTCTGGGCGTTGCGGTGCTGGTGCTGCATATTCCGCTGCCCGCTTTTTTCAAAAAGACGGTGAAGGATATGTCCGCCGTGGCTACGCCCCTGTGCCTAATGACCCTGGGCGGCTCGCTGCACGCGGCCGACGCAAAAGAAAATGCCAGGCAGCTTGGCCTGGGGCTTCTGGCCCGCATGGTGCTGGTGCCCGGCATTTTCCTGTCTTTGGCGGCGCTGCTGGGCTTCCGGGGGGAGGCCATGCTGGCGCTTACCGTGCTGTTTGCTTCACCAACCGCCGTATCCAGCTATACCATGGCCCAGCAGATGGGGGCCGACGGCAAGCTGGCGGGGCAGCTTGTGGCCTTCACCACCGGGGCATCGATGGTTACGATCTTTCTGTTTGTATTTATATTCAAAGAACTGGGGTTCCTATAAGCGCCTGTCATAACGTTTTCGCGTAGTGATTGGTATAGTGGATCTGCGCCGCGAAGCGCAATACCAGCAAAATGACCGGCGGCAGGATGGTTGCCAGGCCGTAAAAGAACAAACTTGCCGTGGTGATCCACAGGATCAGGCCGTAGGTCGTGTATTTTGCCACCATGGCCCCCGCCTTGTCCCGGATCAATACGTTTCTTTCGTCTGCCACGTTGATGGCCTTGCGCCGCTTGGCCTCTTCACTGCTCAAGGCCGGGAAAAAGGTGCCGATAAACCATGCCGCGCCCAGCCCGAGGGTAGCCGCGCCAAGGCCGTAACAGGCTCCTGCGGCTCTTTTTTGCGCCTTCTGGGGGAAAACGAAGATGCCCGCGAGGATCAAACCGATCCCTATGAGAGTAAGAATGAGATACAGGCAACGCTTGCCATTCATTGTGATTCCTCCTCATACAAAAAGACGTCTTCCACAGGCAATTGGAAATACCTTGCGATTTTGATGGCCAACTGGATGGATGGATTGTAGCGGCCGTTTTCCAGGGAGCTAATGGTCTGCCTGGAGACCCGCAAAGCATCCGCCAGCGTTTCCTGGCCAATGCCCTGGCGCTTCCGCAATTCCTCCAGCCTGTTTTTCATGGACGATCTTCCTTTCTGAAATGTAAAGCATACTTTACTTTTCTATCATACTTCAATAAGCTAAAAATGTCAAGCGTACTTTACGTTTTTACAAAAAAAAGCAGCCTTGCAGGCAAGACGGCTTTGTTTGCTTAAATGATGTTTTATACCAGCCTCAGCGCGGGCTGGGCATTAAGGGACAAATCCGCGGTTTCCCCGCGCATCAGGCGGTAATAGGCGGCGGAGGCGATCATGGCGGCGTTGTCGGTGCACAAGGGCAACGCAGGCATGTACAGAGGGATACCCGCTTTTTCGCACTCCTCCCGCATCATGCGGCGCAGGAGGCTGTTGGCGGAAACGCCGCCGGCGATAGCCAGGGCCGGAGCGTTTGTTTCTTTTGCGGCAAGCATGGCCTTTTCGCAAAGGGAGGAAACCACCGCGTGCCGGAAGGAGGCGGCCATGTCCGCCTTGGGCAAGGGCTTTCCCTGCTGGGTCAGCTTGTGGGCTTCGTTGATAAAGGCTGTTTTGAGACCCGAAAAGCTGTAATCGTAGCGCCCTTCGGGGTGGGGCCGGGGCAGGGGAAAGGCGGCAGGATCGCCGCTTTCCGCCAGAACATCCAGCTTGGGCCCGCCGGGATAGGGGACGTCCAGGACCCGTGCAGCCTTGTCGAAAGCCTCTCCTGCGGCATCGTCCTGGGTCTGGCCCAGAAGGCGGTAGACGCCGTAATCCGCAACCTCCACCAAATGGCTGTGGCCGCCGCTGACCACCAGGCACAGAAAAGGAGGCTTCAAATCCGGATGGGTAATGTAGTTGGCGCTGACATGGCCCTCAATGTGGTTAACGGGGACCAAGGGGAGGCTTGTGGCATAGGCGAGCCCTTTCATGCAGCTGACACCCGTTAAAAGCGCGCCCACCAGGCCGGGGCCGCAGGTGACTGCCAGGGCATCTATCTCATGAAGAGCCATACCGGCCTCGCGCAGAGCCTGATCAATCACCCGGTCGCAGGCCTCCACATGGGCGCGGCTGGCAATCTCCGGTACCACGCCGCCATACAGCGCGTGCAGATCGATTTGGGAAAACACCACATTGCTTATCACGCGGCGCCCATTTTCCACGACGGCCGCCGCCGTCTCATCGCAGGAGGTTTCCAGGGCGAGGATGCGAACCTGCTCCCTCCTCTGCAATTGGGCTGCCTTTTCCCGGCAGGCTGCTTCATACGTCATGCTTTGCGTTTCCTTCTATTCAGGTACAGGACTGCGGCAAGGGCGGGAAGAACCGCGCCCAACAGCCAGAAAAGCCCGATGCGGGCGGCATAGTCGATAAAAAAAACGGTGGGCATCAGCTGCAGCAGCAGATCCTGGTAAGGATTCAGAAGCCACAGGTCGTTGGTGAAAAAAAGATGGTGAAAACCGGTGAACAAGGTATGAAAGTCCACAGCCGCCCAAAAGGCCAGCACACCCAGGAGCAGCACAGCGCCAATGCCGGTAAAAAGATAAGCGCGGGCCAGCGGCGTTCGCAGCTCCTTGAAACGAAAAACGGCCAGGGTCAGTAGAAACAGGGTAGCCAGGCAGACCAGGAAAACGGTTCGGCACAGAAAAAAAAGATTCCGCACATCCTGCATATGCGTCAGTTCTTTTTCAGAAAAAGCTTCCCGCATCTGCCCATGGACGGGAAGGGTCACTTGGAAGGTATCCGCTTTGCCGGCAAGGTAGGCGGTGATCCTTTCCGCCATGGCGGGGTATTCCGCGGTGCCGATGCCGGTAATGGCAGGATCGGAATGGCGAAGAAACAGGGCGTTCATATGGGCTGCGTCCCCTGCAACTGCAAGGGTAACGCCGCACAGCAAGCCCACCAAAAAGAGGATGGAGCAAAGGACGCAACCTGTAATCTGCAAAATCTTTTTCATCGATCCACCCGTAAAAAAGCAATGAAGACCGGGCTGAATCTCCCGGCCATAACCCAAATGGAAGTTTTTGAAAGGGCCCGGGGGAACTTTTTTTAAAAAGTTCCCCCGGCAAAAAGCCCCCCCTGGTTACTGCATCTTCAAATAGGCAGTGACAAAGCCCGAGAGGTTGCCGTTCATCACATCGTCCACATTGCCGGACTCAAAGCCCGTGCGGTGGTCCTTGACCATGGTGTAGGGCTGGAAAACATAGCTGCGGATCTGGCTGCCCCATTCGATCTTTTTCATTTCGCCTTTGATATCCGCCATCTTTTCTTCCTTTTCCCGCTCATGAAGCTCCAGCAGTTTGCTGCGCAGCATCTTCAGGCACATTTCCTTGTTTTGGACCTGGCTGCGTTCATTCTGGCACTGGACCACGGTATTGGTGGGAATGTGGGTCATGCGCACGGCGGAGTCGGTGCGGTTTACGTGCTGGCCGCCCGCGCCGCTGGCCCGGTAGGTATCAATGCGCACTTCCTCCATGTTGACTTGGAAGGCGCCCTCGTCCTCCAGCATGGGGGCCACGTCCAGGGAGGAAAAGGAGGTATGCCTGCGGGCGTTGGCGTCGAAGGGGCTGATGCGCACCAGACGGTGCACACCCTTCTCGCCCCGGAGAAAACCGTAGGCATTTTCGCCGTCCACCTCGAAGGTGACGCTCTTGATGCCGGCCTCGTCGCCGTCCAACAGGTCCAGAAGCTTGACCTTGAAGCCCATCAGCTCACAGTAGCGCAGATACATGCGGTACAGCATCTGCGTCCAGTCCTGGGCTTCGGTGCCGCCCGCACCGGCGTGCAGGGAAAGAATGGCGTTCAAGGTATCATATTCGCCCCGCATCAGCGTCTCCAGCTCCAGGGCGTCCACATCCCGGCGCAGGGCAGCGATAGTCTCGCCGGCTTCCTTCACCAGGTCCTCGTCCTCGCCCTCCAGGGCCAGCTCCATCATCACTTCAATTTCATCGGCCTGGTTTGTTAGCTTCTGATAATGGGCGAGCTTGTTTTTCAAGGCGCTCAAATGCTGGTTGACCTTCGTGGAGCGTGCCAGATCGTTCCAGAAATCCGGGGCGTTCATTTCTTCTTCCAGTTCGGTGACTTCTTCCTTCATATGGGCGATGTTAAAGTGCATCACCTGCCTGCATAATGCTCTCACGGATCTCCTGAAGGTCCTGCCGGAATTGGTCCAATTCGATCATGCTTTCACATCCTTTATTATTCAAATAAATGACTTTGTCATTTATTTGAGGTTGCACTTTTTGCCTGCGGGCCTGATTCGGGATTTCATCCTCTCACTCAGGCTCGCGGCCGGCAAAAAGTGTAAGGATTGCTTGCTCCGCAAGCCCCGTGCGCCCGGCAGAGCCGGGCGACACGATTTCAATGGAAGGAGCTCTGCCCCTTCCATTCATCCCCGAAAAATAGCCGGTGTTTAAGGAGCGCTTGGCTATGCGTCCTTCCCGCAGCAATGCTTGTATTTCTTGCCGCTGCCGCAGGGGCAGGGGCCGTTGCGGCTGATGGTGCCGTCCGGGGCGATCTTGGCCTGGGGCGCTTGCGGCGCGCCGGGGACCGGCCTTGCTTGTGGGGAACCCGGTAAAGGCCTTGATAGCGGGGCGCCGGGCAATGGCCTTGCTTGCGGCGCGCTGCCGGGGAGCTGGCCGCCCTGCTCCTTTGTGGGGGTAGCCACGGCATGGCGTTCCGGTGCCCTTTGAACCCTGGCCTGGTACAGCCGGGTCAGGGTATCCTCCCTGATCAGGCGTACCATTTCCTCGAACATGTCGAAGCTTTCCAGCTTGTATTCGGTGACAGGGTCCCGCTGGCCATAGGCACGAAGGCCGATGCCGTCCCGAAGGTGGTCCATGGCGTCGATATGGTCCATCCACCTGGCGTCCACCGCGGACAGAAGAACCACGCGCTCAAATTCCCGCATGTCGATGCCCATGCTACTGAGCATGCTTTCACGCTCACCGTAGAATTCCTCCGCCTGCTTGACCAGGAAGGCCTCGAATTCCTTGGCGTCCCAGTCTTCCATTTCCTTGCGGTGCGCCTGGATGGTACCCTTCTTGATGCAGAGCTTTTCCAGATAATCGGTGACGCTTTCCAGATCCCAGTCCGACGCGTCCTCCCCGGTGCAGTGGCGCAGGACCACTGAATGGATCAGGTCTGCCGCCAGCTTTTGAATGTAGTCCCGCATGTTGGCGCCTTCCAGCACCTGGCGGCGCTGGCCGTAGATCACCTCGCGCTGCTGGTTCATAACGTCGTCAAACTGCAGCACATGCTTGCGGATATCAAAGTTGCGGCCCTCAATGCGCTTTTGGGCGCTTTCGATTTGTTTTGTCAGCAGCCCGGCTTCCATGGGCTGGTCTTCGTCCATGCCCAGCCGCTCCACCAGGGGCTGGATGCGCTCGGAGCCGAACAGGCGCATCACGTCGTCTTCCAGGGAGATAAAGAACTTGGTGGAACCGGGGTCGCCCTGGCGGCCCGCGCGGCCGCGGAGCTGGTTGTCGATGCGGCGGCTTTCATGGCGTTCCGTGCCGATGATGTGCAGCCCGCCCACGGCGATCACTTTGTCATGCTCCACGTCGGTAGCTTTTTTAAAGTTCTGGTATAGTTCGTTGTACCGCGCCCTGGCGTCCAGAACCTCCTGGGGAACGTTCTCGTTGTGGCCGGTGGCCTCCTCAATAAGTTCGGGCGGGACCTCGTCCTGGCGCATCTGTCGCCTTGCCAGATAATCCGGGTTGCCGCCCAGCAGGATGTCGGTGCCGCGGCCGGCCATGTTGGTGGCGATGGTGACAGTACCGAAATGTCCGGCCTGGGCCACGATCTCGGCTTCCTTTTGGTGGAACTTGGCGTTCAGTACCTCGTGCGTAACACCCCGGAGCTCCAGCATGTGGCTGAGCATTTCGCTGGTCTCCACCGACACGGTGCCCACCAGAATGGGCTGTCCGGTCTGGTGGCGGGTAATGATCTCCTCCACCACAGCTTTGAACTTGCCGTTTTTGGTCTTGTAGACCAGATCGTTCATGTCCTTGCGGATCATTTCTTTGTTGGTGGGGATCTGGACCACGTCCAGATTATAAATGCTCTGGAACTCATCCTCCTCGGTTTTGGCGGTGCCCGTCATACCGGAGAGCTTCTTGTACATGCGGAAGTAGTTCTGGAAGGTGATGGTGGCCAGGGTCTTGCTCTCCCGCTCCACCTTTACCTTTTCCTTGGCCTCAATGGCCTGGTGCAGCCCGTCGGAATAGCGGCGGCCCACCATCAGGCGGCCGGTGAACTCGTCCACGATGACGACCTCGCCGTTTTGCACCACATAATCAATGTCCCGCTTCATGATCACGTGGGCTTTCAGGGCCTGGATGATATGGTGGTTGATCTCGGTATTCTCCACATCGGACAGGTTATCGATCCCAAAAGCCTGCTCCGCCTTGCGGGTGCCCTCCTCGGTCAGGGTGACGGCCTTTTCCTTTTCTTCATAGCTATAGTCCACCTCATTGCGCAGCCTGGCCGCGAAGCGGTCGGCCTTTTCGTACATGTCGGTGGATTTATCCCCCTGGCCAGAAATGATCAGGGGCGTGCGGGCCTCATCAATCAGGATGGAGTCCACCTCGTCCACGATGGCGAAGGGGTGGCCCCTTTGGACCATATCCTTTTGAAAGATGACCATGTTATCCCGCAGATAATCAAAACCCAGCTCATTGTTGGTGCCGTAGGTGATGTCGCAGGCGTAGGCGGCCCGGCGCTGGTCGTTGGTAAGGTCGTGGACGATCAGCCCCACGGTAAGCCCCAGGAACCTGTGGATCTTGCCCATCCATTCGCTGTCGCGTTTGGCTAGGTAATCGTTGACGGTAACGATGTGCACGCCGTTGCCGGCAAGGGCGTTCAGGTAAGCGGGCAGCGTAGCCACCAGCGTTTTGCCTTCACCTGTCTTCATCTCCGCGATGCGGCCCTGGTGCAGCACGATGCCGCCCAATAGCTGCACCCGGTAATGGCGCTGGCCGATGGTGCGGATAGCGGCCTCCCGGACTGTGGCAAAGGCTTCGGGAAGAATATCGTCCAGCGTCTGGCCGTCTTTCAGGCGCTGTTTAAATTCGGCGGTTTTCGCCTGGAGCTGTGCATCGGTAAGACCGTGAACGCTCTTTTCCAAAGCTTCAACCGCATCCACCGTTTTTTGAAGCTTGCGGATGGCGGCCTCATTGCTGCCGCCCAGCATTTTTTTGAAAATTTCCAGCATGCCATTCTCCTTGGAGCATGCACTTGGACGCGCATGCTACCAATTATTATACCATGGAGAAAGGCTGGGAATCAAGAAAAGCATGCATTCATACGCAGATTTGCAGGCGGCCATCTTTTGATATCCACAGCCGATCATTCCCTATGGGAGGCCAATCAGGAATGGGAGGTGCTGTTTAGGACGCTTTACAGCCCTGCTGCACTGCCAGGCGGGCTCTCTTGCGGGCCATTGTGCCGCAGAAAATTTGGTCTGGCGGGCTTTCGACCGGACATTGGTGGCGGTGCGCAGCCGGATCCTTCCGGGAGCTCTCAAAAAAGGCCAAAGGCTGATGGCCGGCCGCTGCTTTGCCGCGAAGCCTTTGCAGTGCATAAAAGAGAGAAAAACCAAAGGACAAGAGAAACAACCGGGATCGCCCGTGGGAGATCCATAATGGGCCCGGAAGCAGGGGAAACGGACGGTCCGGCCAGGGGAGATAAAAGCAGGCACAGGCAAAAAGAAAGAAATCCGTGGCATAGGCGGCCCAGCAGCAAAAAAGCCAGCGGAACGCCATCCTGCTGCAAAAAGGCGTAGTTTTGCAGCAGGATGGACATGCCGCCGAAGGAGGCGGCCGCACAGAGCAGCGCCGGGCGCAGCGCGGGCAGGGCTTGCGGCATTGCAAGGGACAGCAGGCGGGAGCAGCCCGCCGTCACCTCCAGGAATGCCTGCAGGCCGGCAAGGATGCCATCCGGCGCACCGGGAAGAAGGCTTTGCACCATTGCCGCGGCTGCGCTTCCAAGCATCATCAGGCCGCAGACCATGAGCATGGTCATGGCGGCGGAGGATACCACCCTGCTTAGGGCGGGCGTTCCGCCGGCCTTTTCGTCTTTCCCGGCGTCAAGGGGATGACAGGGAAACAGCAGCCGGGAAAGCTGGCCTGTAATCAGCGCGCCCAGCCAATGGGAAAGCAGAAGCACCCATCCCAGCGCCGGATTGTGGAGCCATCCGCCCAGCGTGCCCACAAAAAACATGGGGCTCATGGTGCCGGCATAGAGCGCGAAGCGCTGAAGCGCGGCTTTTTTTCCGGGGTCATCCTTTATGTCAAGCTCCTGGGAAAGCCTTGCTCCTCCCGGAGACCCTGCAAACAGCCCCTGTGCAAGTACCGGCAGGAATATCTTGGGCAAACCTAGCAGGCGGCTGATGCCGCCCTTTTCTTTTGAATGGATACTGCCTGTGATCCAAAGCATGCATACGAGAAAGGGGAAAAGGCTGGGCAGCACGGCCGTTGCCCATAGCAGGCAGGCGTCCGCGGCCGCCTGAGCCGCCTCGCCTGGAAAGCATAGCATAAGACCCGCAAACGCCCCGGCCAGACAGGGGAGAAATAGATGCTTCCAGCCCCGCTTCAAAAGAACCACGCCTTTCCTCCAATTGGTATAATATATGGGGCGGAGGATGACGTATACGCAGGGAGGGATGGCAAAAGGCGCCCCGTACTTACACACGGAGCGCCTTTTGATGGCTGAAAGCCCGGAAAGACACGGCGGTGGGCCCGCAGGTTTATCCCACTGCCTTGACGGTTTCCAGCTCCTTCATGGCATCCCAGATTTCCAACTGGCGGATCAGTTCGGGGTTTTCCTTCTGGTTGTATTCAAAACGCGAAAGCCCGTTGGGGTCATACGTCAGCTTGACGGGCAGGTACAGGACCACATACTGTACGTTCGGCAGGCTTTCTGTCAGATCGATATCCACGCCGATCTCGTACGCATTTTCCGCAAGGCGCTGGGGATCGAGGCTGTTCCATTCGGAAGGGGATGTGATCAGGAACAAATGCTGTTCAGCAATTTGAAAACTGCGCTCATCCGCGTCCTCATCCTCCATAAGCTGCAGTGAGATGCGAAGCTTGTCATCCCTGACCCTGACGGTCACCGTGCCGATGACATACATGTTGCTTGCACACAGGTCGATGCGCTTGATGCCACCGGGCAGGGCGGCGATCTCTGTCAAATCAAGGGGCGTCGCCATGGGCCAGGCATCCGTCAGCCGCTTGTTCAATTGCTTGATGCGCACGCCGAAAGTACACGCAGTGTTGTTCTTGAGTACCATCAGTCGGCGGTAGAAGGGGACGGTGTATGTGTCCTGACCCACGGTGAGAAAGACGGTATATTGGATGGTGGAACTGCTGGAAAACTTCAGATAGATGTCCTCTGATCGAAAGGTGCCGGATTTCTGACCGTAATTTTTATCCAGGACAACATTGCCCGAGCTGGTTTGTACCACCTTCAGCTGTACCTGTTTTGTACCATTAAGTGCATAATTGATCCGGATATACTGGGTTGCCGCGGACAAATACTCGTTGACATAGTCCGTATCGTTCAGCTTGCTCATGTCCAGCTTGTCCACCTGGATCACAAACGTGCCATCTGCCGATGCCGCTGAAACGATCAGGATGGAGGCCAGCAACACAAGCAGGCTGATAAGCCACTTTCCGCGGGCCGACCATGGTTTTGCCACTACGATCCCTCCTTTTTTCCTTATCGTTCTTCCATAATAACGGGTTTTCCTGCTTGTTTCGTTCCCTATTCAATACCGGCTGGCAAATTTTACACACCATTCCCGAGGAAATAATATTTGTAATAAAATCTTAAAACTTATTTACCAATACGTCATAATTTGCTATACTATGGGCATCCCTTCCAAGGAGGACCGTTTTCATGCGTATAAGGCTCCGCAGCCATGCTGCGCTGATCCTGGCAGCTATCCTGTGCATGACTTCCATTCTTTCCGTGCCTACGGCGATGGCAGGTTATGCAACACTGCGCTACGGCGACAGCGGCGACGCGGTGCGGGCGATGCAGCAGGCTTTGATAGACTTGGGGTATGACCCCGGGGGTGTGGACGGCAAATTTGGCAGAGGAACAGAAAACGCCGTCAAACAGTTTCAAAGGGCTAAGGGCCTCACGGCGGATGGGTTGGCGGGGAATCTCACGCTGACCGCCCTATACGGCGCAGGGTCTGAAAGCGGTACGGGCAGCACGGCTGCGCCCATCTCTACGCCTGCACCCACACCGGCGGGTGCCTCCGGCGGGTCTTCCTCGGGGACCTACGCGACGCTGCGCAACGGTGACAGCGGCAGCGCGGTCAAGGCCATGCAGCAGGCGCTGATCAGCCTGGGGTATGCACCCGGTGCCGCTGACGGAAAATTTGGCAGGGGCACACAGACCGCCGTAAAACAGTTTCAAAAGAATAACGGCCTTACGGTGGATGGGCTGGCGGGGAACCGGACGCTGACGCTGCTGTATGGGCAGGCTGCCTCCGGGGAAGCCACCGCGCCACCCGCAACGGATTCGGCCACGGCCACACCCACGCCGACACCCACCTCTGTGCCAACGGCCACCCCCGCACCGGCTGCCACATCCGGCACAAACATTCCCACCCGCACGCTGCGCGGTGGGTATACGGGGGAGGATGTCCGGTGGGTGCAGCAAAAGCTCGCCGATCTTGGCTATTATTCGGGGGGAATCAATGGCACATATGACAATGCCACCGCCGCTGCGGTAAAGGCGTTTCAAGGGAACAACGGGCTGACCAGCGATGGGCTGGCCGGCGCGAAGACGTATGCGGTTCTATTTGGGGAGAATCCCAACAAAGCCGGCGAATCTACCCCCACCCCCACCCCCAGCTATTCCACGTTGAAGCTCAACTCCACGGGTGAAGCAGTCACCAAGCTTCAGCAGGCGTTAAAGGACCTGGGGTATGAGGCTGCGGTGACAGGCACATACACCACGGAAACGCGTTCCGCAGTGGTGCAGTTTCAACTCCTCAATGATTTGACGGCGGATGGTGTGGCTGGGCAGAAAACGCAATTGGTGCTCTATGGCGGCAGCGCGAAAAATGCCTCCACCCCTCTCCCGGCGTTGGAGGAGGGCGCGGGGATCA
This sequence comes from Bacillota bacterium, assembly GCA_023459275.1. GTDB lineage: Bacteria > Bacillota > Clostridia > Christensenellales > Aristaeellaceae > JAEWAH01. The sequence goes on along the minus strand of JAEWVC010000019.1, from coordinate 61,157 downwards.
TCGACGGCCCCGCCAAGAGCGAGGTACAGCTTCTGCACTGGTACAATGATGTCAAACCCAGCATAAGGAGTGGGCAGCAGATTCTGGTGTTCGATCCAGCCACCAAACGGAGCTGGACGCTGCGGCTGTACTCCCTGGGGCACCACGCCGACTCCGAGCCGCTGACGCTTCGGGATACGCAGATCATGTACCTGGCCTTCGGCGGCAAGGTCACCTGGACACCCAAGCCCGTGTATGTCCGGCTTCCCGACGGACGGTGGACGGTGGCCACCACCCATGATGTGGCGCATCTGAGCGGTTCCATCCTGGGCAACGGGTTTGACGGCCACCTGTGCGTACACTTCCTGCGGGATATGAGCGAGTGCGAGAAAAATGATCCGGATTACGGCGTGACGAACCAAAAGGCAATCCGCGCTGCCTGGAAGGAATTGACCGGGATCACCTATGTGGAAACCGACCAATAAAAAAAGCGGGCGAAGCGTTTCCGGCGCTCCGCCCGTTTTTTGCATCCGGCATATTTTTTAAGAGGGGCGCGGTCCTGCTTTTTTTCCCAGCCGGACCAGAAAGGAGCCCAGGCCGATCCCCAGGGCGATCATCAAAAAGGAGGTCATGGCGCTTACCCCCTGCGACAGCCCGGCTTCGCTTTCCCCACGCGCCAAGGCTGCCATGGCCCGATAGAGCGCAAGGCCGGGCACCAGCGGGATGATGGACAGGGTGATAAACACTGTGGCGGCCATTTTCATACGGCGCGCAAGCAGTTCGGCCAGCAGGGAGGCGCCTAATGCCGCGGCGAAGATGGCGGCGGGGTCCGGCAGATGCAGGGCGCCAAGGGCATAGTAGCAGCCGTTGGCCGCCATGCCCGCCAGGGCTGCCTGCCACAGGGCCCGGGTGGGAGCGTGCAGCAGCACACCGAAGCCAAGCGTGGCAAAAAAGCTGGTGGCAAGCGCACTCAAAAGGGAAGTACCCATCCGCCTATAGCCCCCTTTCGATCAAAAGGAACAGGCTTTGCCCAAAAAGCGCGCCGCCCGCGACCAGCGCGCCGATCAGGATGGCCTGGGCGGCGTGGGTCACGCCGGAGAGCATGTCTCCCCGCATGGTGTCCTGCACCGCGTTGGTCATGGCCAGCCCCGGCAGCAGGGGCATCAGGGCCCCGGCCACCATGGCGTCCACCACGCCCAGCCCCGTCAGGCGGTTCAGCAGGAGCGGGACCAGGGCGCAGATGGCGCCGCCCGCCAGACTGGCGATAATGGACTGCATGCTGTACCGCCGGATGAGGCGGATGAGCCCCTGGGTCAGCAGCCCGCAGACAAAGGCAGCCATCCCGTCAAAGAATCCGCCGCCGAACATCATAGCAAAGCTGAAGGAGGATACCGCCGCAGCCCAAGGCATCAGGGACCGGCCCTTTTTATCCTCCCAGGCGGCGATCTCTTTCAGCCTCTCCAGCGCCTCCCCGGGGGAAAGAATACCATCCGCCACCTGCCGGCTGACCTGGTTGGCATCGTCCACTTTTTTGAGATGGATGCCCCGGCGGCGGATGCGCATAACGGCTGTCCGCTCCTCCCCGTCGGGGAATGCCAGGGTCACGAATACGCCGCTGGGCACGGCAAACACTTCCGCCTTCGTCAGGCCGAATGCGCGGGCCATGCGTTCCGCCGTATCCTCCACCCGGTAGGTTTCGCCGCCGTTTTCCAATATGATCCGGCCGGCCAGCTGCACAGCCTCCATCATGGCCGCATGGTTAGCCGCAACTGCGCCTGTTTCTTCCGCCGCCATATTTCCTCCGATTTTATTTTGCTGGTTTGAACAATTTCCCGAAAATCCCCCGCGCCACGTTTACGATCAAGGCTGTAGCCAGCGCCCACCAGAAGTTTTCCACCTGGAATTTGCCCTCCATGATCCAGCCGCAAAGCTGAACCAGCCAGGCATCCAGCAGCACATAGATCAGCCCCAGGGTGATCAGGCCAAGGAGACCCAAAAGCAGCTTCATCACCGGGCGTAATACGAGGTAGATCACCCCCAGGACCGCTCCGGCGACAACGGCATAGGTATAGTCCGGCGCGGTGACGCCGGGCAGGAGGTATACACTCAGGGGAACCGCCCCCACGCAGGCCAGAAACCGCAAAGCCATGCTGCGCATACACGCCGCCCGCCCTTCTTCCCGGATGATTGCATGGAAAATCCAAAAACTCCCGGATGGCTTTATTATATCATCCGGGCCTTTCTTTTTTCAAGGAGGGCTATCCTATAAAGCCTATCAGCACCCGATAGCTGCGCCGCCCGCCATGAGCAGGGCAGAGTGAATTTTGAAGCGGATCAGGAGCACCGCGCTCGCGGTGAAGAGAAGGATGTACGGCCAGGATGCCAGCGTTTGTATCGCCAGCCTTACGGCGACTGCGGACATCAGCGCCAGGGAGGCGGCGTTGACTCCATCCAAAATGCGGGAGATGATTTTGGAAGACCGCATCTTCTCCATAACGGGATGGAGGAACAGCACCAGCAAAAAGGAAGGCAGGAAGATACCGATAGTGGCCAGTGCCGCGCCGGGAATGCCGTGGATCAGATACCCCACAAAGGTGGCTGTGGTGAACACCGGACCGGGGGTAAACTGGCCCACCGCCACAGCGTCCAGAAGTTGCTTTGCTGTGAGCGCAGGCACGTTTTTGACAAGTTCGGATTCCAAAAAGGCGACCAGCACATATCCGCTGCCGTACAGGACCGAGCCGATCTTTAAAAACACAAGAAAGAGGGCTGTCAGGGAGATGGGTTCTACCGCAAAAGATTTCGGGAACTGGCTGTGAAATTGCCTTGAAAGAAGCAAAAGCAAGCCCGCCCCAAGGAGCAGGAGGATTTCTGGCAGCCCAAGCATGGCGCCTGCAAAGGCAAGGGCGAAAAGGACCGCCGCATCCATGCTTTTCAAAACCGATTTGCCAAGTCGGAAGACAGCCTGCGCCACAATAGCCAGGATCACGGGCTTCATGCCGTCAAATATATAGCCGACGGAAGGAACAGCGCCGTAGGTGACATAGATGAAGGCGAGGATCCCCACCACCAGGGCGGCGGGAAGGATGAAGGAAGCGCCCGCCACAAAAAGCCCCGCCCGTCCGGCCCGCAAAAGGCCCAGGTGGATAGCCATTTCCGTGGAGTTTGGACCGGGGATCAGGTTGGTAAAGCCCAGCATGTCCATAAAGGCTTCCCGGCTGAGCCATTTGCGCTTGCGAACGGTTTCTTCCTCCATCATGGCGATATGGGCCGCCGGACCGCCAAAGGCGAGTACCCCCAGTTTCAAAAATACGAAGGCGACCTCTTTCAGCCGTTTCTGTTTATTGCTTTGCGCCGTATCCATTTTCATCCCTCCCTTGCATTTTATAGGGGTTGCTGCTATGATGATATTAAACTCGAAACCCGATATCGAAACGTGATGTGAATGCGAGACGGAGGAAAGAACTATGCAAGAACCGATCCTGCGCAAGCTGTTTCTTGGGTTTGTGCAACTGCATATTCTGCACCATGCAAAAAAGGAGCCGTTTTTCGGCTCCTGGATGATCGGGGAATTATCCTCCCATGGGTATCAGATCAGCGCGGGGACACTGTATCCCATTTTGCACGGACTGGAAAAGGAAGGGCTGCTGTCGGTGGAAAACAGGCTGGAAGGGGGAAAGGTGCGCAAGTATTACGCCATCACCGTGGCGGGGGAGGCGGTGCTTGCGCAGGGCGCCGAAAAGGCCGGAGAGCTTATGCGGGAACTGAAATGAATTATACTATTCCCAAACGTTATTTCGTCGTTGCGGCAGTTCTTTTCGCGCAGGACTGTATCGCCCTCCGCTTGGCGTAGCGCTGAAACGCTTCGCTCAGGTTCCTTACCCTGCATCGAAAATCCCTCGCCGCTTTGGACGAAATAACATTTTACAATAGTATTACAGAATGAGCATCGCATCTCCAAAGGTGAAGAAGCGGTATTTTTCATGGACGGCCACCTGATAGGCTTCAAGCGCCCGCTCCCTGCCCATAAAGGCGGAGATAAGCATCAAAAGCGTGCTTTCGGGCAGGTGGAAGTTGGTGATCAGCGCATCCACGGCGTGAAAGGGCGTACCGGGGGTGATAAAGATGCTGGTTTCCCCGCGGCCCGGATGAATGATGCCCTTTTCGTCGGCCACCGTCTCCAGGGTGCGTACGCTGGTGGTGCCCACGCAGACGATGCGCCCGCCGCTTTGCCGGAGGGCATTCAACTTATCTGCCGCGTCCGGCGTCACCTCGTAATGCTCGGAATGCATCACGTGCTCTTCCACGGCATCTGCCTTCACCGGCCGGAAGGTGCCCAGGCCCACATGCAGCAAAATGGGCACCACCGTAACGCCCATTTCACGGATGCGGCCAAGAAGCTCCGGGGTAAAGTGCAGCCCCGCGGTGGGCGCGGCGGCGCTGCCGTCCTCCTTGGCGTATACGGTTTGATACCGGTTTTTGTCCATAAGCTTTTCATGGATGTAAGGGGGCAAGGGCATTTCGCCCAGCCTGTCAAGAAGCTCCTCAAATACTCCTTCGTAATGAAAACGCACTGTGCGCCCGCCGGTTTCCGCAACGCTTTCCAGGATCTCGGCCTTCAGAAGCCCGTTGCCGAAGGAAACCGCCGTGCCGGTTTTCAGGCGCCTGGCCGGGTGGACGATGGTCTCCCAGTCGGTTTGATTCAGGCGCTTCAAAAGCAGGAATTCCACGGGAACGCCCGTTGCTTCCTTGACCCCAAGGAGCCTGGCGGGGATGACCCTGGTTTCGTTGATCACCAGGGCGTCACCCTTTTTCAGGTAGTCCGTGATGTCGCGAAAGATGCGGTGCTCCAACAGACTCGTGTCCCTGTGGTACACCAGCAGCCGGCTTTGGTCCCTGGGCTCCATGGGCGTTTGGGCAATGAGTTCTTCGGGAAGGTCGTAAAAAAAATCGGATGTTTTCATTGATATCCCTTGCTTCGTTTTGACTGAGCGTTTTGCGCCCGCGGGCACGTCCGGAACTTTCCGGATGCCCTGGACCTTCGGTTTATTTATATATCCAGCCGCATCTGGCTCGCGTCCTCGCCAGGCGGGGAGGGCGGCGTGCGCTTCAGATGTGTATAGGCGGAGGCGGTGCATACGCGGCCTCTGGGGGTGCGCATCAGAAAGCCCAGCTGCATCAGGTAGGGCTCATACACATCCTCAATGGTCACGGGGTCCTCTCCCGTGGTGGCAGCCAGGGTATCCAGCCCCACGGGGCCGCCGCCGAACTTGTCCATCATGGTGGCAAGCATGGTCCTGTCCACCCGGTCCAGGCCCAGTTCGTCCACGTCCAGCATGGAAAGGCCCTCTTTCGCCACATCCCTGGTGATGACGCCCTCCGCCCGCACCTGGGCAAAGTCCCGTACGCGCTTCAAGATGCGGTTGGCGATGCGGGGTGTGCCGCGGCTGCGGCAGGCGATCTCCAGAATGCCATCCTCCATGGCGTCCACCTGAAGGATGCCGGCGCTACGGTGCACGATCTGGGCAAGCTCCTGGGGGCTGTACATCTCCAGCCGGAACATGATGCCGAACCTGTCCCGAAGCGGCGCGGAAAGCTGTCCCGCGCGCGTGGTGGCCCCCACCAGAGTGAAGCGGGGCAGGTCCAGGCGGATGGAACGGGCGGTGGGGCCCTTGCCAATCATGATGTCAATGGCGTAATCCTCCATGGCGGGGTAGAGCACCTCCTCCACCGCCCGGCTCAAACGGTGGATCTCATCGATGAAGAGGATGTCCCCGGCGTTGAGGTTGGTGAGGATGGAAGCCAGGTCCCCTGGCCTGTCGATGGCCGGGCCGGAGGTGACGCGGATGCTTTGGCCCATCTCGGCCGCGATGATGCAGGCCAGGGTGGTCTTGCCCAGCCCCGGCGGGCCGTACAGCAGGATATGGTCCAGGGATTCCCGCCGCTTGAGGGCGGCCTCGATATACACCCGCAGCCGCTCCCGCACGGCGCCCTGCCCCACGTATTCCCGCAGGGTGCGGGGCCTAAGCGACAGCTCCTGGGCATCCTCCTCCGGGCGGTAACCGGTGGTCAACAGCCGATCGTCAGACATCGGTATACTCCTTGCGGTAAAAAGATTTCATACTTGCGGCAAAACAGGCGCTTGCCCGCCGCTTAATGGCTGGATAAGCCTAATAATGAAGTTTTTCAGGGATGGGTCCGGGAAGGGGACTTTTTACAAAAAGTTCCCTTCCCGGCATACCACCCGTTATACTCCTGCCATGGCGCGCAATGCGAGCCGAATGAGCTCGTCGGCCTTGTCAGCCTTGCCGCGTACGGCTTGCAGGGCGCGGCCCGCCTCTGTGGGGGTGTAGCCCAGCGCCTGGAGGGCCTGCATCGCCTCGGAAAGGGCGTCATCCCGGACGGCTGCGCCGGATACAGGCTGGGCGGCGATCCCGTTAAGGTCCTCCTGGGCAAGTTGGTCCTTGAGCTCCAGGGCAATACGCTGGGCCGTTTTTTTGCCCACACCGGGAGCTCTGCTCAAGGCGTTCAAATCGCCGGTGAGAATGGCCAGGTGCAGGTCCTTGAGGGGCATGCTGCCCAGCACGCCCAAGGCTGTGCGCGGACCGATGCCGCTGACACCAATCAGCCGGAGGAAGAGTGTCTTTTCCTCCCGGGTGGCAAAGCCGAAAAGCTCCAGGGCATCCTCCCGCACGGAAAGGTGGGTGTAGCAACGCATGCTTTCGCCCACGGGCGGTGCGGCGGAGAGGGTGTTCATGCTGCATTGCAGCGCATACCCCACGCCCCCGGCTTCCAGGGTCAATTCCCCGCTGCCCTTTTCGGCCACACGGCCAGATATGAATGCGTACATGGGAACCCTCCGGTTTACTTCATTCGAAAAAGCTGCCTGGAATGGCTGGTGTGGGCGTGGGTGATGGCCGCCGCCAGCGCGTCGGCGGCATCGTCGGGGGAAGGGATCTTCTCCATGGACAAAAGAAGTTTCACCATCTGCTGCATCTGCTTCTTGTCCGCCTTGCCATAGCCGGCCACCGCCTGCTTGATCTGCATGGGTGTATATTCGAAGAGATTTTCCGTATGCTCCACCGCGGCGATGATGGCGGCACCCCGGGCCGCGCCCACCTGCAATGCGGTGGTGACGTTCCGGGCGAAAAAAAGCTCCTCAAAGGCAATCTCGTCCGGCTTGTACTGCACGATCACCTCCCGGACGCCCATTTGGATGGCCCGGAGCCGGTCGGGTATGGGCGTTCCGGCCTGCGTAGTCACCGTTCCGTAATCCATCAGCCGCAGCCGGTGCCCGTCCGTTTCCACCACGCCCCAGCCCAGGATGGCCAGGCCCGGATCAATGCCCAGTACGATCATCAAACGCCTCCCGAGCCTTCGCATTGTTCCCCCATAGCATAGAACGAGCGTGCGCATTTGTCAATGCTCCGGCGATGGTGTACAATAATGTATATCCTTTGATAACGCAAGGATGGCAATGCATGTTTGGTGAAGGAGGAAGCGTTATGAAGAATACGGCGCTGGTGATCATCGACGTACAAAAGGCCATGTTCATGGAGCAGGAAAAGCCTTATTTGGGGGAAGAAACGGTGGGCAATATCCGGCGGCTGCTTTTTACGGCCGGGAAAAGAAAGTCCCCGTGGTGTTCGTGCAGCATGAGGATGAATATATGCAACATGGCAGCGAAGGCTGGCAGGTGCACGACGCTCTCAGCCCCCTTGACAGCGAGCCCCGGGCGTACAAAAAGACCCGGGATTCCTTTTTCCAAACGGAGCTGGACGCCATCCTGAAAAACCTTCATGCGGACACGCTGATCCTTTGCGGCATGCAGACGGAGTATTGCGTGGCCGCCACCTGCCTGCGGGCCTACACCATGGGGTATAAGGGATATCTGGTGGCGGACGGCCACACCACCTTTGACAGCCCCGTGCTGCCGGCGGAAAAGATTATTGCCCATTACAACCATGTGCTGCCCAGCGAATTCCTGATCCCCAAAACCACCGCGGAGCTGCTAGGCATGATAAAACCGTGAAGCTTTTTTCTGTATTTTTATGAATATCAGTTGCATTTTCATGCAGTTCGGTATATACTGATGCACATCCTGAAAAAAGCCCGCGGGGCGGGACACGAGCGGAGGAAGCATCATGGCAAAAATGCGCATATTGCTGGCGTACAGCGGCGGACTGGATACATCCATCATCATCCCCTGGCTGAAGGAGAACTACGACTGCGACGTGGTATGCATGGCGGCGGACGTGGGGCAGGGGGAGGAGCTTGCGCCTCTGCATGAAAAGGCCGCCAAGAGCGGCGCGGAGAAGCTGTACATCGTGGACATGAAAAAGGAGTTCGTGGAGGACTTCATCTGGCCCACGCTGAAGGCCGGCGCGGTGTATGAAGGCAGCTACCTGCTGGGCACCAGCTTCGCGCGGCCGGTGATCGCCAAGCACCTGGTGGAGACCGCCCACAAGGAAAACTGCACCGCCATCTGCCACGGCGCCACGGGCAAGGGCAATGACCAGGTGCGTTTTGAGCTGACCATCAAGGCTTTCGATCCGTTTATGCAGGTCATCGCGCCCTGGCGCATCTGGGACATCAAGAGCCGGGAGGACGCCATCGATTACGCCAACGAGCGGGGCATCCCCGTACCGGTGACGAAGAAAAAGCCTTACAGCATGGACAAAAATATCTGGCACCTGAGCCACGAGGGCGGCGTGCTGGAAAACCCGGCCAACGAGATGCCGGAGGACCTTTTGCAGACCATGGTCACCCCGGAAACGGCCCCCGACAAGGCGGAGTATGTGGAGATCGCCTTTGAAAAGGGTGTGCCCGTGGCTGTCAACGGGGAGAAGCTGGACGCTGTTTCTTTGGTTACAAAGGTCAACGAGATCGGCGCCCGCAACGGCGTAGGCATCGCCGACCTGGTGGAAAACCGCCTGGTGGGCATGAAGAGCCGGGGCGTTTACGAGACGCCCGGTGGCACCATCCTCTACGCCGCCCACAAGCAGCTGGAAAGCATCACCCTGGACCGGAACACCGCCCATTACAAGGAGCAGGTGGCTGTGCGGTTCGCGGAGCTTGTGTATGACGGCATGTGGTATACCCCGCTTCGGGAGGCGCTGTCCGCCTTTGTGGACAGTACGCAAAAGAGCGTGACCGGCACCGTGAAAATGAAGCTGTACAAGGGCAATGTGATCCCCGCCGGCGTCCAGAGCGAAAACAGCCTGTACCTGGAGCAGATCGCCACCTTTGGCGACAGCAAGACGCTGTTCAACCATAAGGACAGCGAGGGCTTCATCAACCTGCTGGGGCTGCCGATGAAAGTTCAGGCCATGGTGAAACAATCAAAAAAATGAGCAGGGGGGCGCCGCCCCCTGCACCCTTGCCAAAGGGATAACTCCCTTTGGAATCCCATTTGTCTTAATCATTCCTCAATGAAGTTTTTAGAAAGGGGTCCGGGGGAAACCTTTTTTCAAAAAGGTTTCCCCCGGCATCTTCGCATATGAAGCTTTGGGACGGGCGGTTTTCCAAGCCAACGGATGGGATGGTGGACGACTTCCACTCCAGCCTGCCCTTTGACAAGCGGATGTACCGGCAGGACATTGCGGGGTCCATTGCCCACGCCACCATGCTGGGGGAGCAGGGGATCATCGAAAAGGCGGACGCCAGGACCATCGTGGAAGGGCTGAAGGGCATCCTTGCCGATATCGAAGCCGGAAAGGCCGCCTTTTCGGCGGAGGCGGAGGACATCCACATGCAGGTGGAAGCGCTGCTCACCGCCCGCATCGGCGAGGCGGGAAAGCGCCTGCACACGGGCAGGAGCCGCAACGACCAGGTGGCGCTGGATGTTCGGATGTACGCCATGGAAGCCTGCACGGAAACGGCCGGAGAACTTAAATCGCTGTGCGCGCTGCTGCTCGCGTTGGCCAAGGCAAACCTGAAGTCCGTCATGCCCGGCTACACGCATCTGCAAAAGGCGCAACCTATCACCCTGGCCCACCATTTGACGGCCTACTTCCAGATGTTTGCAAGGGACATGGACCGCTTCCGCCACGCCTATCAGAGCGCCGATGTGATGCCCCTGGGCGCGGGCGCCCTGGCGGGCACCACGTATCCCCTGAACCGGCAGAGGGTGGCGGAGCTGTTGGGTTTTTCAAAGATCAGCGAAAATTCCCTGGACGCGGTGAGCGACCGGGATTTTCTGCTGGAATATCTGGCCGCCGCTTCCATCGCCATGATGCATCTGAGCCGTTTCTGCGAGGAGCTGATCCTCTGGTCCACCAACGAGTTCCAGTTCGTTGAGATGGACGACGGTTTTTCCACCGGCTCCAGCATCATGCCGCAAAAGAAAAACCCGGACGTGGCGGAGCTGATCAGGGGCAAGACCGGGCGGGTGTACGGCGACCTGACGGCGCTTTTGACCGTCATGAAGGGCTTGCCCCTGGCTTACAACAAGGACATGCAGGAGGACAAGGAGGCGTTCTTCGACGCCCGGGACACGCTTTTGAAATGCCTGTCCGTGTTCACCGGCATGCTGAAAACCGTCAAATTCAAGACTGCCGTGATGGAAAAAGGCGCCGCCGGCGGCTTTGCCAACGCCACCGACTGCGCCGATTACCTTGTTAAAAAGGGCGTGGCTTTCCGGGACGCCCATCACGCCGTGGGCCAGTTGGTGGCCCATTGCATCCTTGAGAATAAGGCGCTGCTGGACCTTACGCTTGCGGAATTGCAGAAATTCCATCCCGCGTTTACGGAGGATGTATTTGAAGCCATTTCCCTGGACACCTGCGTGAAAATGCGCGGTCTGCCCGGGGGGCCCGCGCCGGAGGCGGTGCAAATGAGCATCGCGGCGGGAGAAGCATATCTGTCGGGGTTTTCCTTATAAAGATTTACGGATGGATGGCGTAAAAGATGTCCCGGGACAAATCGGCCAGCAGCGTATCGTATAGGTCATTTTCCCGGACCTGCGTTTTTTCCTCCTCCGTGGCATGGTAGCCGAAGCAGAACATGGACAGCGCATAGGTGCGCCCGGCGGCGGAAATCACGCCGCTGTCGTTGGCCACAGTGAACAGCGAGCCCGTCTTGTGGGCGATCTTTGCCTTGAGGGGGCCCTTATCGGGCAGATGGCAGGGGATGCGGCTGTTGGTCTGGCACCGCTCCATAATGGCCATCATCTCGTCGCAGGCGGCTTTGGATACGATTTGCCCGCGATAAATGAGCGAGAACATAGTGATCATATCCCGTGGCGAGCTGACGTCGTTGGGCGCGGCCATGTTTTCATACAGCGACGGATCGGGCAGGTAGCCGTCCTCCCGGATGCGCCGCAGCGCCTCCTTAGAGGAGATGTCCATGGGGATGCCGTAGGTCAGGCGCACCAGCGCGTCACAGCTGATGTCGCACCTGGTTTCCTTGAGGCCCATGGACTGGATGGTGGCCCGGATGGTATCCGCGCCCAAGGTGTTATAGATCACGTCCGTGCCGGTGTTGTCGCTGATGACCATCATCAGTGTGGCGTAATCCCTAAGCGGCAGTTTGATCCCCGGAGTCAATAGGGCGAGCACGCCGCTGCCGATGGCGCGGTCCTCCGCATCCAGGGCGTGCAGGCTGTTAAGAGATAGGTTTCCTTTTTCCGCCTGCTCAAACAGGCTGATCAAAATGGGCACCTTAAAGGTGCTGGCGGCGGGGAAAACGGTATCGCCGTTTACGTAATATTCCTCGCCCGTATCAAAATCCCGGAAACCCACGCCCAGCGTGCCGGTAATTTTCGCGGCATAGCGGTCAATAATCTCGCTGACTGCGCTCATGGTATATTCCTCCCGTCCTTTCGTACTCCATGATGGATGATGGCTTCCTCGGCATTCCCCGATAATATAGAAGGGCTGCCGCACCGGGGTTACCCGGAGCGGCAGCCCCTTTGCTGAAGAAAGAATAACAATCCAAGGCCCGTATGTCAAGACTTTTCCCGCTCCCGGACCGGGAAGAACAGCTTTTGTACAGGCAAAGGGTGCAGCCTGGCCCCCGGGAGCGCTTCAAAATAGGGGAATACGCCGTTTTGGCCGGAAGGAAAGGACGGCGTGCCCTGCCTCCATCCACCCTTTCATTCCGCCTCACGCCGGATGCCGAACCGACTCAGGTCCACGTGGCAGAAAGCGCCGGGATGGTGCTCCAGATAATCCTGGTGATAGGCTTCCGCCGGATGAAACGCGGTAAGCGGCTCGCACTCCACATAAAGCGGACCTTTTGCGGCGGCGGCCTGCGCGTCCAGAAAACGCTGAATCATCTGGCCATCCCCGGAAGCCTCATAATAATATCCGGACCTGTACTGGGAGGGAACTGAGGCGGCTGGGTGCAGAATGGTGAAAAGCTCGCCGGCCAGTTCTCCAAGGGAGAGAACGGAACCGTCATACAGGATGCGCACCGCCTCGGCATGGCCCGTCAGGCCGGTGCATACCTGCTCGTAAGTGGGGTTGGCCAAGGTGCCATTGGCATAGCCGCAGACGGTTTCCAAAACGCCGGGAAGCCGCCTTGCGAAGGCCTGTACACCCCAGAAGCATCCCCCCGCGAACACAAGGTTTTTTCTTTCCATAGCCCTGTCACCTCATGCCAAAGCCGCGCCGGTTGGGGGAACGGCATCGCCGGATTCCAGACGGGAGGGCGAGGAGGATTCCTCTTTGGACCGCAGCGCTCCGGCAATCTCCCGGATGCGCGTGGGCATATCGGTGCCTTGCCAGGCGTTGCGCCCCACCATCAGGCCGCTGATAGGCAGGTTTTTGATGCTTCGCACCTCTTTCAGGAAGGTGGCGTGATCGTCGCTACCGCCCAGGATGTATACCGGGAGGCCCAGCCGCTCCACAATCTCGCCAATGGCCTCATGGTCCCTAATCATGGGAATTTTCAGCATGTCGGCCCCAAGCTCCATGGCGATGCGGCAGCCGCGCATAAGCTCCGAAGCCTGGGTTTTGGCTTCCTGAAAGCGGGCATTGCCGTAAAAAAGCACCTCGGCCAGCGCCTTGATCCCCAGCCGCCGCCCCGCGGCGGCGAAGCGGGAAAAGTCCCTGGCGTTGCTGATGAGAAGCTCGTTGTCATCATAAATATTCAGAAACATCTTATAGCCGCCGGGCCGGTAGTCCGCCGCCTCCTCTGGCGTCAGGACCATGGCACGGGAGGTCAGGGACTGAGCACCCTTCGCCCCTCCCAAGCATACGTAGTCCACCGTGATCAGCCGCGTGAGGCGCTCAAGGGAGATATCCATGTTTTCGGCCTGCCGGTAGATGCCCGCGCTGGCGATGAGGCCATCCACCAACGCATTGGCTGCGATGTCCCGCAGCAGCGTAAACGGCCGCTCCAGGCCGGGCATATCGGGAAAGGACAGGCCGTGGTCCATGGCGACAAATAACTGCCTGGGCCGGCCTGCAGCCCGAAATGCGTCAAGGTTCTTTCGATGTTCCATATGTTTCATTCCCTTCTAAAACTGCGAAACCTCACAGGGGTCGTGCCAAAGGGAAACCATTTCCCCGTCCACGGCGGCAAGGGACAGGGAGACGCCAGAAAGCTCCTGGGTGGTCAGGTAATTGCCCACTTTGCAGCCGGCCACGGCCATCCCCCGGGAGGCAAGAAAGGCGGAAATATCACCGTAGAAGGTGGCCAGCTCCATCATGGTCATCCCTCCCGCGCCGTTGACGAACACCAGTAGCCTGTCGCCTGTCCTGTAGCCGCCATCTTCAATAAGTTTTTCGCATAGGAGCCCTGCAAGCTCCCTGCTGGTGGGAAGCTTCATCCGGCCCATGCCGCCCTCGCCGTGGACGCCCATACCTACCTCAATCTCATCCTCCCCAAGGCCTTGGAACATGCTAAGTCCTGATACGGGATGCGTGCAGCCGGTGACCGCCACGCTGATGGTGCGTGTGCGGTCGCGGACGCGTTCGAACATGGCGGTCATCTCCTCCATGCCGGCGCCCCGCTCGGCCATGGCGCCCAGAATCTTGGCATAAAAGAGCATGCCGCCGATACCGCGCCGCTCCTGTTCCATGCCCTTGGGGCCCGAGGCAATGTCATCGTAAAACAGCACGCTGCGGACGGGGAGCCCCGCTTCCGCCGCCATGTCCATCGCCATGTCCGCGTTGAGCACATCCCCTGCGTGGTTCTGCACCGCCAGCAGCACGGGACCGTCCTGGGCCAGGCGTTTGATCCCCTCGAAGATGGCGTATCCGTCGGGCGCGGCAAAGATCTCGCCCACTACATTCATATCGAACATGCCCTTGCCTACCCAGCAGATCACCGCCGGCTCATGGCCCGCGCCGTTGCCCATCACAAAGCGAACCTTACCTTTTTCCTTGGGCACGCGCCGCTCCATCATGTGGGTGCCGGGTACCCAATGGAGGATATCCTGATGGGCCAGCGCATAGCCCGCCAGGGCCTGATCCACCAGGCCTGATTTGCCGTTTTGCAGCTTCTTCATGCTTTATACCTCCTTTGCCAGGGATATCTGCTCCGCCCAATGGCCCATAAACAGCGCGAAGGAGTATGCCCCCGCATCTACATGGCCCGCGGACTGCCCGCCCAGGAACCGCGCCCGGCCCTTTTTGGCCGTCATTTCCTTTGTAGCCAGCGCGCCCGACCTGGCCCCTTCCGCCGCCAGGTTGAGCCGGGCGGCCAAGTCCCCTTGCCCGCTTGATGCGGCCAGGGCACAGGGATGCATGGCGTCCACCACTGTTTTGTCGCCAAGAACTGCGCGGCCCAGCCGCATCACCTGGTCGCAGCCGGCGCCGAGCGCAAGGCCCAGATTTTCACCCCTCAGGCTTTCACCGTTAAGCGCTTTGGAGAAGGCGCGCCAGTACACGCCGTACAGCGGCCCGATGGCCCCGCCCATGCTTCGCGCCATGGCCTCGCCCATGGCGGAAAACAACCCGGCATCCTCCGTGCCCGTATAGGCTTCCAGGGCTTTCTGCGCGGCCAGGAACCCCCGCTCCGCCGTTAGGCCGTGGTCTCCGTCCCCGATGCCGGTATCCATGAGGCACAGCTCCTGCGTATGCGCGGGCATCCGGCCGCAGGCCGCCACCAGGCTCACTCTGAGTTCAGGCATGTGTTCCCTCCATTTCCATATTGCCAAGCAGTTTGCCCGCCAGGGAATCCGAGGTAATCAGGATATTGATGTACTTGCGCCGGATTGCCAGATCCACGACCTGCGCCTTGTTCCTGTTCCCTGCCAGGCATACCACATGGGGAGCGGAAGCGATGGTTTTCAGATCCACGCCCACGTACAGCCCGCTTTTGGACCAAGCAATCTCATCGCCCTTCGCGTTGACGAAGAAACCTGCCACATCACCCACGGCACCCTTTTTTGCCAGCTCCCGCCGGTCCTCCTCCGTGACGATCTCTACCTGGGAGATGGTGGAGGTTTCCAACAGCGGTGAAAGACCCACCACGTTCACCAGGCTTTTGCGCGCCTGCTGCAGCACATAGTCGTTCATGCTGTCGTTCATCAACTGTTTTTTGATTTCCAGGGAGGCTACGAACATGGGCGCGCTGAAGAACAAGGCGTCGCAGTGGAGATTTTCGCTGGCCAGCTTGACGATGCTGGAGGGCATCATCAAGTAATCATTGCTGCAAAGGAAGCCGCCTGTCAGTTGGGCCACCTTCACATGGGGCATGGACTGGGGTGACAGTAGGCTGGCGAACTCCGAGATGGCTTTACCCCAGCTCAGGCCGATCACCGCGTCGGGTACCAGGATATCGCTGACATACTGGGCGGCCGCTTGGCCGATGGACCTGCGCGCCGTCTGCTCGTTGCCATCCTGGATAACGATGGCTTCCTTGAGCATAGGATACTTCAGCCGGAGAGCGCGGCCCGCATCAAGATCAATATTTGTGGGGGCGCGGACGTGGATGGACACCAGCCCCTCCTCCTCCGCGCGCTTGAGCATGCGGGAGACGCCCATGGGCGAAATATGCAGCATTTTTGCTATCTCCGTCTGCTTCAGCCCGTCGATGTAATACATTTTTGCGATGTGATATAACCTGTAGAGCTCCGCCACGGGCATTCCTCCTTGCTTATCCCTTGACCGCGCCCAGCATGACGCCCTTTTCAAAATATTTCTGGATGAACGGATAGACAATCAGCAGCGGCAGCGTGGAGACGATAATCACCCCATAGCGCATACTCTCCACATACATCAGCGCATCGCCGTAGCCTATCTTGGCGGAGGCGATGGTGGAATCGTCCGCGATGAGCAGGATCTCCCGCAGCACCACCTGCAAAGGCACCAGGCTTTGATTCCTGATGTAGAGCAGGCCCGTGAAGTAATCGTTCCAGTGGGCTACTGCATAATAGAGCGCGATCACCGACAGGATAGCCCTGGACAGGGGCAGCGCGATGGACACGAAAAAGCGGAAGTCGTTGCAGCCGTCCAGCACGGCGGACTCGCGCATCTCCTCGGCGATATTGGTTTCGAAGAAGGAGCGGACGATGATAAAGTTGTACACGTTCAGCGCAAAGGGAATGATGAACACCAGCGGGCTGTTGTTCAGCCCCAGGTCCTTGATTACAAGGTAGGTGGGGATCAGGCCGCCGCCGAAATACATGGTGAACACGAACAGGAACATCACCAGGCGGCGGGGCATGAACTCCTTGCGCGAGGCGGCATAGGCCGCGGGAAAGGTGATCAGCAGGTTGAAAAACGTGCCGGCCACTGTGTAGAAGATGGTGTTGCGGTAGCCTGTCCAGATTTTAGCATATGCAAAGAGCATTTCATAGCCCCGAAAGGTGATTTGCCGGGGATAAAACAGCACCTTGCCTGTGGATACCAGCGTTGGGTTGCTGAAGGAGGCGATGATCACAAAATACAGCGGATAGACGATGATGAGAAAGATCAGCGCGCACAGCACGGTGCTGAACACCTGGAACCAGTCTTGCTTATAATGCGTTTTCATGCGCTTCCTCCTTTCACCAAAGGCTGATGTTGCCAAATTTGCGGGCGATGCCGTTCATGGAAAATACGAAGAAGAAGTTGATCACCGTATTGAAAAGCGATATGGCCGCGGAATAACTGTATTGGTTGTTCAGAAGGCCGATCTTGTACACGTAGGTGGATATGACCTCCGAAACGTTGATGTTCAGGCTGTTCTGCATGATAAACGCCTTTTCGAAGCCCACGCCCAGCACAGCGCCCATGTTGAGTATCAGCAGGATTACGCAGGTGGGGATCAGGCTGGGCCAGTCGATGTACCGCACCACCTGCCAGCTGTTGGCCCCGTCGATCTTGCAGGCGTCGTAGATGGAAACGTCGATGGAGGACAACGCCGCGATGTAGATGATACTGTTCCAGCCGGCGTGCTGCCAAATTTCCGAAAATACGTACATGGGCGCAAAGGCCTCCGGCGCGCCCATCAGGTTGCCTTTGAAATTCAGAAGATGCTTGACAAAGCCGCTCAATATCCCGCTGCCGTCGGAAAAGAACACCCGCAGAATACCCACCATGACCACGGTGGAGATAAAGTGCGGCATGTACACCGTGGTCTGCATGACCCGCTTGTATCTTTCCGCCCGGAGATGGTTGAACAAAAGCGCCAGCAGGATGGGCACCGGAAAGCCCAGCACCAGCGTGCTCAGGCTGATGCGCACCGTGTTGCCAAGAAGATTCCAGAACTGATAGGAGTTTACGAACTTCTCAATATACTTGAGCCCCACGAACTTGCCGCCTGTCAGGCCCAGCTTGGCGGCGAATTCCCGGAAAGCAAGCTGTATTCCGTACATGGGCAGGTAGTTGAACAGAAAAATGATCACGACACCCGGCAGGATCATCAGGTACAGGTCGTAGTGCTGCCGTATGTTTTTCAAAAAACGGCGTGCGATGGACACGCGCATCCCTCCCCATGGCTTGAAGCGGGGGCTGCCGCAGCCAAAGACCATGGCAGCCCCCGCGCCGTTTATTTGCCGGCGAACAGGTTATACACATCCTGGTAAATGGTGATGGCATCCGGAAGGCCGGCGCTGTTCAGGTCTTTCACATAGCTGTCCCACTCGGTATCCACGCCGCCCATGGTGACCCAGGTGGCCATCTTGTTGGAAATGATGTTGCGGATATCCAGGTTGTAGTTGGACAGGTCCGTGCTCTGCTCGGAGGTATACTTCATGAAAGGACCGGGCCACAGGTCATCCTGGCCGTACAGGGCAAGTCCGTCCTGATACACCTGATCCAATTCGTTGATCTTCTGCATATCTGAAGGCAGCGTCAGTTTGAGCGAATCGGAGATGTACATGGGGGAGAAGTCCGCCAGCGCGTTGATCCACTTCCAGGTGCCGGGGTCGATGGTGGGATCCGCGGGGGGCAGCACGGTGTAGCTGCCGTCGCCGTTGTCCTGAATGCACTCGCCTATGCTGCCAAACAGCGTCTGCATGCCGTAGTAAGGATCATAGAACAGGTCCACGAACCGCATGGCGGCTTCCTTGTGCTGGCTGTTGGCGCTGATGGCCACCATGGGGTATGCGTAGTTCATCAGATAGTAGTCGTTCTCCCAGAGCACCGGGCCCGCATAATCGGCGGTGGGCTTCAGGGGGGCTATGGTGATATACTGGTCGGCCAGCGTGGGGCCCATGCGGTCCAGGATGTCCCAGCCGAAGGTGAAGCCTACCACGCCGCTGCGGGACAAGTTCTGGAAGGAGGTGTAGTCCTGGGTGAACACATTGGCGTTGATCAGCCCGGCATTAAAGCACTTGTTCAGGAATTCGATGAACTGCTTGTACTCCGGCGCCACAAAGAAGTTCTTCACCACGCCGTCCTGTACATAGTAGCCGCCGCCCTGGTACATGCTCACCGGCACACCAGCCCCGGCCAGCATGGAATCCACGTGGAAACCGCTGATGCCCGGTGCCCAGTCCATAGGCACTTCGTCATTGGGGTCGCCGTTGCCGTTGGCGTCCTGCTCCTTGAAGGCCAAAAGCACATTGTACAGCTCATCCCAAGTGGTGGGAGCCGCAAGGCCCAGGCGGTCCAGCCAGGTCTTGTTGATCATCTGGCGCGTCATATTGGAAGGCCAGTACCGCTGGTATTTCGAAAGGCCGTAAATTTTTCCGTCCAGCGTGGTGACCATCTTCTGGATTTCGGGCTTTTCCTCAAACATCTTCTCCACATTGGGGGCATACTGCAACAGCTCCGTCATATCCGCGAACAGGTCCGGGAACTGCGCGAAGTCGCTCTCCGCCACGGAACCCGTGCCCAGCAAGATGTCGGGCAGGTCGGCGCTGGCCAGCATCACGCTCTTCAGCTCGCTATAGCCGGAAGTGATGGGCTCCCACTCGATGGTCACATTGGCTTTGTCAGCCATCTCCTGCAGATAGGCGATGGTGTTTACATCTTTAGTGGGAATGTTGGGCGTAACGATGACTTTCAGCGTCACCTTCTCCTCCGCCTGGGCCGTTACGGCTAGGGTGAGAGACA
Source organism: Bacillota bacterium (assembly GCA_023459275.1). Lineage (GTDB taxonomy): Bacteria > Bacillota > Clostridia > Christensenellales > Aristaeellaceae > JAEWAH01. The sequence continues at coordinate 41,745 of JAEWVC010000019.1, read as the reverse complement.
GAAGCATGCTCATTGCGAGCACAAAGGAAAGCAGTTTTTTCATTTGGTTTCTCCTCCTGTCGTCATTTATTCATTTGCGAGGGGTCGCGGAAAAACGGGATCGCATTGTACCCCCTTTCTCTCGGAACAGAACCTTTTTCCGCGTCTGGTATGTGTAGTATATATCAGATTTGTTAGAAATAACAACCGCCGTTTTCACATATCACTTCCGAAATATTCACCTATGTGAAAATGGCGCCGTTTGTGCCGGAAGCCGCGGCAGAATAGCGGCATGCCGCAATTTCCCTTCCCGCCTGTTCCCGCAAGCATCCTCCCCCGTTGACGGCCGGCACGGAGGCCCGTATAATCATCATGAAAGGAATGGGTCGTGATGTATCAAATATGCATGCCGGCTTCCGGGGCACCGGAGTTTTGCGCCTGCGGCAGCGGGGGAATTTCCCTGCCCCAAAGCGGGCAGGAAGCGCTGCTTATTTGTCTGCGCCAGGGGACGGCGCAGGTCTCCTACCGGTCGCTTGTGCAGACTGCCTACGCGGGGGACATGGCCGCCGCGGTGCAGGAATGCGGGGTCACTTTTTCGGAAAACGCGGTGTACGACTGGCTGCTCTTCCGGCAGGAAGGCCTGCGCCTAGCGCCAGTCTCCAGCACCAATTCCCCGGAAGGGGAGGAACTGGCGCTGGGTTCCCTCTTTTCCTGCGTACGCCCCGCCCGGTTGCAGCTTTTGTTCGGATATCTTCTGGAGGCGCAAAAGGAAGAGCCCTTCAAAAGGCAAATGTGCGCGTACCTTGCGGGGCTGATCCTGTGCGAAGCCTCCCGGCAGTTTTTCTATCCCGGAACCAGCAAACACCACCTGCGGTTCCTGGATATCCTCAACTGGCTGCAAAACCATTACACGGAACCATTCTCTCTGAATGAAATCAGCGGCCGGTTTCTGTATAACAAGGTTTACCTTTGCCGCCTTTTCAAGGATAAAACCGGGGAATCCATGTATGCCTTCGTCACCCGCCTGCGCATGGAAAAGGCCATGGCGCTGCTTTTGGAAACCACAGAAACCGTCAAGGAGATCGCCAGGCAGGTGGGGTATACCGATGAAAAGCAGTTTATCCGCAATTTTCGGCAGCACAGCAAGATGACAGCCACCCAGTACCGCCTGCAAAGCGCCGGGAAAGCCGGAGGGGACGGGATACATGGCGGGGAGGAGAAATTTTGAAAAATTTTTCCTCCCCATGCCGCCTCCTTTCAAAACCTCAACTGTATTTTGGGTGAATAATGCACACCTGTTATATGGGAGGGCATGTTGACTGTTTTCACGCTTGTGTTAGAATTAACGCATCCGCTGGATACGGGCGTATTGCCCGCACCGCCTGACCGCAAGGAGAGAAAAGCATATGATACCGGTATTGACGCCTTTGGCAACGAACGCCGACCTTCTGCCGGGGGAGCTGCACACCCACAGGCAGCGCAATTACAAGTATCTGATGGAGTTGAGCACCGACAACCTTTTGCAGCCCTACCGCCACGAGGCGGGGCTTTTCCGCGCCAATTACCGGCTTACCGATTGCCACTGGGGTTGGGACGGCCCCCTGTCCGACCTTCGCGGCCAGTTTACCGGCCACTGGCTCAGCGCCGCGGCCCGGATGATTCAGGTGACCAAGGATGCTCCCCTCAGGCAGAAGGCGGATTTCATCGTGGCGGAGATCGCCCGCTGCCAGAAGGAGAACGGCGGCGAGTGGGGCTTTCCCATCCCTGAAAAGCACCTTTTGTGGCTTAAACGGGGCAAGCACACCTGGGCGCCACAATACGTGTGCCACAAATGCATGATGGGCCTTCTGGACATGTACCGCTACGCGGATAACGAACAGGCGTTGGAGATTGCGAAAAAGGAAGCCGACTGGTTCTACCGCTTCACGGAGGATATCTCCCGGGAAGTGATGGACGACATGATGGACTGGGAGGAAACGGGCGGCATCATGGAATACTGGGCCGACCTGTATGCTGTTACCGGGGACGAAAGGCACCTTGCCCTCATGCGCAGGTATGAACGCCCGCGGCTTTTTGAGCCGCTATTGAAGGGGGAGGACGTGCTCACCAACATGCACGCCAACACCACCATCCCGGAGGTGCAGGGCGCGGCCAGGGCCTATGAGGTGACGGGGGAGGAGCGCTACCGGAAGATTGTTGAAAACTACTGGGATCTGGCGGTCACAGAGCGCGGGATGTATGCCACCGGCGGCCAGACCTGCGGCGAACTGTGGACACCCATGCACCAGATGAAGGCTCGCCTTAGCGACAAAAACCAGGAGCATTGCGTGGTGTACAACATGATGCGCCTGGCGGAATACCTGCTGCGCTGGACCGGAAACGGCCAATATGCCGATTACTGGGAGCGCAACCTTTGGAATGGCCTCCTTTCCCAGGCTTACTGGGAGGATGATGTGAACCTGGACATCCACTGCGAAACCCATACCCATGATACGGGGCTGATCACCTATTACCAGGGCCTGGCTGCGGGCTCGCAGAAGTTCTGGGGCAGCAAGACCGAACATTTCTGGTGCTGCCATGACACCATGGTCCAGGCCAATGCCATGCTCCATGAGGGCACCTTCTATACGGATGAAGCGGGGCTGGTTCTTTGCCAGTTTGGCCCCGCATCCTGCGTTTTCGACTGGGAGGGGACAAGCTGCAAGGTATCCGTGTCCCCCCTTTCAAGGACGGATTCCAACATTCGCTATGATCCCATCCAGCGGGAAGTTCCGTCCCGGCCGGAGGATGTCTTGCTGGAAATCAAGCTTTCCTGTGATGCACCCGTCAAAATGGTGCTTAAAATCCGCAAGCCCTGGTGGCTGGCGGGGAAATGGGCACTTTTGAAAAACGGCGGGGCCGTGGAAGCAGAGGAAACGCCGGACGGATACCTTTGCCTCGGCGGAACCTTTGCAAAGGATACTCTCACCCTCCGCCTGCCCAAGACCCTTACCATCCACCCCCTGCCCGACGCGCCGGAAACAGTGGCTTTTTTGGATGGGCCCGTGGTGCTGGCCGGGCTGTGCGAGAACGAGCGGACGCTGTACGGGGATATCAACCAGCCCCTGTCTATCCTGGAACCGGCCAATGAGCGCCAGTGGCAGCAGTGGCTGCCCAACTGGAAAACCAAGGGTCAGCCGGTGAACATCAAATTCAAACCTCTGTACCTGATTGGCAGGGAGAAATATACCGTGTATTTCCCGGTGGAAACCAGAAACGGCGAAGGTAATAGGGCTTAAAAGAAAACAAGATCCCAAATCCCATTGCACACCGGACTGTGTGGTGGGATTTTTTATGTTGACGCTGTTCAGAGGATGCGTCTTTCCACTATTCCCTGTAATCAGAAACCCGTGATATCATACTCAGCCGGCGCTATGCACCACTTTCGCCTCCAGTAAAAGGCTTTGAGCCTCCTGTTTATTCACCTTTCCATTCACCGGTGTATCCTATACTGCCTCATATTCCTGGCTGGTTTCTGCTTATTTATCATGCAGACGATGCATTTTAAATGAACTTGTTAAATTCGAGATAAGCATTTACAACTGATAACTCATCTGGTATTATTTACATAAGCAGCATGCCAAAGTGAATGTAGAATATCTATACAACGGCATGGAAACAACGGAACTGATACATATGGCCGCCCCAAAAAGAAATCATATCGGAGGAAGATCTATATATGTACTTGGAAAGGAGTGGATTATATATGTCTACTGGAAAGAAAAGAGCCTACAAAGAGACATTCAAAAGGAGTGCTGTGATGCAAAGCTACGCCAGTGACAAGCATGTATCCGATACAGCCAAAGACTTGGAAATATCCAGGGGGACGCTGTGTCGATGGCGCAGAGAATATATGCAGGCGGGAATCATAACCCAATATATCATGTTGGAGAAGAAGCCTAAGACTTAGTAGCAGAAGATTGCTCAGGCAGTTCATATGCATGACAAGAAGCATCGTTACTCATTGCCAATGGGTGATATCTCCTTCTGTTCTCCGCACATGCGGAGGTGATCCATTGTTGAATTCCAGGATTTGGAGTATCATCCACTCGCTCCCCGCATAGGCGGGGCGGTCTTGCTACGGAAGTCGTTACCCTGAAAATAGAATTTTCGGAGTAGAGTACGGGGAGGGGCGCTTTTTTCAAAAAGCACTCCTCCCCGCATACTCTCCGCGGGTTCCCCGCTACTTCTTCCCGTACAGCGGGCCCAGGGTCTTGCAGGCCCTGTAATCGGCGGCCTCGAAGTCGCTTGTGCCGAAGGCGTCCCACATGCTGGGCCTATAGACCTTGGCATCCTCCACGTTGTGCATGCACACGGGGATGCGTAGCATGGCGCACAGGGTGATCAGATCGGCCCCGATGTGGCCGTAGCTGAAAGCGCCGTGGTTGGCGCCCCAGCGGCGCATGACCTCATACACGCTGACAAAGGCGCCTTCTCCGGTGAGCCTGGGCACAAACCAGGTGGTGGGCCAGGTGGGGTCGGTGCGCTTGTTGATCTTTTCAAAGGCCTCTTGGGGGAGGGAGGCAGTCCAGCCCTCGGCGATCTGCATCACCGGGCCCAAGCCGTCCACCAGGTTCAGGCGGGACATGGTGATGGGCATATTCCCCTCGCTTAGCAGTTGGGAGGAATACCCGCCGCCTCTGAAATAGAACAGGTCGCCGTAGCAGAACTGGGTGGCGTCAAGGCAGGCCTTGGCTTCTTCCGCCTTGATTTCCTGCCAGGGCTTCATGGCGGGCTTTCCATCTTTTTTGCACAAGCCCGTGGCGTCCAGGGTGACGGACCCGGAGTTGATCAGGTGGATGAAGCCATCCTTGCATAGCCCCTCGGGCATCCAGCCGGTGACCCTTTCGATGGCCTCGGGGCTCCAGAAGGTACGCACGTCGGCAAATCCCTGGGCGGTGCCTGTGAGCAGCTTGCCAAAGAGCATGGAAAGGCCGTTCAAATGGTCGTTTTCCGTGGCCACGATCATGGGCTCCCGGATGCCGTTCCAGTCGAAGGAGGTGTTCAATAGGGCTTCCATGAAATCGCCGTTGGGGAAGTGGTCCGTCCACTGCCGCTGCCCCTGGAAGCCCCCGGCCAGGGCGTTGTGGCCGCAGGATTCCTCAATAAAGCCAAGCTCCGCCAAACGCGGATTCCCCTGCAGAAGGTCCCGTCCGATCATGGTCATGAGGATGCACTTGTTCAGCACATCCGCCTTTTTTTCATCGCTGTGGCGTACGGATTCCGGATTTTTGTCAAAGCCTATGCGAATATATTCCTTCACCCATGCCTTGGCCAGCTCGAACTCCTCAGGGTCGTAGATCTTTTCTTCCCAGCGGCGCACAAATTCCGTCATATCCACGGATTCCATGCGCATACCCAGGTATTTTTCCAAAAACTCCGCGTTGACAATGGAGCCGGCGATGCCCATGGACATGCCGCCCATGCCAAGATAGCTCCTGCCCCGCATGGTGGCCACCGCCAGGCCGGCCCTTGCAAAGCGCAAAAGCTTTTCCTCCACGTCCGGAGGGATCTCGGTGTCCGAAGATTCCTTCACGTCCTGGCCGTAGATGCCAAAGGCAGGCAGCCCCTTTTGGTTATGCCCCGCCAGGGCGGAGGCCAGGTACACCGCGCCGGGGCGCTCGGTGCCGTTGAAACCGTAGATGGCCTTGGGCATCAGGGGATCCATATCAATGGTCTCCGCGCCGTAGCACCAGCAGGGGGTAACGCTGATGGTAAGGCCCACGCCCTCCTTTTGGAACTTTTCGGCGCAATCCGCCGCCTCGGCCACGCCGCCGATGGTGGTATCCGCAATGACGCACTGAACGGGCAGACCGCAGGGGTGGAACAGCTTGCTCTCGATAAGCTCTTTCACTTTTTGGGCGATGGCCATGGTTTGATCTTCCAGGCTTTCCCGGATGCCGTTGCGGCGGCCGTCGATAATGGGACGGATGCCCACCTTGGGCAGCCCGCCGCGCAGCGCGAAATGCGGCTTGGTGTGCTTGAATGCCTGCATAAAACGAACCTCCTTCGTAGTCGATGCTATAGTAATATTTCTACAGACTGCTTTTTTGTTCCTTCCGCCGTGACGGTTTGGTGCAAAAGCCCGAAATGACGCCCGTCACAGTAGAAACAGTGGAAATTTTCTGCGTTTACCCGGGGATCAAAGGATATCTTTCCCTCCGGCGTGACCTCAAGGCCGCACAGGGCGGCCAGCACGCCGTAGCTGGCCAGGCTCCTGGCATAGTGCTGGCCGCATTCCGTTTCGCTGAAGGGGTTGCGGCGGATGCCGTCAAACCTCCGGCGCACGGCGGAAACAATGGAAAGACCTTCCGAAACAAAACCTTCCAGAAGCAGGAGTGTTGCCACCTGGTATTCAATCCCCGTCCATGTTTCGTCGGAATAGACAAAGGGAAATTTCGGCTTTCCGCCCTTGGGCCAGGTGCACAGGACAAGACCCTGCTCATCCGGGGCGACATACAGCCGCTGCAGGCATGCCGGGCGTTTGTCTCCTGAAAGGAAGTTGTTTTCGTACACAGCCCGGAGAGCGCTTTTGATATGCTCTCCCGGCAGCAGGGGGCCCAGGCCGCACAGGGACGCCAGCGTCTGTCCAAAAAGCTGGTCGGACAGGCAGCCCGCGCCGAACTGATAGGGCAGGGCATCCGGGTCAGAAATAGCCTGCTCATAGTAGGTGCCATTGAAACAGGCCTCCTCCAGCGCCTGTTGCGATGCGCAGAATTTCTCATCCGCGGTTTTTGCCGTGTCCGCGTCGCTAAGCGCTTCCGCCATTTTTGCAACGGCCCGGAGAGCTCCCAGGTACATCACGCCGGAGAGGGGGTTCGCGCCCAGAAATTCGATGTCGTATGTATTGTGCTGCAAGCCGTTAAGCAGGCCGCCCCCCTCCGGGCTCCAGGTCCTTTCGGCGTAGGCAAGGCAGCGCAGCACATGGGGGTATACGGTTTGCAAAAACTCCCGGTCGCCGGATAGGGTATATTCCCGCCAAACCCTGATAATGGTGCCCAATTGCCCATCGGCCGCGGCGTGCATCTGGATGGCGGGCAGGCCGAAGCGCTTCTGGGCGCGGAAATTCATCTTTCCATCCGCCTCCGTCTCCAGCAGAAACTCGTTGAGGCGGGCGGAACGCTCCATGGCAGGGAAGAGGTATGCCATGCTTTGGGCATAGTTCCACACGTGGGTGCAGGTTCCGTGGCAGCTCCCCTCCTGCTCATGGCAGCCCTCCCAGCCAAGGAAGGTACCCGTCTCGTCCCGGAAGCAGGTATTGCTGGTGAGCACTGTGAGGTTGGCGGCCACCGCGTCGATTACAGGGCGGGGCAGCGTGCTGCCGTACAGTGCCTCGGAGAAGAGACGGCTCTGCGCTTCCAGGCGGGGGAGGTTTTCCAGCAGGTATCCGCCCGCGTCCAGGGAGCTTGCGAACCTTGTAGCATAATGGTTTTTCATGGTCTTGCCGGAATTGTCGCCAGGAAACCAGCCCTTGAAGCGGTTGGGTACGTACCAGGCGAAAACAAACTGGAACTCCGCCGTCTCGCCCGGCGCGATGGTCCTTTCAAGCCCCGCCGATCCTACGGGATAGCCCGCGGGGCCGATGGCGCTGCCCCGGACCTCCTCCTCCCTGCCAGGAACGAGGCGGCCCGCCGAAAAGTGGCGCCAGAAATCCGTGATGCTGTCGTACCAGCCGCCCCGGTACCATTCGGGGCGCAGGGGCGCGTCTCCCTCCGGAACCAGCAGGGTGCTGTCGGCGTAGTCCAGGGCGTCCTTTGCAATGCCGGTCCCGCCCATGAACACCCCGCTGCGGCCCGCCTCCCTAACCGCCCGGTTTTCGCGGCCCTCACAGGGAAGGTAGTTGCCGAAGCAGTCAAAGCCCTTGAAGCCGTAGAGGTTGGGCATGGAGGCGGCAATGAGCACTTTTGCCGGCATTTTTCCCGTATTCGCCACCCTATAACGGAAGGACGCCGCGGGGATGCCGGAATCATCCTCCTTCAGCGGGATGAAGGGCACAAACGCTTCCAGGGAAACCGAAAGGGGCAGCGCCGCATCCTCAAAAGTGATCCGGGCGAAAGGGAAGGCCACCTCCATTTGGGAGCGTTGGAAGCGGGGAAGGCCCATCACTTCCTGGGGGTGGTAGCCTCTGGCCTGGTCAAAATCCGGCGTACGCCCCGCCTCCAGCACCCGGGCCGCCTGCTCGTCCCCCCAGGCGGCATGGAGTGCGAAAAAGGAATAGGGCAGCTTGTTCCCCTCGGCGGGGCGGTTGAAGATTTCAAATGCCGTCAGCGCCCCTGAAGCGTGCAGCGTGATGCTGCCCGTCCCCAGCCCACCCAGGGGAAACACGGCCAGGGGCATAAAATTGGTATAAGAGGCCGAGGTTTCCATCACAGAAGCTTCCCTTCTTTATATAGTGGCATCGATACCATAATAAATCGTAGACATTGCGCAAACATTCGTCTCAATTGCACGCAAAAGTTTTTCCATGGCTGTTATCATAAGGCAGAAGCCATGATAAGTCAATAGAATTTCATTGCATTCCTCCGAAATTGGTGTTACAATACACCGGAAAGTGTGAGATGGATTATGGGGAAACCATGTGACTGGGAAACGGTTGGTTTTCCGCTGTGAACTCGATGTCACACATCGCGCGAAAAAGGGGGATAAGATGGTGGCCAGCATATACGAGATTGCCCAGGAGGTAGGCGTATCCCCCTCCACGGTAGCCAGGGCGCTCCGGGGAACGGGTTATTGCAGCAAGGAAAAATACGACAGGATCATGGAGGCGGCCAAGCGGATGAACTATGTGCCCTCCCATGCCGCCAGGGCCTTAAAGAGCAAGCGCACCAACAAGATTCTTTTCTGCATTCCCGACATCTACAACCCCTTCTATTTCGGCATGATCAAAGGCGCCAGTGATGTGCTGGACCAATATGGGTACTATACCATCCTCTGCCATACCCGGGGAGATAAGGAAATCGAGAGGAAAATGCTGCGCAATTTAAAGGAGGGGTATGGGGACGGCATGATCTTTGTATCCTTTGATTTCAACAAGGAGAACATCAGCGAGGTCAACACCTGTCAAAAGCCTGTGGTGCTGACCAATAACTACCAGTCCCTGAAAGGCGAGGACCACTTTGACTGCGTGTATATCGATACCTTCGAAGGCGTTTATATGGCGTGCAAATATTTTATTGAACATGGGTTCCAAAAGATAGGATACATCGGCGGGGACACCTCCGTGCAGACCGGCCGGGAACGGTTTGCCGGCTTCATGAAAGCCATGAACGAGGGCAATGTACCCATCAACCAAAAGCTGCTCAAGGAGGGGGATTTTTCCAGGGAAAGCGGCGAGAGATCCATGGAAGAGCTGATTTCCGCCGGCACCGTGCCGGAGGCGCTGGTGGTGGCCAATGACCTGATGGCCATCGGCGCGCTGAAGGTTTGCAAGCGCCGCGGCCTGCGCATTCCCCAGGATGTGGCCATCATCGGCATGGACAACACCGACCTGGCCACTTGCACCAGCCCGGAGCTTTCCTCCATTAACATGAAGGAAGAGGATATCGGCAGGCATGCCGCCCAGCTTTTGATGGAGCGCATCCTGAAAGGCAGAATAGAGAAACAGACCATCCGGCTGCAGCCGGAACTGTGCCAGCGCGGTTCCAGCGCCCATACGTGACGTGTCCGGAAGGGAGCAAGGAAGGGCCGGAGCCGTGCTGTTCCTACCCTGCGGGGAAGGATCGATTTTTCCGGCGGGGGATTTTCTGCGGTTCTCCTTATCCGAAAGGATGCCTTGGAAATGTTGTATAAACTGTATTGACACGCCCGATGTATTCTGGTATCATTGTTACATGACAACGATGTTACATAGCCCGCTGTGCAGCATCATCGCAAAAGAAAAGCAAGCGGATTCAAGCTTCCGTTTGCGCTCGGAAAAGGTTGTTTTCGCATATAGGCGATATGACATCGATGTCATATTGGAAGACTACAGAAACGGCAGAAGAAGGGAAAGCCATGATTCTTCAAAATCAGCGGGTCCGCCTTATCATTGACGATGCCACAGGGGCTGCTGCCGGGCTTTTCGACAAGGTGCGGGGCCGGGAATATCTGTCCGGCGGCATCGCTTTTCCGCCGTTTCGCCTATCATCGGGCGGGGAGATGGCGGAAGCGGAGTTTACGCTTTCCGTGAAGGCGGAAGAAGACGGAGTTTCTCTTTTCTGGCGGATGGCGGGTGTGGTGCTTCAGGCGCGTGTCACCTTGCTGGAGGACGGCGTGTCCTTCCGGGCGGCGCTTCAAAATGATGCGGATTCCTGCGTGAAGGCGTTTGAGTATCCCCTTCTAGGCTCTCTGCCGGATTACGGCACGGATGGATACCTGGCACATGCCTATGCTACGGGCGTGCTGCTGCGCGATCCCGCCTCCTACCTGCCGGAGACGGGCGGCCTGCGCTACACGCCTTATCCGGAATCCTTCTCCGGCGCATCCATGCAATTTTTTACCTATTACGAAGAGAACAAGGGTGGCCTGTATTTTGCGGCCTTGGATGGGGAGAACCATCAAAAATGGCTGAACGTGTTCAGGAATAAAGGCGGCTTGGCCGCCAGCCACATGACGGGGTTCGAGAACGCCGTTCCTGGCAGCCGCATTGAGATGGCTTACGATTTCGCGGTCCGTTTTACGGGTGGCGAGGGCTGGCAGGAGGCGGCGGAGCTGTATAAGGCCTGGGCACTCCGCCAACCCTGGTGCCATCAGGGCCCGGCCAGGGAGCGCAAAGGGCGGGCGGATTGGCTTCGGGAAAAGGCGGGATACTGTACCTTTGGCATCAACGCAGGCCATGACCGGACAAAATGGCTGCGCCGCTACCGGGAGGACATTGGCACGCCGGGTTTCCATGTGCTGGGGCCGGACTGGACCAATACGCCCCAAACCTTCGGCTGGGGCGTGCCCGGGGACATGTGCGACTGGGTGCCCACAAAGTTCAACGAAGCAAATTTGCAGGCCATCCGTGAAAACGGAGACTATTTCGCGCCTTTCGAGTTTGACTTCCTGGTAGGTATGGACAAGAGCAACCCCGAGACATTGAAGCCCCATCTGCAAAAATTTCCGAAGCCCACCTTCAGCCATGACGGGTATACCTTCAACATGCTGTGCCCCTGCGACGGCTTTACAAAGGATTTCCACCGGGAGCGGGATGTAACCGTCTTGAAAGAGGCCGGCGTGGACGCCATGTACTATGATATTTCCGCCAACAACCTGATCAAAGTTTGTCTGGATGAAAGCCACGGCCACCGGCCGGGCGGAGGCAAGGAGATCACCGATGGGTACGCCGCGGTCTATCAGGACACGGCGGCGGCCCTTCAAGAAGAAGCCGGGAAGCAGATCCCCCTGGGTACGGAAATGATGAACGAAGCCTTTTTGCCCTATCTGGATTTTTATCAGGCAAGGGCCTGGGCGCAGCCCTGCTCCACCTTGGAAACATGGCCCTTCCGGGATCAAATGCGCAGCGGCCTTGCACAGATGATCCCAATGTTTGATTATGTGTATCACGAGATGGGTGCTGTGCGCATGGATGGCTGGGGAAAATTGGTCCATGAAATCGGCGAGCTTTTTTACTACAATGTAGCCAAGGTGTACCTGTGGGGCGGGCTGTATGAGATCAATCATGAGTACAGCCCCATGGAGGAGCTGGACGGGCGGGAAACCGACGGGCAGGAGCATTACTTCCATTTCGACCCCCAGCACTGCGCCTTTGCCCCGGACAGGGCCGCATATGTGGGGCAATTTGCAAGGTTGCGTTTAGGGGCCGGGAATCCGTATCTGGCCTATGGGCGGATGACCCGCACGCCGCGGATGGATATTCCGGAGGTCAGCCTGGACTGGTACCACTACAACCATGGGCAGAAGGACCCTTCCTACAAGGCAAAGGGGACCATCAAAGTGAAGGCTGTTGTGGCCTCGGCTTTTGACAATGGCCTGAACGGCTGGGCGCTGTTTCTTTGCAACGCGGACAAGGTTCCCCATACGCTGTCCTTTATGGTCTCCCAGGATTCCCAGGGGCTTTCCGAGGGCAGCAAAACCATGTGCCTCCTAACCGGCTTTGACAGGGAGGACGCAATCCAAAAGACGGATTTAGGCATGCTGCACGACGGGGAGGAGCGCGCCGTAACGGTGACCCTTGAACCCCGCGCGCCGTACATGCTGGAAATCAAATAAAAGAAGGAGGATCTTTGGTATGAAACGTCTCGTTACATGGGCTCTTGTTTTGGCAATGGCGCTGACCATGGTGTCCATCCCCGTGGCCATGGCTGCCAGCACCACTGAGGGCAAGACGGAAGTGGTGTTCTGGAACCGTATTTTTGAGGACTGGAACCGCGCCTGGTGCGAACAGATGGCGGCGGAATTCAACGCCGATCCCACCCAGAAATACTACATCACCCAGGAATTCGTGGACGGTGCCGCCTGGGATGAAAAGGTGACCGCGGCCCGCGCCGCCGGCACCATGCCGGATATGCTGGTGATGAACTATGGTGCCATTCCCTGGGGCGCCAGCCAGGGCCTGTACATGTCGCTGGACGACCTGATCCCCCAGGAATCCTGGGATGACCTGTATCCCAACGTGCTGGACATGGTTTCCCAGGGGGGCCACAAGTATGCCTACCCGCAGATGGTAGAGCCCGCTGTGGTCATGTACTACCGCAAGGATCTGCTGGAAGCCGCCGGCTACAGCGAGCCCCCCAAGACCTGGGCTGAATTCATCGACGCCGCCCAGAAAATGACTACCGACGATATCTATGGCGCCACCTTTAACTATGAGTGGTCCATGTGGGGCTGGGAATACACCGCCGCAGGCCACTGGCCCATTTCCGACGATTGGACAAAGGCCGACTGCCAGGATCAGGGCTATGTGGATCTTTTGACCTTCATGAAGGACCTGTATGACACAGAGGCGGTTCCCGCCCAAGCGCTGGAAGCCTATAACGGTTCTGCCCGCCTCATCGGCGACGGCAGCGTGGCTATGACCTTCTCCGGTTCCTGGGGCATTGCGGACCTTTTGCAGAACTATCCCGACATGGTGGACAAAATCGGCGTGGCCCCCGCTCCCACCAAGGACGGCAGCCCCTTCCACACCACCGTGGGCGGCTGGACCTATGTGATCGATGCCAAGGCCAAGCAGCCCGAGGGTGCCGCGGCTTATATCACCTGGCTGCTGGGTTCCGACCCGGCCCGTGCCGGCTCCTTCTTCGAGGCCGCGAGCTTTTCAAAGTATTCGCCCCGGGCTTCCGTGGACGAGTATCTGACCACCGATACCGCCGCGAAGGATGACGTCTGGATGCAGGCAGTCTCCTCCCAGATCATCCCCAACGCCATCAGTGAGCCGCTGTACGCCTGGGACTTCAGCGCCAACCTGCTCACCGCCATGGGCGAGGTGCTTGTGAACGGCGCGACGCCTGAGGCTGCGCTGCAGGCTGCCGCGGACGCCATTAATCAGTATATCCAGGATAATGACTACGCCAGCAAAAAGCCCTGATAAACACCTGTGCGGGGGAGGGGCAAGCCCCTCCCCTTTTTTCCCGGCGTGGATCTCTATTCGGCCGGTTCCACGAAGCAGCCGGCTCCCCGGCCTTTCATGGTCAAAGGAATAATTTCGAAGGGAAGGAAGCAAAGTGGCCAAGGGAAAAGCGCACGGGCTGTCCACCAGGCGCATGGATCACTGGACGGCGTACTTGATGATCCTGCCTTCTATCGCATGTTTGGGCGTATTTGTGCTGGCGCCCATGTTTATGGCCTTCTCAAGGAGCTTTTATGATTGGCAATGGTATGCCGACAGCAGATTCGTGGGGATCGCCAACTTTGTGAACGTGCTGAAAAACCAGCTGTTCCACAAGTCTATCTTCAACATCCTGCAGTTCGTTGCCATTATTGTGCCCACACAGTTGATATTGACCTTCCTTTTTGCCCATGTCCTGCGCGGCATGAATACAAAGGTCGGTGCGTACGCCAAAACAGCCATCTACGTGCCCACGGTCATCGCGGGCGTGGTGGCCTCGGTGATCTTTTTGTTTATCTTTAATTACCAGGGCGGCATATTGAACTGGGCCGTGCGGCAGTTCGGGGGCAAGCGGATTCCCTTCCTGGCCCAGCCCATGTCGTCCAAAATCTCCGTATCCGTGGCAGCCATCTGGATGGGCTTCGGGTACAATTCGCTGATCATGTATGCCGGCTTGCAAAACATCCCGCAAAGCTACTACGAAGCGGCGGAGGTGGATGGGGCCAACAGCTGGACGAAGCTCTTCAAAATTACCCTGCCCTCCATGCGCAATGTGTTCATCCTAATTCTGATCGGCCTGATGACGTCCACGCTGCAGATGTTCGATTTGCCCTACCTGATGATGAACGGAACCGGCGGCCCTGTGAACAGCACGCTGACGCCGATGATATACATCTACAACAACTTCAAGAGCCCGGAATATACCATGGGCTACACCGTTGCGGCGGCCCTTTTGCTGATGGTGGTCATCGGCGCGCTCAACAGCATCGTGTTTACGCTGATCGGCTCGCAAAAGGCCCAGGACGAATAAGGAGAGGGGGAGGATATCATGAGCTCTGTCAACAGGCACAAAAAAACCACGGAGATCGTTTTCACCGTACTGGCACTGATGGTAACGGTGATTTCCCTCTTTCCGTTGCTGTGGATGATCGTTTCCGCCTTCAAGCCGGCCAAAGAGGTACTGAAAGCCAATCCCCTGCGCTTTTTCCCCACTGTGTGGAATTTTGACAATGTTCAAAAGCTGTTTGAGGAATCGAGCTATCCTTTTTTGCAGGCCATGAAATCCAGCGGCTTTGTGGCGGTGACGGCGGCGGTTTTGGCCGTGACCATCAACTCCATGGCGGCCTACGCCTATGCCAGGCTGGATTTCACCTTCAAAAAGCTGCTCTGGCGCATTACCATCTTTACCATGTACATCCCGGGGATCACCATCCTGGTTACTTCCTTTGTGGTGGTCAACAGCCTGGGGATGCTTGATTCCTACTGGGTATTGATCCTGCCGGGGCTGGCCAGCGCCTACTCCATCTTCTTTTTCCGGCAGTTTTTCCTGAACATGCCCATGGCTACCGAGGAAGCCGCGCTGATTGACGGGGCCAGCCGGTTCCGCATCTTTGTGAGCGTGTTCATCCCCAACGCCAAATCCCCCTACGTGATCATTGGCACCGGCGCGTTCCTGGGCTACTGGAACAGCTTCCTATGGCCGGCCATGACGGTTACCAGTTCCAAGTACATGCAAGTGATGCAGGCGATCCGTTCCTACAACAACATGTACGCCAACAACTATGGCGTGGTGCTGGCCGGTTCCGCCATCGCGGCGCTGCCGCCTATTTTGGTGTTCCTGCTGTTCCAACGCCATATCGTCAAAGGCCTGATGATCTCCGGCATCAAATGATTTCCTTGGAAAGGGCGGTATCCATGAAAAAAATCCTTGCGGCGCTCCTTGGCGCCCTGATGCTGCTGGGTTCCTGCGCATCCCTGGCAGAACCACTTCCCCTGGGCAAAGATACGGCCATTGGTGAGTTGCCCGGCAAGCAGTGGGAATTGCATTCCCTGACCAAGACCGCCGTCACGAAGGTTTCCCAGATCACCGGGGAGGACAGTGAAAACAAGACGCAATCCCGCTTCAACGTATGGGGCGTGGACCTGGGCTCCATGGCGGTGATCGGCGGTACCACCTATCTGTTCGGCGGCGATACCTTTTCAAACGCCGACTACGGCTCCTGGCGCAGCAACGTGCTCTTCCTCATCAAGGACGACGATCCTTCCGACGGGCTGACCATTGTGGATGCCGTCAAGGATAAGCGCGGCAACGCCAAGGAACTGCTGGGCAGCCTGAAGGTGGATGGCACCGAAATGACGGTGATCCCCACCAACCTGTTCGCGGTGGGCGATACGCTCTACTGCATCTACATGTCCGTCTCCCACTGGGGTGACCCGGGGCGCTGGGACTGCCGGTATTCCGGATTGGCCAAGTCGGAGGATCTGGGGCAGAAGTGGACAAAGCTTGATACCGTCAAGTGGCCCGGGGACTCCAATTTCATACAGACCGCTAATTGCCAGGTGGGGGACACCATGTATATCTGGGGCATCCCAAGCGGCCGGGACGGCGGTGTGGCTCTGATGAAGGTGAAGGTAAACGATATCGAGAATTATCAAAGCTACGCTTACTTCGCGGGCCTTGATGAGGGCGGCGCGCCCGTGTGGGTTACGGGCGAGGAGGGCGTATATCAGGCGAAAACGGTGATCGATGCCCCGGCAGGCGAGATATCGGTGATCTACAACCCGTACCTGGGCAATTTCCTGATGACCTATCTATCCGAACCGGCGCATGGCATCGTCATGCGGGAGGGGGTTACCCCTTGGGGGACCTGGAGCAAGGAGTATACCTTGGCTTCCGCGGCGGCATATCCCTCCTTGTACGGCGCCTATATGCATCCCAAATACATAGGAGACGGCGGAAAAACGTTCTACTTTGCCATGAGCCAGTATTTCCCCATCTACAATATCATGTGGATGCGGGCGGATTTGCCTTGAACAGTTGGTCCCGCACGGAGCTCTGTCAGCCTCCCTGCCTCCCGAAGTTCATTGGCATGCGTTAACCGGGCCCCTGTCAAACCTGAGAATTTCAAATAACGGCGGAAGGTGATTTTTATGCGTATGATGGAAGACCTGTCCCAACTTCACGGCTATGAAACCCGATCTATCTGCCCCGAAAACAGGACCGGGGAAAAGGGCATGGGCGGCCGCACCCCCATTGAAGAAGGCACCGCGAAGCTGGCCGCCCGGGACCTGGGCACCGGCTGGAAGGTGAACCCTTATCTGCACATCGCTCCCGGCGAGACACTGGAACTGGCGAATATGAAAGGCCCCGGGGCCATCACCCACATCTGGCTGACCCCGACCGGCGTATGGCGCAACCAAATCATCCGCTTTTATTGGGATGATAGCGAAATCCCATCCGTAGAATGCCCCTTGGGGGATTTCTTCGCCTGCGGATGGGGCCGGTACGCGCCTGTGACCTCCCTGGCCGTGTGCGTAAACCCCGGCAGCGCATTCAACTGCTACTGGAGCATGCCTTTTAGGAAAAATTGCCGCATCACCCTGGAAAACCGCAACGCTGAGCAGGTGACAATTTATTACCAGATCACCTATACTTTGCGCCCTGTAGGCGAGCAGGAAGGATACTTCCACGCCCAGTTCAGGCGCACAAACCCCCTGCCCTACAAAACCGACTACACCATTTTGGACGGCGTTACCGGCAAGGGGCAGTATGTGGGTACTTATATGGCCTGGGGCACCAACAACTGCGGCTGGTGGGGCGAGGGAGAAATCAAGTTCTTCATGGACGGAGACAAAGAATATCCCACCATCTGCGGCACGGGTACAGAGGATTACTTCTGCGGCTCTTACGATTTTGAAAACCAATTGACCCACGAGTACGAGGAATTTTCCACCGCCTTTAGCGGGCTGCCCCAGGTGATTCGGCCCAACCGGCTGTACGATTCCCAGATGCGCTTTGGCATGTACCGCTGGCACATCACCGACCCCATCTATTTTAAGAAGGACCTCAGGGTTACCATGCAGGCCTTGGGCTGGCGCAGCGGGCGGCGGTATCTGCCGCTGCAGGACGACATCGCCTCTGTGGCCTACTGGTATCAGGACCGGCCTGCAAAAGCTATGCCGCCCCTGGGCTCGCGGGACGATCTGGAAATCATCTGACAAAGCCCCCCAAAATTGTTTTGCGCCGGTTCCGCGGCTGGAAACGCGCTGCCGCGGGCAATGCCGGAAGCGTGGGGGAATCTTCCCGGGATTCATAGGAAGGCTTCTGTGCAAAAGTCACTGAAAAGTATAACCGCTCCCGCATATGATATCTCCATCCTGGGATGTATGCGGCGAGCGGTTTACTTTTGTAAAACCATCCCCCAAAGGTCATGAATCGGCCGCTTTGGCATACCGGGGTGTTTCACGGGAGAATCTTTTCTGGTATGATTGTTTCATACAGACATACACAGCCCGAAACGTAAAGGAGGCAGCCCTATGATCAAGCGCCGTACCCGCCTTGCCGCCCTGATTTTTTCCTTGCTGCTCGTTCTGTCCGGCTGCGCAGCAGCGGAGCAGGCGGCGGAGCCTACAGCTACCCCCTGGCCCACCAACGAGGCGGGCATGCCGTATCTGCTGTACGACTATCCCCAAAGCCCTATGACGTTCACGGATTTGCAGGGCAAAGCCATCTACCTCAACTTTTTCACCACCTGGTGCTATTACTGCAAGGTGGAGATGCCGGAGCTGTATAAGATCCATCAGACGTATGGCGATCAGGTGCAGGTGATTTTGATCCATGTGCCCAGCGACGATACCGAAGAGGCCGCTGTACAATATTTGAAAGAAAATGGTTATGACAGCATGCGTATGGTGGAGGACAAGGATTTTTTCCTGACCAGCTTTTATCAATTGGAAGGCTTCCCGCTGTCGGTGGTCATTGACAAGGATGGGTTCCTGGCCATGTATCAGGCCGGGGCCATGACCTATGAGCAGATGGAGCAGGCCCTTGCCGCCGCCGGGGTGGAAACGGCTGCCGAATAAAGGAGGGCTTGCTTTTGCCTGGCGGATTTGATTTCAGCACGGCCCCCCAATTGATCCAGGTGGACTACTCTGCGCTGCGCGCGCTGTGGAACGGGGTGCTGGCCTTTGTGTCGCCCTGTATCCTGCCCATGCTGCCGGTGTACGGCGTGTACCTGATGGGCGAGGGCCCGCTTGCGGAGCGGGGCCCCGGCGCGCGCCGGCAGATCCTGCTTCGGATGCTGGGATTCATGCTGGGTTTCATCCCCTTTTTCATGCTCCTGGGCTTGGGGGCAGGAGCTCTGGGGGATGCGTTGCAGAAGTACCGCGGTGCTTTCCCTTATATCGGTGGGGCGCTGATGATGGTATTCGGTCTGATGATGCTGGACGTGGTGCCCGGGCTGCACCTTTTTACCGTCCGGGCGGACGCTAAAAAGCTGGCTGCCGGCGGATTTGTGAAAATGATGCTCCTGGGCATTGTGCTGGCGGTCTCCTGGCTGTCCTGCACGTCGCCCTTCCTGTTCAACGTGCTTTTAATGGCGGCTACCGAGGGCAGCACCGCGCTCAAGGGCATGGGTTTGCTGACGCTTTACTCCCTGGGGCTGACGGCGCCGTTCCTGTTGTTTATGGTGCTTTACGGAAGGCTTGGCGGGATGCTGACTTTTTTGAAGACCCATCAAAAATTGATCCGCAATGCGGCCGGCGTGCTGATGCTCCTGCTTGGCTTGCTGAAAATTTTCCGCGTGATGTGAAAACCGCGTCCCCGCACATGAAAACCGCGCCCGGCATAACATGATACCGGGCGCGTTTCTTTTGGGAGGCGCGCCCCAGCCATCGGGAGGCGCAGGCGCGGAAGGTTTCGTACAAATGGCCCTGCGCTTCCCGGATTCCAAAGAAAAGGTGTTGCGTATGGAACAGATGGGAGCAATCCTCACCATCCTGGGGAGCGTTCTTGGCGCGGCGGGCGTAGTCACCAGCATTATTTTGGGCGTGTCCGCCTATAAACGGGCCCACAGGCAGGACATTGCGTCCGACGCCTCCATGGAAACGGCTATCCGGGTGGATATTGATTATATCAAGCGCGGCATCGACGATATCAAGGCGGAACACCTGCGCATGCACGAGGACTTTATCCATCTGTCCGAGCGCGTGACGAGAGTGGAGGAATCCGTAAAATCAGCCCATAAACGGTTGGATCAGCTCATCGTGGCCAAGGGCGACAGCGCGCCCTACCCTGAGGAGTAAGAGAAAGCGGAGCGGCCCTTATGGCTGCTCCGCTTTTTTTGTATAGAAAACCCCGCGTTAGACGCGGGGTTCAGGAGAGCTTAGAGCGAAGAGGGGGGACAAAAAAGCTCCTTTTGATTTAGAATGAGGCTGCGGTCTGGCAACTGCAAGCGACTAAATCAAAAGGAGGACATTCAAAGTGAATGACACCCATAGCTTATCACATACCAAGTGGAACTGCAAATATCATATCGTCTTTGCACCGAAGTATCGGAGGAAGGTATTCTATGGGACTAAAAGGTTAGAGATAGGAGCAATACTGCGGGAATTGTGTAAATGGAAAGGTGTAAACATCATAGAGGCAGAGGTATGCCCGGATCATATCCACATGCTGGTGGAGATACCCCCAAAGATAAGCGTATTAAGTTTCATGGGATTTCTGAAGGGGAAAAGCAGCTTGATGGTATACGAGAAGTGGGGGAATATGAAATTCAAGTATCGGAACAGAGAATTCTGGTGCAGAGGGTACTATGTGGACACGGCAGGAAAGGATGCGAAGAAAATACAGGCATATATCCAGAACCAGCTAAAGGAAGACCAACTGGGTGAACAACTGACGTTTGAGGACAAAGACCCGTTTACGGGTGGCAGGTAAACTGCCCCTCGCATGTGCCAGACCGTACCAACGCCCT
Organism: Bacillota bacterium; assembly: GCA_023459275.1. Lineage (GTDB taxonomy): Bacteria > Bacillota > Clostridia > Christensenellales > Aristaeellaceae > JAEWAH01. The sequence goes on along the minus strand of JAEWVC010000019.1, from coordinate 21,225 downwards.
TTAGGCGTGGCTAGTAGTAAAGGGCTATGCCCGCTAAGGAAATACCCCCGGCTAGGCCGGGGAATGGTTATTAAGGGTGATCGTTTCCCCGTAGGCCATGAATAAGAGGTTCTCCGGCACAAAGGCCGCGGGGTCCGCATCAAACCAGTGGATGGGCGTATTGTGGGCGGCGTTTACCATCTGCGCGCATTCCATAGCCTCCTTGGCGTCCATGTTGTACTTGCCGTCGATGGGGAAGAAGGCGTAATCGATATGCCTTGGGGCCAGGTCCGCCATCTGGGGGAGCAGGGAGGTATCCGAGGCAAAATAGACGGTGATGCCGTCAAAGGTCAGCACATAGCCGTTTGTAGAGCTGATCTTGTGGTTTTTGTTGGCGGCCGCCACGGGTTCCACCTTCACCCCGGAATATTCGAAGGTATTGTAGCTTCCGTCCTTATTGATGGTGTCCTTCACCCGCAGGGTGACGCAGCCCTCGTTCTCTTTCACAAGGCTTACCTTGTTGTGGTCGCTGTGCTCATGGCTGACCAGGATCAGGTCGGCCTTTTCGCTGTAATCACCCTCATAGTAGGGATCGATGTAAACCACCGCCCCTTCCGATGTTTTGATTTTGATGGAAGCATGGCCGATGAGAGTGAGGGTGGGCGAAGGCGCCTCCGTTTGGGATGACGGTTCGCCAAGGGCGGGCAGGGAAAGAAAAACGGTCAGGACGGCGCACAGGCATGCGGTGACAAAACGGTTCATGATCCTTCCTCCTTTTGCAGTGTCCATGTCTCCATAGGCTTGAGTAGGTGCGCTTCGGCTCTCGCCTCCCGCGCGGCGGCAAGGATGTCCGTTTCGCCGCAGCCGTTGATCCCATACAGGTCATGGTGCATGGGAATATAGGGAACGTTCAGGGCGGCGGCCAACGCGGCCGCTTGCCGGTGGTCGATGTTGCCGATGATGCCCTTTTCCGTGCGCTCCCGGTCGCCTCCGTTTACCGGAAGCAGAAGCAGGCCGCACCGGGCTGCCCGCAGCCGCTTTTCCAGCCCGTCATACAGGCTCATATCCCCGGCAAAGAATACCGTGGTGCCTTTGCACGAGATCAGGTAACTCAGTTCATGGAAGCGGCCTAGCTCGTCCAGGTGCAGTTGGGTGTGGGCGCAGGGGAGAGGGGTGATTTCAACCTCTCCGACGGAAAAGCTGCTTTCCGCCCGGGCGCGGACCACGGGCGCGCCAAGCGCGTCAAGCGGCCCGCATTCCGGCGCGGGTGCCGCCGCGGGGCATGAGCCGCCGGCGCCATAGTAGGCTTTCAGCGTCCATGGGTCCATATGGTCGCCGTGGCTGTGGGAGATCAGCAGAACATCCGGGCACAGTTCTCTAAGCGTTACCGGCGGGGGATACAGCCGCTGCCAGGGCGTCTCCGGGGAAAAAAAGGATTTGTCCACATAATCGCTGAGGAAGGGATCGGTAACAATCCGAACCCCGCCCATTTCCAAAAGAAAGCCGCATTGGCCAAGATAAGTTGCCGAAACTCCGCTCATGGGAACAGCCTCCTGTAAAGAATGATGCGCGTCAAACCCCTGCGCTTTTGCGCATGGCTTCCGCGTCCTTTGGAGATATTTCATGTTCGCTGTAGCGTGCCGCCTCATACAGCGCCGCCATGGCTTTGGCTTCCTCCGGTGTTACGGACAGCTTGCCTCCAAGCAGCGTCTCCCTGGCGGTCATGGCGGGGTTTTCCTGCTTTAACCGGCCAATCAGCAGCGCGTAGACTCGGCGCACCTTGTCCCTGGCGGAAAGCCGCGCCCAGTCGGGCGGCCTTTGATGGCGCTTTTGATACAGCGCCCATCTGTCCCTGGCCGCATGGCCCACGTCGCTTAAGTGAAACAGGCTCTCCGTCTTGTCCACATACCCTTCCCCAATGGCCCGGGTGTATGCCCGAAGCCTGGCAAGCAGTACCCGGAGCGCCTTTTTCATGACCCTTATCAGATGGTAAAGCCCGAACAGCACCAGCGCGGCGGCCAGAAGGATGGCGATCCCTATCAGCACCTTCTCCATGATCTGCGCGAACAAGCCGGGCTCCTGCGTTTGCTCCCCCAATGCGGAAAGGTCCATGCCCTGGCCTTCGCTCCCGCTGCCTGCCGGCGCGGGCTCTGGGAACAAAGATGCAAGCAGCATCAAAAGCGCCCATACCGCATCCCGAAGAAAGACCAAAAGCGCCAGCGCCGCGTCCTTTGCCGCCTGCCAGTTGGCGGCGGGGAGTGCGATCAGCGCCGCAAGGGCCAAAAGGCGGCGGTGGCGCTTGAGCAGCCCGGGAGGCGGCGCATCCTCCACCCGCTCCGAGATTACCCGCCGGTTGAGCTGAAAGAGGCAGATCAGCAGATAGGCTGAGAAAAAATAGGGTAAAACGGCACCGGCTCCCGCAAAGACAGGATTGCCCGAAAGGATCTGGGCCACCGTATGCAGCCCGGCGCCGGCGGCCAGCAAGGATCCTTTCCACTCCCAATACAAAGGTTTTGAGAGGGCGGGCATGAAAAGGAGCATCATCAAAAGGCAGGGAAGGAAAAGCAGCAAGGCCAGAGGATTTTCAAGCGGCAGTGCGGCCGCGCAGAGGCATGCTTCCAGCACAAGGGCTGCCAGGAAACAAAGCCTCCGCTTCCTGCCGGAAAAGAAACTTGCGAGGAAAGTCAGCACCACCGCCGCTCCGGGCAGCAAAAACGCCAAAGAGAAGGCGCTGGGCAGGAAATACGCCCCGGCCATCAGAAAAAGGGGCGACATGCCCAGATATAAAAGCAGTGCCGCGATGCCCTTGGCCAGGAAAAAGCTTCCGTTAGGACGGCGTGAAGGCTTGTTTTCCGGCCTTTCCGCTCTTTCAGCCGGCAAGCTCCGCACCCCCTTTCCCCATCCCGTCCCTGCTGATGAGCTTCAGCGTCACCGTGTTGCCCATCAGCCGCAGGGTTTGGATCCGCGCCTGGATCAGCTCGCTGTCATACACGGAAAACAGCAGCATATCCATGCCTGTAAACATGGCCAGCCTGTCCAGCAGGGATAGGAACGTCCTGGTCTTTTGAACGGTGAGATGGGCCATGGCGGACAAAAGCTCCGTCTCCCGGGTGCTGCCCCTGGCAGGTGGCAGGATGGCGGGTTCATCCCCCTTGTCCAGGGGAATGTTGGCGGCGAACCCGGCCTCCACGCCGCCGCACAGCGCCTTCAGGCACAACCCGGCGGTGAGGGAGATCATCCGCTCCACCACCTGCTGCTCATACTCCATCAGGTCCGCCCACTGGTTTTGGGACATCTGGGCATTGAACACCACCATCAGCTTCGGGTCGGCGGTCTGGTCATGGGCCTTCACCTGCAATGCGCCCATGCGTGCCGTGGCTTTCCAATGGATGTCCTTGATGTCGTCCCCCGGTGCATAGGGGCGGATGCCGCATACCCAGACGGGGTCGTTGACGATCCAGCGCTTTACCAGCAGATCCCCCTGCCAGCGCAGGGAGGGCAAGTCCGCCTCCTCCGGCATCAGCACCCTGGGGTATACCTCGATGGCGGCGCCGGTCTCAAGCTGGGCCGTGGGAGAACTCATGCCCAGCAGGTCGCCGGCGGTCAGTGCCACAGTCCCGGCGCGGTAGCAGCCGCGCTTTGAAAGCGTCACCGTGTGCTGCCTGGTGATCTGGCAGTAGGGCCGCAGATAAAAAACGCTCTTGTGGTATCTTTCCCCGGTAATCTGCGTCTCGCCGTCCTGGCGGAACCGCAATTGGGGGGAAAGGCGGGATTCCGCCCGGATATAGGGCACGGGGAGCAGCTTGCGGTTGCGGATGACCTCAATCAATTCCGCTTCCTCTCCCTCGGTGGCCGCGGAGCGGTCAAAACGGCGCTCATAGGTCAGCCTTTTCAGGGCGAACCTGTATGTGAGCGAACTCTGTACAAGCATCAAAACTACCAGCACCGCCAGCAGCATCAAGCCGTTCATCGGGCTTTCTCCTCCGTGGGCACGGGCACAGCCCGGAGCACCTCCTGGACCAGGGCTTTGGCTGCGTCCGCCTTGCCGTACATCCCCCGCAGGATCACCCTGTGGGCCAGCACAGGCACAGCCAGTGTTTTCACATCATCCGGGATCACGTAATCCCGGCCGGCAATGAGCGCCACGGCCTGGGCAGCGCGCATCAGCGCCAGCATACCTCTGGGGCTGACGCCCAGCTGCACCTGCTCAAATTTGCGGGTCTTGTCACATAGCGCCGCGATGTATCCAATCACCGGCTGGGACACCGCCACCTGCTTGAGGGCGGCCCGGGCATCAAGCAGTTCCTCCCTTTGGGCTACCGGCCCAAGGTCCGCGATGGGGTCGTCCGCCAGAAAGCGCCGCAAAATCGCCGTAGCCTCCTCGTCGGTAGGATAGCCCATGGCCAGCCGTATCAGAAACCTGTCCAGCTGTGCCTCCGGCAAGGGGAAAGTACCCTGGATCTCCACCGGGTTCTGGGTGGCGATCACCAGGAAGGGCGCCGGCAAAGCCCTTGTCACGCCGCCCTCGGTCACCTGCCGCTCCTCCATGCATTCCAGCAGCGCGGCCTGTGTGCGGGGCGTGGCCCGGTTGATCTCATCCGCCAGCAGGATGTTTGCGAACACCGGCCCAGGAACGAATTCAAATGTCCCGGCGGCGGGCCGGAATACGCTGACCCCCGTGATATCCGAGGGCATCAGATCGGGAGTGAACTGGATGCGGCCAAAATCGCAGGAGATGGACTTGGCCAGGCTTCTGGCCAGCACCGTCTTGCCGGTGCCGGGCACGTCCTCCAGCAGCACATGGCCCCCGGCGATGATCGCCGCCAGCGCAAGGTCGATGACCTCACCTTTGCCGATGATGACCTTTTGAATATTCTCCTTTACCCTCGCGGCGAACAAAGCAGCCTCCTGTGCGCGCAACACCCTCACCTGTCTCTCGTTTTCTATGGCCTTCATTATACCATACGATACGGGCGGGTGGCGGCATTCCGGAAAAATTCCAGGAAGTGCAGGAAAAAAGAACCAATCCGCGTTACATTGGTAACAAAATGTTCGGGAGGAAGAATCATGAAAAGAAGGGTTATTCCGCTGCTTTCCATACTGCTTGCGCTGCTCCTTGCCGCGCAAAGCGCACTGGCGTACGACTTCTATCTGATTCCCGACAGCGATACCCGTCTATTGACGGAGGAAGAACTATGGGAGTGGGATTATGACGCGCTGGGCTACGTGCTCAACGAGTTCTTTGCCCGCTACGGCATGCCTTTCAAACGGGACGGGAAATACTACCCTTACTTCACCCAGCAGGACTGGTATTGCGAAAACCCTTCCTTCACCTATGCCGATGTGCGCACCAACCTGGAATGGACCAATGAACGGCTGGTGAAAACCGTCCGGAACCGTATGAAGGAGCTTGGCACCACAAACCCCGGCGGCATGTCCATTGAAGAAGCTATCAGGAAAAGAGGCGGGCGTCCGGCCGGGACGCAGGGTCCCTACAATCCGCCCCGGATCACCGTTCCCCCCGTTCAGACGGGCCTGTCCTTTACGCTGTGCAGCTTTACCCAGAAAGGCATCAATTTGCCTGTGTACACCGGCCCGGGGGACTGGTATTTTCGCGGCGGCGCCAACGGGCATGCGTATTGCACCACCAGCGAGGCTGTGTATGTTTGCGGATGGGATGGAGACTGGCTGCTGGTGATGTATGATGTGACCGTGAACGGCAACGGCAAGCGGGTGGGATACGTCAGCCGGCAGAGCCTTGGGCAGGCGGTGTATGCGCCTGAACTTACGTTTGAGGACAGTGATTATGTGGTGACCACCGGCTGCAGCATTACCGATGACCCCTTTGAGGAAAGGCGTTCCCTGGCTTACCTCTCCATTGGGACACACGTGATTTATCTGGCGGAAACCAACGGCTGGGCGTATGTGGATGTCAATACCGGGGAGGGAGAGATCCGCGGGTTTGTTCCTTTTTCCTGTATTGATGTTGATTGGAACAATTAAGCGGAAAACGAAGCCGCCCCTTATAAGGAAATCCTGTTTCCCCGTGCTTGACAGCATGGGGGAATTTTGTTATCTTGTGGTAAGACACGCGGGCCGGAGCCGCGCAAAGAGCGAAAATTACAGCAGCATTGTCCAAACTATATGGACATGGGAGCATAGGCATGAGGAAAGAGCATTTTCTTATCGGCGTTGATATCGGCACCTCCGGCGCCAAATGCATCCTGATGGACACGGAAGGAAACGTCGCCGCCTCCGCCGCCAAGGAGTACCCCCTTTATACGCCCAAACCCGGCTGGGCCGAGCAGCATCCACTGGACTGGTGGGAGGCGGTGAAGGCAGGGCTGCGGGAGATCCTGCATGCTTCCAAAGTCCCGGGGAACAGCCTTGCGGGCGTTTCCTTTTACGGGCAGATGCACGGGCTGGTGGCTCTTGACAAGGAACGGCAGGTGATCCGGCCTGCGTTTTTGTGGTGCGACCAGCGTAGCCAGCCCCAGTGCGATTGGCTGAAAAGCAAAGCAGGCGGGCTTTCCGGCCTTTTGAAATACACCAATAATGATATGCTCTCCGGCTATACCGGCGGGAAGCTTCTGTGGCTCCGGAAAGAAGAGCCGGAGAACTTTTTTAGGATGCGCGTCTTCCTGTGCCCCAAGGATTACATCCGCATGCGCATCTGCGGGGAAATCGCCATGGACGTGAGCGAGGCCTCCGGCACCGGCTTTTTTGATACAAAGCACCGCGCCTGGTCCGGGGAGCTGATCCATATCGCCGGCCTGCCTATGGACATCTTCCCCCCGTGTTATGAGTCCACCGCGCTGGCCGGGCATGTGACTGCGGCAGCGGCGGGGGAAACGGGCCTGCCGGAAGGCTTGCCTGTGTTCATGGGCGGCGGTGACGCCGTGATCCAGTCCGGCGGTTCGGGGCTCACATCCCCAGGGGTCATGGGCGTGGTCATCGGCACCGCCGGGAATGTATCCATGGGCCTGGATAAATTTTACGATAATCCCGGCGGAAAGCTGCAGATGTTCTGCAATAACGAGCCGGGCCGGTATCATGCCTTCGGATGCAACCTGACTGCCGGGGGCGCCTACCGTTGGTACAGGGACGCCTTGTGCGAGCAGGATACCGCGCAGGCCTTAAAAACCGGCAGGAACGTGTATGAACTCATGGGAGCCCGCGCCGAAGCCTCGCCGCCGGGCGCCAACGGCGTGATCTTCGTGCCATACCTGGCCGGGGAGCGCTGTCCCTACCCCGATCCCAACGCCCGGGGCATGTTCTACGGCCTGGCCCTGGGCACCACGCGGGGGGATATTACCCGCGCCGTGCTGGAGGGCGTGACCTATGCCTTCAGGCAGGTGGCGGACATCCTGGCTTCCTTTATGCCCGCGGACCGCGTGATCGTTTCCGGGGGCGGCTCCGCCTCGCCCCTGTGGCGGCAGATCATCGCCGATGTGCTGGATTTGCCGGTGTATACCCTTTCTGCCTCCGGGGAGGGCGGCGCGCTGGGCGCGGCCATGGTGGCCGGCGTGGGCGCCGGTCTGTGGGCAAGCCTTGAGGAGGCCGCTTCTTTTTTGAGGGTGGAAACCGAAACCCTGCCCGTCCTTCAAAACCAGGCGGCATACCGGGATGGCTTCGCGCTGTACGCCATGATGTACGGGGCCATGAAGCCTATTTTCGACAAGGGTGCGGCCATGGGAAGTGTGCGGATTGCCGGGGAAGGGGATTTTTGAAAAAGTCCCCTTCCCCGGCCTCTATCCCTAAAAACTTCATTTTTTCGTATCTATCTGCCGCGGCTGCCGGCAGGATTGAGGGGGGGACGCGGATGGACAAGAATCTTGCGGCGCCCACGCCGCCCATGGGCTGGAACAGCTGGGACTGCTATGCCGCCACGGTGACGGAAGCGCAGCTTCTTGGCAATGCGGAATACATGGCAAAGCATCTGCATACATACGGCTGGGAGTACATTGTCTGCGATATCCAGTGGTCGGAGCCGGCCGCCGGGACCACGGACAGGGAGTATATCCCTTTCGCGCCCCTCACCTTGGACGGTTATGGCCGCCAGCTTCCCGCGGAAAACCGCTTCCCCTCCGCCGCGGGCGGGCGCGGATTTGCCCCTATCGCCGAAAAGATCCACGCGCTGGGGCTCAAGTTCGGCATCCACATCATGCGGGGCATCCCGCGCCAGGCGGTGCATGCCCGCCTGCCCATCCTTGGCACGGAGGCCACGGCGGACCAGGCCGCGCTGCCCTATTCCATCTGCAAGTGGAACGGCGATATGTACGGCCTGGATCCCAAACATCCGGCCTCTCAGGCGTACTATGATTCCATTTTCTCGCTCTATGCCTCCTGGGGCGTGGATTACGTGAAGGTGGACGACATCTGCAATACCAACATGTACCCCCACGCGCCCTATTCCGCGGAAAAGGAGATCGAGCTCATCGCCAAAGCCATCGAAAGCGGCGGCAGGCCCATGGTGTTAAGCCTTTCCCCCGGTCCGGCGGTGATCGAAAAGGCCTGGCATCTTGGCAAATACGCCAACATGTGGCGCATTACAGATGATTTCTGGGACAGGTGGGATTTGCTCAAAGCCATGTTCGAGCGGTGCGAGGTGTGGCAGCGCCATGTAGGCCCCGGTTGCTGGCCGGATTGCGATATGCTGCCCCTGGGCCATATCGGTATGGGCTGGGGCCGGGGAAGGCAGACGAATTTTACCAGGGAGGAGCAGGTCACCATGATGACGCTCTGGTGCATGTTCCGCTCCCCTCTGATGATGGGCGGGGAACTGCGGGACAGCGACGCCTGGACCCTCTCCCTGCTGACCAACAAAGAGGTGCTGCGGCTGCTGAAGCATTCCTCCGGCGCGTGCCAACTTATCAGGGACGGCGAGCACGCTGTATGGACGAGCAAGGACGCGGACGGCAGCGCGTATGTCGCGCTGTTCAACCTGTCGGACAAACAGGCCGAGGTTTCCTGCGGCGCGGATGTTTGTGGCTTTTCCCCGGCAAAAATCCGCGATCTGTGGCAGCATCAGGAGATTTATGCAACTCACGGCAGGATTGCCGCGGAACTTCCGCCCCACGGTGCGGCGCTTTACAGGGCGTATGAGAAGCAATGAAAAATTTTTTGAAATAGGAGGCCGCCATGTCTGACCTTGCCGTTTCCCTGCTGGTTGTACTCCTTGCGTGCCTTGCTGCCGTGATCGTCTTTTTTGTGTCTGCGGACAGAAGAAAAAAAAGGGACGCAGCCCTTGCGGATTATTGCCAAAGCAAGGGTTACGACCTGAGCCATGAAAGAGGACCGCTGAAGGAAGCACTGTTGATTAAGGGGCCGGGTTTTACCCTGGATGCCGCGAGGGAATCCCGTTCCAACGAGGACCGCTGGCATAGGCATACGCTGCTCACCTGCCAAAGGGCCTTAGGCGGGGAACCTTTTGTGCTGGGCAGCGTCCCAAACGTGGGGGGAATGGCTGCCCTTTCCGGGCCTTCGGCGGAGCATATGCTGGCCCCCCTGCGCCGCCTGTACGGCGTGCCCGCCACCGGAGCCTACGCCTGCCTGAAAGCCCCGGATGGCCGGGGCTTTGTGGCCTTCGCAGATCAGAAGCAGGGCGCGGGTGCGGCTCTTTTTCGCCTGGAACCGCTCCTGAAAGCCTGGCCCGGGGACGTGCGCCTGGTGATCCGCGCAAAAGAAACGCACGCAGAAATTGAGCTGAACGACTGTTTTCCGGAAGATGTCCGGGCGCTTGCCCGGCTGGAGGAGATCCGGCAGGCGCTGTAGGTGTTATTTCCCCAACAGCTTCATGGCATCCCCGCCGGTGCTCTGCCCGTTCTCATCAAGGATCGCAACCGGCAGGCAGATTCTGATATCCTCCCGCCATGCTCCCCGGCCCTTGGGCGCTTTGACGCCGAAGGGCCGCTTGTTTTTGATGGCGTCCACATAGTCATGGATGGATTGAAGGGGTTTGTCGAAGACCACGCCCATCATCCGCCCGTCAGGCCAGTGATCGACATGGTGGATATCGGAGCCTGCGGTGATGGGCAGCCCCAGCCTTTGGGCATAGCGCACGGCCAGGATGTCATTCTCTGGATCGTTGGCTGCATTATATCCCTCCACCGCGTCCACAAGGCGGGGGGATAGGCGGATGATGGGGATATAGTCCCGGTCCCGGAAGGGATGGGCCTGCACCACGCAGCCGCCTGCCCGGTGCACCGCCTCGTACTGCTCCCGGCGGGTCCAGCTTTCAGCCTCGGGGTGGTCCAAAAGAAATTGCTTGTCCAGCCCATAAACCAGGTATTCATCGCCGGAAAAGTTCTCTTCCCAGCCGAAAAAGACCGGAAAATCCGCTTTTTCCCCAGCTTCTCTGGCGTTTTCATACCCGCTGCAAAACCGGTGGATGCGTTCCCGCCAGGGGAGGCTGCGCATCACGGCGCAATTGCCGCGGAAAAAATGATCGGTGACGATGATGCCGGCATAGCCCAAATCCTGATAGCGTTTGATATATTCGCTGCCCGGGGACCGGCCGCAGGCACTGCTTTGGGAGGTGTGCAAATGGGTTTCATAGATGTATTGCATGGATCGCTCCTGACGGTTTTATTTTTTCCGCTGCCGGCTTTTCCGGCCGTTTGGCGGTAATCCTTTGGTAGAACATATATTGCTGGATCACTCCGCAAAACCCGGCATACCGGGCAAAGGGGGAAACGCCGCCGTACTCCTGGTCGATGACCCGCCCGATCCATACGTCCACCGGCGCGGCGCACAGCCGGTGGTAGCCAAAGAGCATCACGCACCGGGCCACCTTGACGCCTACGCCGTACAAGCGCAGCAGGCTTTGCAAAAGCGCCTCGTCATCAAGGCCGGACAGTGCCGCGAGGTCGGTTTGCCCTGTGGCGGCGGAGAGGGCGGCGGCCCTTACATAAGGCGCGCGATACCCCAGAGAGCATGCGGTAAGCTCCTCCATGGATGCTCCCGCCAGGGCCTGCGCCGTCGGAAAGGCGAAGACGTCCGGCCCGTACTTGGGAAGGGGCTCCCCAAAGCGGCGGCACAGCTTTTCCACGCTGTCCCGGATGGCGGGGATACTCTTGCGCTGGGATAGGATGAAGCTGATAAGCACTTCAAACGGGTCCTGCCGCAAGATCCGCAGGCCCTTGCCTGCCTCCGCCGCCCGCGTAAGATAGGCGTCGCTTTTGTCTACCGCGCCAAGAAACTTGCCATAATCCGTTTCCAGGTCAAAATAGGGCTGCCACACCGCTTGGAACTCCGCGTCCGGGCAGGAAAACAAAAAGGTTTCTTCCCCAAGCGCGGCGATTTCCACCCGCCTGTCCAGGTGGATCACCTCCACCCGCCCCGGCGCCGTGACCCGCATGCGGAAGCATTGCCCGCTTAATGCAATGGCCTCCGGATCAAAATACGCTATGCGATGGATGCCCATGGAACCTCCTTGCGGATCAGCAGTAAAAAAGACCGTGCTCCATTATACCGGATCACGGCCCGAATGGCAAACGGAGGGGACGGACGACGGCAGTGGATAATATGCGGGAAGGGAACTTTTTTCAAAAAGTTCCCTTCCCGCACCCATCCTTCAAAAACTTTCATTGTCAGAACAAGGATAAGCTGTTTCCGTATCATGTCCGCTATTGCCGCTTTTGTGCCCTTGATATAAGAAAGATGAAGTTTTTCGGGTGGGGTGCGGGGCGGCGCTTTTTTCAAAAAGCGTCCACCCCGCCATCTCCCCGTTACCCCAACCCCGCTACTTCCCCCAGAGCATGGGGTCGGTGCCGGCAAGCTTGGCTATGGCCTCGGTGAAGAAGTAATCGCCGTAGACGATGTTCACATGGCGTCCCGCCCCATCGTCATGATAGCTGGCGGTGCACTTTTGCAGGACGCCGAAGCTGGTTTGCGTCCAGTCGGCGCAGAGGCTTGCTAGAGCCTTGAGCATGCGCAGGGCGGCATCCTGGTACGCTTGTCCTTCCTCCCCGCCTGTGAGCCTGTTCAGCTCCATCAGACCACAGGCGGCGCAGGCGGCGGCGATGTTGTCGATGCGCTCCTCACCCTTGGGCTGGCGGAAATCGCAGTCGGTAAGCCCATCTTCCCGGATGTTGGCGGTAAAATACCGGGCCACCTTTTGGGCAGCCTCCAGGTACCGCGGCTCCCCGGTATGCAGGCGGCTCAGGGTGAAGCCGTACAGCGCCCATGCCTGGCCGCGGGACCAGGAGGAGCCCTTTTCATAGCCCTGGCCGCCGGGGGAATCCAGCATCTGCCCCGTATAGGGGTCAAAGATCACGATGTGGTTGCAGGAGCCGTCTTCCCGGAGGAAATGCCGGATGGATGTGTCCGCGTGGCACTTGGCAATGTTCAGGTAGCGCGGGTCCCCCGTCTGCTCCCAGGCAAAGTACAATAAGGGCAGGTTCATCAGGCAGTCCACAATGGCCCAGCCCTCCCGGCCCGCGCCGTTCCAGGCACGGATGAAGCCGGCGGGATTGTACCTGCCGGCCAGCACATCGGCAGCGATAAGCGTTTGCCGCAGCGCTTCCCGGTCCCCGGTGAGCCGAAAATCCGCGCCCAGGGACAGTAAAAACATAAAGCCCACGTCATGGTGCAGCATATCGTGGCGCACAAGCTCCATTTTGAGCAGCTCCTGCACCCGCCTTGCCTCCGTGAGGAAGCGCTCCTCCTTTGTGGCGGCGTAGAGCTGCCACATCAGCGCCGGCCAGAAGCCGTTGGTCCACCAGCTGTTGCCCTCAAAGGGCGGGCCGATCCATTCCGCACCCTGGCTTTTGTAGGGGATCAGCCCCGCCGCTGCCGCGGCCTCCATGGACCAGGCGTATTTGTCATGGATCTTTTGAAAAACATCACTTGCAAAGCTTTGCATATTCCGCCGCCTCCCCGGGCATATCCGCCCATTTTTCCGGACCGCCATTTTTAGCGCCCAGCACGGCGCAGGCAAGCACCGCTTCTCCGGGGCCGATTTCCGCCCGCAGCGTGGGCAGCACGGTTCTTGGATACAGCAAATTGGTGTTGGGCTCCGGGACGATGATCTCCGCGGAATCATAGCCGCAAAGCCCCGCGATGCCGCTGAACAGGCCCCGGCTTTCCGCAAACGCGCTGCGGCCCTCTGCGATGGTTTTTGCAAGCCCGGTGCCGCCGTCCCTGGGGGCGGCATACCCGCCTTCCGCGGCGAAAAGCTTTCTGGGCGTTGTGATCCTGTGAACGCGGATGTGCCAGTCACCAAGCGGGAGGATGGCAGTCCGCACCGTGACGTCCGCAAAGGGTTTCCAGCAGGCCTCCACCCGGTCCGCCTGTACGGAAAAGGATTCACAGCCAAAGCGGGTGTGCCAGCGGATACCGTCGTCGCTCAGCGCCAGCATGCTGTCGAAGGCGCCTTTTTCCAACCTGCAGGCGCTCTTGGGCACACTGAAACCAAAGGCGGTGGAATAGGCGAACTTTTCATATTTGGCCTCGTCATGGGCATGCTCCGGAGCATGGTTCCCCGCGGGAAAGGCCTGCACATGGCGGCCCGGCGCATCCCGCACGATCAGCATGCGGGCATGCTCCTCCAAAAAGACGGCGGGCGCGGCATGGGGCTTTTCCGCGCAGGCCCAGAAGGGGTGGCTTTCCGAAAGCGCCAGGGGCGCGAAGGCTTTCATGGCCCAGTAGGGGGAACCGGGCGCGTTGTAGCCCTCCGCCATGATAAGATTGGGATACCCATAGCCGATGGTCAGCACCCCGCCGCCGGTAAAGATGGGCCGGGTAAACCACTTGCGCAGGTTGCGCAGCAGCAGCCCTTTCCACACGCCATAGTCCTCTTCCTGGCTGCCCGCGTCCCCCAGGGGCAGCGCGCCGAAGAAGGCGCTCTGGGCAAAGCGGTAGGTAAGGCTCCGGCCATAGGGTAGCGCCTCGCCATCCGCACTGAACCAGGCGGAAAACCGCTCCGCCATAAGCCTGGCACGCTCCCTATAAACGGTACAGCGCCCGGGGTCCAACTTCTCCATGGCCCTTGCGTACAGCAGCCCGTAGTAGTGGAAGGCCCAGGGGGTGTAGTAGTCCCGCTGGCCGGGGTAGTCAAAGTACCAGCCGTCGCCCTCGTAATGGCTTTCAATGAGCGCAAGATCGCTTTCAAGCAGCGCCGCATCATAAGGCAGGCCGTTAAGCTGGAAGCCGATGTTTACCAGCACGCGGAAGAACCGCCAGTTGTTTTTCGGCATGTCATAGCTGTTGATCTGGTAAAGCCAGCGGCGGATGTTGGCGCGGGTTTTTTCATCGCGGGCAAAATAAAAGTCCCCAGGGACAAAGGCCAGGGCCATGCCCATAACGGCCATTTCCACCATGCGCTGGTCATAAGCCCCGATGTCCCCCCAATATTCGGGATGGCCGGGGTCTGTACCGTTTTTCAGGCCCTCCATCCACAAATCCCACAGGGGATCGGCCTCCCGGACACCGCCCATTTTCATGGGTACAAGGGCCCACAGCGGCCGGGACCAGGCCTCCATTTCGGCGATGGTGTCAGGGTACACCGCACCGGTATCCGAAAGGTGCAGCCGCGCCCGGCCAGGGCTCAGCCGCTGCGCCAGAGGGGAAATAAGGTCCAGAGCGGCCTGTATCAAATCCGCCCTTGTTTGAAGCGGGTTGCCTGCCACGGGGTTGCTCATAGGGGATTCCTCCTGGAAATCATAAAGCGCTGGGCCATAACGGTGCATGCCGGAGCGGCCAGGCATAAGCGAAAGAGGCTGCCGGAGAAATTGCTGGCCATCCGAGGGTCGGTAACGGGAATCTCCGTGAGGGAGGGGATCAGCGCCCCGTCAAAGCGCAGGGTGATCCTTTCCGTGTGAAGGAGGCCGGGGGAAAGCTCCGGCCGGTTCCGAAGCAGGAACACCCAGGTAATGGGCGCGGGGGAGGACAGCGCCAAAGTATCCGTGAGGACAAAGAGATCCCCTTCCCAGCCCGCCTGCCGCCGAAGGGACAAAAGCATCGCCTCTTTGGGGTAGGCGGCGGCAAGTTCCATGGATATGCCTTCCTTCCCGAGGGATACATCCTTCGCGGCATATTCCCTGCCCGCCCGCTGCTCAACACCGCCGATGACCGGCACATTGTGGTTCATGCTCCTGGTGTTCCAAAGCGTATACCGCTCCGGCCCAAAGGTCTTGGCGGTATAGGTCATGTTTCCCGCGTCCACGATCTCAGGTTCCCCGTCCGCATACAGAAGGAAGGTTCCCACGTCGTTATGGTTGTGGCTCTCCCCGTTGTGGCCGCCCTTGACCGCGGCATACAGCCTCGCCCGCCTTGAAGCCCATGCCTGCAAATCCGGCAAAATCACCGTGCCCTTTTGCGGAACGGCTTTCACATTCGGAACCGGACGGAACAGCTTGCACAGCACCCGGAAGGTTTCCGGCGTGTCCTTGGGCAGGATGCCGCTTTCCCTGGCCGCGATGCTCGCTCCCAGGGCGGCAAGGGCGGGCTGGTCCGTAAGCATACCGAAACGGAACACCCTCTCCCCGTCCATCATGGGCCTTGCATCACAGTCGGCAAAGTTCCAGAAATACGGCCCGGCGATGTGGGCGCTTTGCGGGAAGGCGGCGATATTGCGGATATGGGGATGCTTGTAAAAGGACACGCGGCCTCCCGTGAGATGGGAAAGGTGCTCCAGGCAGTCCAGCAGCGAGGCCCCCGCCATGTTCCAGTAGCCCGCGCCCTCGTCGCAGCCGCCGTCCGGGGGAATGACGGCAAGATAGCTGTCCAGCATGCGCAGGGCACGCTTTAAGCCTTCCACAAGGAGCAGATCATCCTCCTTGGTCAAAATCAGCGTGGCGATGACGTTGGAAAGGATCCAGGGTGTCCAATTGTTCACATCCTTGCGGATCATACCCATCCACCAGAAATCGTCATGGTGGAGGAAGGGCTTCACGATCCGCCTTTCCGCCTCCAGACGTACCCGCCGGATGATCAGGGGGGAGACGGCGTCCAGCCTGTCCCGAAGCAGGTAGCATGTCCACGTTAGCAGCGCGGAGGTCTGGGCGGCGAACAGGTCGATGTAGGGGTTTTGGATGTCCGGCAAAGGCCGCTCCGATGCCGGGCGCATCCCTTCGTGGGAGGAGCCGTTGTGCGCGCTGATGCCCCAGAAGCTTTCCTCGCAGATTACCCACAGCCCGTCGATCACCTGGTCCAGGTATTCGCCGCTTGCCAAGAGGCATTCGGCCAGCATGGCGGTGAGCAGCATCCGGCGGCGGGTGAAATAGGGTGTTTCATATGCCTTTCTGTCCCCCGTGCGGACATAGGCCAGAAAGCAGGTGGCGGGTAGCGGCGGATAAAACACGCCCCTTTGCGCCTGGGCCGCTTCCGTGATCTCCTGCCGCATGGCGGCGGGGACGTTTTCCCAAGCCGCCCTGTCCGATGCGGGCGGGAAGGGCAGCCTTTGGCCCCTGGGCGCAAATAGCGCCAAAAGATCGGTGTGCTCCAAATATTCCGTAAACATATGTTTCCACCCCTGCCGCGGCGTATAAAAGGCAAAGAGACCAAAAAGAAACAAGCATCCGCCTTTTCTGCCGCCCGTTTTATCCTTTCAGCCCCGTTGTGGAAATTCCTTCAATGAAATAGCGCTGCAGGAAAAGAAAGATGATGGTGACCGGCACCAGCGAGCAGAGGGAAGCAGCCATGATCAGGTGGTAGTCGCTGGTATACTGCTGGATAAAGCGCCGGAGACCCACCTGGATGGTCTTGTTGGCGTCGGTGGCCAAGTAAATCAGAGGCCCCATGAAATCGTTCCAGGTGTTCACAAAGGTAAATATGGTCAGCGTCGCGATGGCCGGCGTGGCCAGGGGCAGGATGATCCGTGCCCAGATGCCGTATTCGCTCAGCCCGTCGATGCGTGCCGCCTCGTTCAATTCGTTGGGGATGCCCAAATAAAACTGGCGCATCAGGAACACACCGAAGGCGGAAAAGGATTGCAACACCACCAGCGCCCAGATAGTGTCATACAGGCCGATGGAGCGCATCATGATAAACTGAGGCAGCATGTATACCTGCCAGGGAACCGCGATGGTGCCGATATAGCACAGGAACAGGGCGTCCCGGCCCGGGAAGCGCAGCTTGGCAAAGGCGTAGGCGGCAAAGGAGGAGGTCAAAAGCTGCATGAAGGTAACGATAAGCGTCAGCAGCGCCGTGTTCTTGAAATACGTCGTAAGCGGCACCCGCTGCCAGATGAGCGCGTAGTTTTCCCAGTGGCGCACGGAGGGAATCCATTCGATGGGGTAACGGAACACGTCTCTGTCCAGCTTCAGGGAGGAGGAGAGCATCCAGACGAAAGGAAGCAGTGCAAGGCATGCCAGCAGGGCCAGTACGATGTACAGGGCCACCCTGCCCAGTATGTGCAAAACAGAAGCCTGCCTGCGGGGACGCCGTACGGAAACAGTTGTCATAGTATAAGCCTCCTTGGATACCGGTGACCGTTGACACTTGCCAGGAGTTTCGGATATTGGCAAGGGGAGACGGGAAGCGGTATCACATGTAGTTGACCCATTTCTTCTCCGCGCGGAATTGCAGGATGGTTACACAAAGCACAATGGCGAACAGCACCATCGAAACTGCGCTGGCCACGCCGTACTTGATCTGGGTAAAGCTCAAGGTGTAAATGTGGTAGACCAGCATCAGCGTGGAGCGGCCCGGGCCGCCCTCCGTCATGATGGCCACCAGATCATATATCTTGAAGCAGCTGATCACCATCATAATGGATACGAAGAACGTGGTGGGGGTCAGCATGGGGAAAGTGACTTTCCAAAACCGCTGCCAGGGGGTCGCCCCGTCCACGGTGGCCGCTTCGTACAATTCCCTGGGCACGCCCTGCAGCCCGGCCAGATACATCACCATATAATATCCGGCGCTGCGCCAGACGCTTACCAGGATAATGGCCAGAATGGCGTGATCCTTGCTCTGCGTCCAGGATTTTCCGATGTTGATGCCTATAAGGGACAATGCCTGATTGACGGGGCCGTACTTCATCAACAAGTAGCTCCAGCAGGTGCATACGGCCACGACGGAGGCCACGTACGGAAAGAAGAATACAAACCGAAGGAATTTCGCGGACTTGGCCGCCTTGTTCAAAAACAGGGCCAGCGCCAGGGAACAGGCGATGGTCAGCGGCACGGTGACCGCGGTATAGACCACAGTGTTTTTGAGCGCGATGCCCAGGTCGGATTTATTGATGTTGAAGTTTTTGAAGATGGTGGCGAAGTTGCCGAACCCCGCCCAGGTGATTTTGCTGATGGGGCCGCCGTTCCAATTCATGAACGCCAGCGATACGGAGAACAGGACCGGCACCAGGGTAAAAATCAAAAAGCCCAGAAAATTGGGCGCGAGAAATGAATAGGCGATCAGCGCGCTCTTCTTTTCCTGCCTGCTCCATTTCCGCCTGCGGGGGATGGCCGGGACGGTGTTTTGCGCCATGAAGGCAAGCCTCCTACGATGACTGTTGCCAAAAGGGGAAGGGAAGATGCCCTCCCTTCCCCCTTTTGAAACAGGTGATGATCAGTTGGCCAGCAGTTCTGCCACACGGGTGTTCATGTTCTCGATACCTTCGTCCACGGTGACGCTGCGGGACATGATATTGGTATGCTCCTCGTTGAGGATGGTCTGAATTTCGCTGACCTTGTCCACCACAGGCCATTCAATGCTCACGGCGGTGGGGATCAAAGCGGCCTTGCTGACCTCATCCTGGGGGAACCCATCCACGGAGGCCAGGGTGGCGGCGATCTCCTCGGAGACATAGGCGGGACGGGTGCCCAGGGCGGCGATGGCTTTGGCGCCTTCCTCGGAGCAGCGCCAGGCGATGAACTTCCAGGCCAAGTCCTTGTTGGCGGAGTTCTTGTTGATTGCCGCGCCCGTGATGGAGCCGAAGGAGGAACCGGCGGCTACGTTTTCCAGGTGGGGAACGGCGGTGATGCCCCAGTCAAAGTCGAAGGTGCCGGCTTTTTTGTCGGAGATCAGGGACCCGGCAAGCCAGGAGCCCATGGGCAGCATGGCGATGTTGCCCTGCTCGAAAGCGTTCCTGTAATGCAGGCCGGAAGCGCGAAGTTCGGTGTATTCCATCACGGCGCCGGCTTCTTCCAGAGACTGGTTCAGGTCATAGAAATACTTCAGGTCGCTGTATTCGCCGTCGGCCAGGGTGTTCACCCCGTCGCACACGGCCCAGTTGGCTACGCAGCTCAGCCAAGTATGGTAGTGGGCGCCGTAGATCTTGTCCACGCCCTCGCCGGAGGTCATGGTCTTGGCCAGCTCGGCATATTGGTCCCAGGTCATATCGGAGGTGGGATAGGCCACACCCGCCTTGTCAAACAGCGTCTTGTTGTAGTACAGCACCCAGAAGTCGGAGCGGTAGGGCAGCGCGTAGAGGGCCCCGTCGGGTCCGCGGTAGTACTTCTCCATGCCTACGTAGGGGGCAAGGTCGTAGCCGTCGGCGGCCATGTAGCCTTCCATGCTCTCCACATAGCCTTGGGCGATCCAGTTCTGCAGGTCGCGTACTTCCTTGACATCAAATACGTCGGTGGTATCGCCGCCGGCCAGGCTGGCAGCCACCAAAACGGCGTATTCCTGGGAGGCCGTGTCCACATATTGCAGGTCCACATCCGGGAACGCGGCTTCAAAAGCGGCCTCTGTGGCCTGCAGATAGGCGGCGGAGCCGGCGTTGACATCCCAGGTCTTCACGGTCAGGACTGTCTTTTCCTGCGCCATCGCCACGGTGGGGAGGACTGCGGCCATCATCAGAACAGCCAGCAGAAGGGCAACTACCTTTTTCATGAAATGTTCCTCCTTTTTTTCGGTACTCCTGTTTGACAGCGGCCACGGATGCGGAAGCATTGAAAGCTTTGAAACAAATATTGCATGTTTGAAAATACTTTCAAAAACGGGAGCGCGTGTTCCGTCTGTGTGGCCCCTCTCGTCATGGATTGATTATACAATCCGCACCATGGGATGTCAACAAGTAAAACTATATTTGCCATAAATCTTTGCGTATCGCTGGGGACGGATCCAATAACACAATTGTAATCGCTTACAATTTATATGTTGAACTTCTTGCCCGCATACTGTATAATAGCCATAGAAAGCCGCGCGGCGCAAAGAGAAAGGGATGCCCGAATGACCAGCAAGCAGGTGACTATCTACGATATTGCCCAGGAAGCCGGGGTGTCCATCGCCACCGTATCCAGGGTGATCTCCGGGCATCCCAACGTCAGCAAAAAGACGCTGAAAAAGGTGAACGATGTCATCAGCAGGCATAAATATGCCCCTAACTCCATGGCCAGAGGGCTGGAGAAGGGGAAGACGGGGATCATTGGTATCATTGTGCCGGACATATCAAACCCCTATTATGCCAGGCTGTACTGCGCCGCCGATGATGAGGCCCGCCGCCGCGGCTTCGGCGTGTGGCTGCACCAGCTTCCCCAGGGCCACCCCTATGTGGAGCGGGAAGTGGTGGAACAGTTGATCAGCCGCCGCCTGGACGGTGCGTTTTTCGTGGGCGGCATTGTGGAATCCCAGCACGAAAGCCTGCCCGCCGCCATCTCGCAGCTGCATAGGTACATGCCCGTGGTGGCCATCTGTCCGCCCATCGAAGGGCTGGAATGCATCTGCCTGTACAACGACCTGGCCACCGCCATCCGCCAGGCGGTGCAGCATCTGCACATGCTGGGGCACGCCCGCATCGCCTTTATGGGCGGCTCCTCCCTGGTGCGTACCTCCGGCGCCAGGGGCCGGGGCTTTCTGGACGCCCTGGCGGAGCTGGGCCTCAAGGATGATTCGGCCTACCACCACGAGGGCGGCTATACGGCGGAGGCCGGGGAGATCGCGCTGCTTAAGCTGCTGACCGGCCTTGACAGGGAAAAGTGGCCCACCGCCATCATCGCCTTCAACGATCTGGTGGCCCTGGGCGCCATGAAGCAGCTTGCCCTGATGGGCCTTTCTGTGCCGAAGGATATGGCCGTTATCGGCTGCGACAATACTTACTTTTCTCCTTACCTTACCCCACCCCTCACCACCATCGACCTGCACCCGGAGGAACACGCCCGCAGCGCCATCACCGAGCTGCTGGCCGCCGTGGATAAGCCCATCGCCCCCTTCTGCCTTATGCGGGATGCCACATTGGTGATCCGGGAATCTTGCGGCGTGAAGTTGGGGAGACGGGAAATGAAGTAGGGAGCGGATGAAAAAGGCGGGGGCAGGTTTTTTTAAAAAGCGGCCCCGCCCCCCCCGAAAAAAAAGAGCAGG
>JAEWVC010000018.1 GCA_023459275.1 Bacillota bacterium | reverse complement strand
CTTTCCTTTTGCCCGTTGCCCGCCCTGCTCCGGGCGGGCAACGGACAAAAACCTTCTTTTCCAGCAATGAGAGGTGCTTGCGATGCTCAAAAAGTGTTACCGCGTGTACAACGGCGTCCGGGCGGCTGCTATCGTCACGCTGTTGTTGTCCATCATTCTTTTGTGTGTGGTACAGATCATTTTACGGTATTTTACCTCCGCGGCCATCAAGCCCTTCGCCTGGGGCGATGAGATCGTACGCCTGAGCAGCATTTGGGTTTCGTTCCTGGCGGCCAGCCTGGGCGTACGGGAATCCTCCCACCTGAGTGTGGATTTTTTCATGCAGAAATTTGTGCCGAAAAAGGCTTTGAATATCGTCAAACGGGTTGCTACGGCATTTGTGCTGGTGATCCTGGCCCTGCTGGTTTGGTACGGCATTTCCCGCACCATTGCCAACATACCTACCATGCTTCAAAATGTACCCATCTCCATGGCCTGGTTCTATGCCGCCATTCCTGTGGGCAGTCTTTGCCTGTTCATTGATTATCTGCTGATCCTGATCTACGGCAGACACCCTTTCAGCCGCCCGGTAGCGGTAGAGGCTTCCGGCCAGGCTGAGAATACCACGGAAAGTGGGGAGAGCCGCCATGCTTAACGTTGTCCTGGTCTTTGTTGTGCTGCTTTTTTTGATTTTCTTGGGCTTCCCCATCTACCTGTCCACCATCATCACCGCGGCGATCTTTACCATTACAATGGGCATGCCCCTGGACATGGTGGTCATCAAAATGTTCGGGTCGGTGAACTCCTTTTCCCTGATGGCGATTCCTTTCTTTATCATTGCCGGAAACATTATGATGAAAAGCAAGATCACCGACAAGCTGGTATCCTTCGCCTCAGCCTGCGTGGGGCAATTGAAGGGCGGCTTGGGGCATGTGAATATTCTCACTTCCATGCTCTTTGGCGGCATCCAGGGAAGCGGCGCGGCGGATGCCTCCGCCATCGGCGGCATGCTGATCCCCGCCATGGAGAAGCAGGGCTATGACAAGGATTATGCTGTAGCCGTCACCGCCGGCTCCTCCATGCTGAGCCCCATCATCCCGCCCTCTATCGCTATGATTCTATACTCTTTCTATACCGATGTGCCTGTGGGCAGCATGTTTCTGGGCGGACTTCTTCCGGGGATCATCCTGGGCCTGATGCAGATGACAGTCAACGCCGTTGCCTACCGCCGCAGGGGCTACCATTTTGCTCTGGCAAAGTTTTCGTTTCGCAATCTTGCCAAAGCTTTCATCCACTCCATTGGCGCGCTGGTGATGCCAATGATCATCCTGGCGGGGATCGTATTCGGCATCGTCACCCCAACGGAAAGCGGCGTGCTGGCCATCGTGTACGGTTTGCTGTACGGCTTCCTGGTATCCAGGCAGCTCAAAGTGAAGGATCTTCCCAAAATACTTCTGGATTCCGCCGTCACCACCGCTGTGGTAATGATTACCATTGCCGGGGCCGGGGCGCTGAGCCAAATCCTTGTGCGCCTGCGCTTTCAGAACGAGGTGATGGGCTTTGCGGTAAATGTTCTGCAGAACCGGTATTTCGCCACCTTGTTTCTGATGGCGGTGATGCTGATCCTGGGTTGCTTTCTGGATCCCACGGTCTTGATTGCCATGTTTGCCTCCACCGTGCTGGCTTGCGGCAATGCCTTTGGGTTCAATCCCATCCATTATGGGGTGCTGATGGTTATCGTCATGCAGGTAGGCGCTATCACGCCGCCGGTGGGCACCTTCCTATTCATCAGCTGCGGCATTGCCCACCTACCGTTGGAAAAGAGTGTCAAGGCACTTTTCCCCTACATCGCCGTGATCCTGCTGATGACCCTCGTCCTTCTGTTCGTACCGCAGATGGTAACATGGCTGCCTTCCCTCACCTAGCAGGCATAGCACCAGCAAACGGAAAGAGGCGGAAAATGTGGTACAAAAGCGGACAGAATTAGGCCTCCTGGGGAAAGACCTTTGGCCAAATGTGCTGGCAATGGGCCGGCGGCCATTGGTCTGGCCATTAAAGCCCAGTAGAAAGCACCGTGCCCTTTTGACAGACGCATGATGGAAAGGAGACAATAACCCATGCCCCATTCCCCCATTAGAATCGCCATTCTGGGAGCGGGAAATATCGCTGCCTTCCACATCGCGGCCTACCGGCAATTCCCGGAGCTTTGTGAGATCACCGCTGTCTGCGATCTGTTTTTGGATAAGGCGCAGAAGCTGGCCGATGAGAACGGTTTGCATGCCCCGGTCTTCCGTACATTGGAGGAAGCCTTCCAATCGGCCCAAGTGGATGCCGTTTCCATCTGCCTGCCGCCGGAAACCCACTGCGAGGCGGCGGTAAAGGCTTTATCATCAGGCCGGCACGTGCTTTGCGAAAAGCCCATGGCCGCCTCCCTGGAGGAATGCGACAAAATGATTGCCGCCGCGGAAAAAAGCGGAAAGCTTCTGTCGGTGGTCTGTCAGAACCGTTTTAAGACACCCATGCGCAAAGTGAAGGCGCTCATCGACTGCAAAGCGGCGGGACAGGTACTGTTTGCCACCGTCCATTCCCTATGGTGGCGCGGCGCCAATTATTATGATCTGTGGTGGCGCGGCACCTGGGAAAAGGAAGGCGGCGGCTGCATGACAAGCCATGCCGTGCATCACCTGGATTTGCTGCAATGGATGCTGGGAATGCCCCAAAAGGTTACCGCCGTAATCGCCAACCTGGCCCACGGCAACAGCGAGTGCGAGGACGTAGGCGTGGCTATCCTGGAATACGGTGACAAACTGGCGCAGGTAACTGCCTCTGTGCTCTCCCATGGGGAGGAGCAGGAATTGATCTTTCAATGTGAAAGAGGCCGCCTGTCCATCCCCTGGGAGCCCGTTGCCGATAAAACAACGGCCAACGGCTTCCCGCAGACGGATGAGGCGGCCTTGCAGGCCCTGAAGGATGCTTACGCCGCCCTTGAGGAGCCGCTCCTCCAGGACCATCCTGCGCAGATCAAGAATTTTCTGAATGCCATCTGCGGCGCGGAACCCCTGTTGATCGACGGGCTGGAAGGCCGGAAAACGATCGAATTGATCATGGCCATCTATAAATCAGCAGCCACGCACCTTCCCGCAGCGTTGCCCATCAGCCCGCAGGACCCTTTCTACCGCAAGGAAAGCATGCAGGCTGCGATGCCGCATTTCCACGAAAAGGCAAAAAGCATAGACAATTTCTCATCCTCCAGGATTACTCTGCCCAGGGATGTTGGAAAATAGCCGCCGCCGGCTTTCTATACTGGCCCGCATACATACGCCCCGGAAGAAGGAGCTCCCTTCTCCGGGGCGTGTTTATCTATTTGGGATCATTGGGTGCCGGGCAGTTGTCCTTGATGTCCACGGTCACGTATTTCTGGTGCGTATGCCCTGTATGTTGGCATATTCTGAAAGATGGTTCACGATGTCCTTGTAAGTGGTCTTTCCCTGCATATCCAGCGTGTACAGGTTGGTATACAAGTTATACTTGCCTTTGTTCTCCACATGGAAATCAATGTCCAGCACCTTGACACCCACACCTTGAAAATACTCGTTGATAAAAGCAATGGTTTCCACCCGGTGGATGAATTTGACTTCCACATTCTTGACGGCGTTGACCTTCACAACCCTTTGCAGAACTGTCAGCGTCACCATGACGATGGCACAGCCGCCGACGGCGATGCCATAATAACCCCAGCCGGAAGCCAGTCCAAGGCAGGCCGCGTTCCACAGGGAAGCGGCTGTGGTCAGCCCGGCAATCTTCTTTTGGGCAATAAAGATGGTGCCCGCGCCAAGAAAGCCGATGCCGCTGACCACCTGGGCGCTGATACGGCCCATGGTGATGGTCACGCCGGCGTTGGCGTGCAGAAGGTTCAGCCGCAGCGCATCGGCAACCATATAACTTTCCATTACAGAGATCAGCGCCGCGCCAACACAAACCAGCACATGGGTCCGCATCCCGGCGGGCCTGTTCTTCCTCTCCCTTTCAATACCGATCACGCAGCCGACTACCGCAGCCAGCAGCAAACGGAGGCTAGCCTCCCACCAAGTCATACGCGCCCGTCCTTTCCTCAAGCCAATTGCTTGCTATAAAAAACAAAACCGCATATCCTGAACCATGGATAGGATATGCAAGTTCTTACATAGTTCTAACATAAATTATACCATAGGCCAACATCATTCGCAATACAAAGGCGAAATTTTCCTGCCGGCGCGTGTCCCCAAAGCTTTACTTGGGCAGTATAAGGGGCCGGTCAGTGAAAACCGGCCCCCTACCCATTCCCTTTTCCTGGTTACCCGTTCACGGCGTTCTTGGCGTCAAAATACTCCGGATACCGGCTGCGCAGCGCCTGCTCGTCGATCTGGTACCGGGACAGGTGCCGGTCCATCACGGCCTGGGCGGCTGCCGCATCATGCTTTAGGACCGCCTCCAGCATCTCCTGGTGGTCGGCAACGATCTTGGTATCCTTCACCGCTTCCAGGGACATCATCCGCACACGGTCAAAATGAATCTGTGCAGCGTGCATCAGTTGGTAGACCATAGGTTTCCGGGCAATGTCGAACAGGCATTTGTGGAAGGCGTTGTCCAGCTGCATCAACCGGACCGGATCATGGTTCTCCAGGCAGACCGCCTGGAACCTTACATTTCTTTGAAGCTGGGCTGCCTCGCCCGGCTGGGCTGTGAGGCATACCTGCCTGATCACATCCATCTCCAGCAGGTAGCGCATAAACCGCGCCTCTTCCACCAGATCATACTCAATCAACGCGATGGAACTGCCCCTTTTGGGATAGACCGTGACAATGCGCAGGCGGGACAGTTCGATGAGCGCTTCCCGCACCGGCGTGCGGGAGAGCCTCAACTGCGCCGCCAGCTCGTTTTCGCTGACCATGCTCCCAGGGGCCAGTGTCAAAGCAATGATCCGGTCGGTGATCATGCGCAGAGCATATTCGCGCCCCGTTTCGCGGACTTGCTGTCCGGCTACGCTCATCCTTCCTCCTTTGTGCCCCAGTCCTTCAATAGACGGCTTATGCCGTCATTTTGCAGACATCTTGCACACGGCCTCCCAGAGGCCGTTCAAATAGGCAGCACCCAAAGCCCGGTCATACAGCCCATAGCCCGGGCGTCCGGTTTCGCCCCAGATCATGCGGCCATGGTCCGGCCGCACATATGCGTCCGGACAGGTATCATGCATGGCTTTGACGATTTCAAACATATCCAGGTCCCCGTCGGAAGACAGATGGCTCGCCTCCCTGAAGCGGCGGTTCCCCAGATGCTTTACATTGCGGATATGCAGGCAGCTGATCCTGTTCATCTTACCGAAGTGGCGGATGATAGCTGGGATGTCGTTTTTCGGCTCGGAACCCAGGGAACCGGTGCACAGGCAAAGCGTATTGGCGGGGGAAGTGTTCAGTTCAACGATCTTCTGGAAACCTTCCAAAGAATGGGCGATGCGCGGCAAGCCAAAGATGGGCCAAGCCGGATCATCGGGATGGCAGGCCATCTTTACCCCGCATTCCTCGCAGACAGGCAGGATGGCATCCAGAAAATATTTGTAGTTCGCAAGCAGCCCCTGGGGGGAAATGTTCTCGTACTGCTTCAATGTTTTTTCCAGCAGGGACAACCGCTCCGGCTCCCAGCCGGGGAGGGAAAAGCCCTTGGCGTCCTCCGCCGTCTTGCGCACGATGTCCAGGGGCGTCATGGAGCCCAACTCCGCCTCGTCAAAGTAGAGGCTGTTGGAGCCATCCTCCGGGATCAGGCGGCTTAAGTCCGTACGCAGCCAGTCGAACACAGGCATAAAGTTGTACACGATCACCTTTACGCCGTATTTGGCCAGGTTACGGATGGTAATCCGGTAATTTTCAAGATATGCATCCCGGGATGGCAGGCCCATCTTGATGTCCTCGTGAACATTGACACTCTCAATGACATCGCAGTCAAGCCCGGCGTCCTTCACCTGGCCAATATAGGCGCGGATCTCTTCCTCAGTCCAAACCTCGCCGGCGGCTTTGGTATCCAGGAATCCCATGATCCCGGACATGCCCGGTATCTGACGGATCTGTTTCAGGGTAACAGTGTCACTGTGTTCACCAAACCAGCGGAAAGTCATTTTCATCGGGAATCCTCCTGTTATCTTCCCAACAAATGCGGCAGCCATAGGCTGATGTCGGGGATAAAAGTAATCAGCAAAAGCGTAACGAGCATGCACAGGTAAAATGGCAGCGTCGCCTTGACGATGCGCTCCATGGGCACCCTGGAAACTGCGGACCCGATGAAGAGCACCGCCCCTACCGGCGGGGTCAACAAGCCAATGCCGCAATTCAGAACGATCATGATGCCGAATTGAATCGGATCAATGCCGATAGACTTGGCCAGCGGCAGCAGGATGGGCGTGGCGATCAGTATGATGGGTGCCATATCCATGATGCAGCCCAGCACCAGCAGGATCAGGTTCAGCAGCAGCGCAAGCACGATGGGGTTTTCCGATATGCTCTTGATGGCGCTGGCCGCCAGGGCCGGCACATGCAAAAGCGTAAGGCAAAAACCGAAAACGCTGGATGTGGCGATCAATATCAGCACGATGCCCAACGTACCTACACATTCGCCAAGCACCCGCCATACACCTTTCCAATTCAACCCTTTATAGACGAATACGCTCACAAACAGGCTGTAGACCACCGCGATAGCCGCCGACTCCGTGGCGGTGAATATGCCGCCTACCACGCCTACCACCACCACCAGCACTGCGGCAAGCGCCCAGAAGGACCTTCCCATCTGCCTGATCACATTCTTGATAACAAAGGGCGACCCCTTGGGATAGTTGCGCTTGACGGCGAAAATAAACGAGCCGATCATCAGCGTCAGCGCCAGCAGCGCGCCGGGCAGATAGCCGGCCAGAAACAGGCTGCCCACCGAAACGCCCCCGGCGGTGGTGGCATAGATCACCATGTTGTGGCTGGGCGGGACCAGTAACCCCTCACAGGAGGAGGTGATGGTCACAGCGGTGGAAAAATCGGCGTCATAGCCTTGGTCCACCATCATGGGGATCAGTATGGTGCCAAGGGAAGCGGTATCCGCCGCCGCGGAGCCGGAGATGCCTCCAAAGAAGTAGGAAGCGACGATGTTCACCATCGCCAGGCCGCCGCGCATCCAGCCCACAAAAGCATCCGCCAGGGCGATCAGCCGCTCACTGATCCCACCCGATCCCATCAGGCCGCCCATGGTGATAAAGAAGGGGACCGCCATCAGGCTGAAGGAACTGATCCCTTTCACCATATACTGCGTCACGCTGGTGAGCGGCTTGCCCATATACATCAGGCACAGCGATGCAGAAATGCCCACGGCATAGGCAATGGGAAAGCGCAGCAGGATCATCAGAAAAAAACTGCCCAAAAGAATAAGGGTCGCCAAGGATTCGGTGCTCATGGGACTTTCACCTCCTTGACAAAGAACGCTTTGACATGCTTGTAAACGCTTTCGATCTCAAATACGATCATGGATATGCCCGCCAGCGGCACAGGAAAGTACATCCAGAATTTTGACAGCTTGGGAAGGGATGTGTAAAAGCCCTTGCTGCCAAGGCCGACGGAATACTTCCAGCCTTCCGCAAGCATTACGATAGAAAAGAAGAGCACAGCGGCATCCGCCAGCAGTTCCAGTGCTTTCAGCAGTGTTTTGGGCAAATACCTGTCCAGCGCCGTCATACGGATATGGGTGCCGTTGCGAAGGGCCAGTGCGGCGCTCAAAACCGCCATATAGGCCATGCAGGTAAGCACCATCTCTTCGCTCCAGGCCGGATCAGGAATAAAGGGGATATAGCGGCCCATGACCGCCATGGTGGTAATGAGGACATCCGCAATCAGCAGGAGTTTGCACAGGAACAGCACAACCTTGGAAACAAAACCAAAGACAGGTTCTAGCTTATCCAGCTTTGCAAAGATCGCAGGCAAGAGGAGTTTTCCTCCTTTCAATCTGGATGCCGGTATGCTCAGGCGGGGCACAAAGGCTGTGCCGTAGCTGGAGGGACAATAGGAGACGCGAAAAGATATGGCATAGAACAAAGCGCAGGAAAGCACAACGTACTGCCCTGCGCTTTGAACTGCTTAAAGCATGGGTCACTTAGCCATGTCGCAGATTGCCTGATAGTCGGCTTCCTGCCCGGCAGTGCCGGAGGTGATCACAGCGGCGCAGGCATCTTTCCACGGCTGGATATCGGTCACTTCAACAAAGGTAACACCAAGGCCCTTCATTTCTTCCAGGCACTTTTGCTCATTCTCCTCGGACAGGCCGGCATTGAAATCGCGGGCTACCTTGCAGGCTTCTTCCAGAGCGGCCTTTTGCCCATCGGTAAGCTTGGCCAGCGCAGCCTCAGCGATAATGACCTCGCCGCAGCCAAGGGTGTGGCCGTCCAGGATCATGTAGGGGGCAACTTCATAGTACTTGTTGCTCTGATAGTTGGCGATGGGCTGCTCCGCGCCGTCCACCACGCCGGAGGACAGGGCCGTGTAGAGCTCACCAAAGGATACCACCGTGGGAGAAGCGCCCAGGCCGCTGACCATGCCGGTCATGGTCGGGTCGGAGGAAACACGGATCTTCGTGCCCTGAACGCCCGTAATATCCGCTACTTCCTTGGTGAAGAAGAAATGGCGGAAGCCCTCTTCCACATAGAACAGGCCGGTGACCCCAAGCCCCAGTTCAGACGGCTCGCTGAGGAACTGCGTGCCAAGGTCGCTGGACGCGAACTTCCAGAAGTGCGCGCGGCTTTCGAAGGTGAAGGGCATGCTCAGCAGCTTGGTCTTTTGCGTGCCGTAGTTGGTCAGGCTGAAGGCGGAGATGCGGGTGATGTCGATGGCACCGGTGCCGCCGATCATAGCGTCCAGCACATCGTTCTCCGCGCCCAGCACGCCGCTGGCCTGCAGGTCGATGGTAACAGAGCCGCCGGTGAGCTCTTCAAGCTTTTCTTTGAAGACCAGCGCGGTCTTGCCCATCAGGGAGTCTTCCGGGTTGACTTCGGCATACACCAGGGTTACCTTTGGGTCGCTGGCCACATCGGCATGGCCGACGGCTGCCATCCCAAGCGTCATGGAAAGGACCATTGCAAGCACCAGAAGCTTTTTCATGATTTCTGCCTCCTTCACGTTGGGTATCCTCGAAAAATGCAGGATGCGCAGCTTCCTAGCCAGAACAACATGCGGCGCAACCCGAATCCTCCTCTGAACACACCATCCGCTTATTTGTGGTAATTGTACATATTTTTATCTATTTTGTCTACTAGCATACAAGCAAAAAGTTTGCGTTACTATTTGTGTATATGCACCATATCAATACGAGGGCTTGCCAAAGAAAGAAGGATAAGAGATAATAGAAAAAATGCATGTCCCTGGAAAGGCGGATCGACAAATGAAGGAGATAAGCGTGACTGTTCCAGTGTCCATCGATGCCAAGATATTTCGCGATTTTGCGCTGTTTGACGGTTTTTTCAGACGGCGCCGCTGGCGTCCTCTGGCACTGTTCACGGGTATCCTGCTCAGCAGTGCGCTCGTCTGCTTTCTGATGCGCAACCGGGCGGAGCAGGCGGTTTTCCTTGGCAGCGTGCTGGCTTTGGTCGGGATCGGCCTGCCGGTGGCCTATGTGTTGAGCTTTCTATCCTCCATCCGGCAACAAAGCAAAAAAATGCGGCTTGCCACAGGCCGCCACGCATATACCATCTTTTTGAGCGATTCGGACGGCATTGCGGCTGAGGTTGGAAAGGAACGCCTCACCTACCGCTGGGAGGATGTTTTTGCCATCTATCACCTTCGCCGTGCCACCTACCTTTATGTGACTCCCGGGAAGGCTTACCTTTTGCCGGACGCGCAAGTGCCTGGCGGCGCAAAACTGCTCTGGGATCTTTTTGAAAAATCCGCGCCGGCCGGCCGGGTCTTTTTACGGAAAAGCTTCGGAAACGGCAGCGAATGACGCAGGAGGCCCTTCCTGTTTTGCAAATGCCTTTTTTTAAACCTGGAAGGTATCGGCCACGGAAGGCACGCATAGCCCCCCTATCCGCCGAAGCGAGCGGCTGCGCCGCCCTTTCTTGACAGGTAAGACAATGGAAAATGCCCTCTGCACGCGGGAACATTTTAGACTGTCAAAACCCTTAGGAGGTATTGGAGGACCTCAGTCCTCCAATTTCAATTGCACGTTCGTCATGTACCGAACAGCTTTTTACCTCTGCGGCGTAATTGCGGCTTACGCCGGTCTCGGCACCGTTCTTCATCAGCGGCGAATGCCTGCCCTTCCGGTACTCGCACACGCTCACCTTATTGATCCCATAACTCTGATGCACCCTGATAAAATGCATGCCGCCCAGCAGCCCGCAAACACAGGAGGGAACATGGATCAACAGGCAATCCGAACGCTTACCGCCCTGTTTATGAACGTCCGGATGCTGTGCGCGCAGGGGCGGACCTGCTTTGAACGCCCGTGACGGATACGTCATGCGCCGGATGCTGTGCGCGCAGGGGCGGATCCCGCCGGAGAAGCCGTTTGCCGAGGCTCTGCCTTTGTTGAGCGATACCCGGGCGGACGAATGGCTGCGTTGCTGCGCAAACATCCTTTATACGCTTGTGCACAGTGGCCTTCGCGCCGCTTATGCTTTTGCGGATGCGGTGCCGGTATCTTAAGGGGCTGGAGCAAGGCCTGCTGCTGTGGCGCCAATCCGATTGGGCTGTCGATATCGAGACAGTTCGCAGGCGGTGCGGGCAAGACCATTTCAGCGCCTTTACAGACTCCGTACTGTCTGACGTGGAAATTTGCCGTTGCCCCTTACAGGCGTCAGGCAAACAAAACGATTGAATACACAGGAGGTCAGGATGAATTTAGTGTCCCAATACTACGCCGCGTTCGCGGCCGCCTACGTGCGGGGGCAGGCGCTGCGGGGTGCGGCAAACCCGGTAGAGGGAACGCCGAAGCTTTTGCAGGCCCTGCTAAACACGCCGCTGGAACAGCTTACGGAAACGCAGACCGAGGGAATCCTGCTGGCCGGGGAGGCGGCGGGCCTAAAGCTTTATCATTTTAAAAGCGGAAGCCGGGAGCTGCCGCGCATTAAAAAGGTACTGGGCATTCTGCGCTCGTTTCCCTTCCAAACACTGCTGGACGTAGGCAGCGGACGCGGCGTGTTTCTGTGGCGCTGCCTGGGTGAGCTGCCAGAAATCAAGGTGACCTCTGTTGATCTGCTGGCCGAGCGTGTGGCCTTTATGCAAGCCGTAACGCTGGGAGGATTGGAACGTTTGAAAGCCGTGCAGGCGGATTTTTGCGTCTATAATGGACCGCCTGTGGATGTGGTAACGCTTCTGGAGGTGCTGGAGCACATACCGGATGTTCAGGCTGCCGTGCGGACCGCCGTGAAATTGGCCCAAAAATATGTGGTGGTTTCCGTGCCCTCCAAACCGGATAACAATCCGGAACACATTCATTTATTGACCCGGGAAAAGCTGACGGCGTTGTTTGCCAGTGCCGGCTGTGCCCGCCTTCACTTTGACGGTGTCAACGGCCATCTGCTGATGATTGCTACCATGGAGGCCCATACATGAATGGTTATCCGATTCGCAAATACTGCCGCACCCCGCATCTGGAAGGCTCCCGCCTGCAGCCGGGAGACGAGGATCTGTCCCAGATTTCCTTTGCGCAGATCGCGGGCCGCAGGATCGTGGTCGAAGAAAAGTGCGACGGCGCCAATACCGCCATATCGTTTGACCGGGACGGTACGCTTTTGCTGCAAAGCCGCGGGCATTATTTGAACGGCGGCGAACGGGAAAAACATTACGACCTGTTTAAGCAGTGGGCGGTTACTCACCAGACGGCGTTTTCAGAGGTGCTGGGCAGGCGCTACATCATGTACGGCGAGTGGATGTACGCCAAACATTCTATTTATTACGACGCGCTTCCCCACTACTTTCTGGAGTTCGATCTCTGGGACCGGGAAACGGAAACGTATTTGGATACGCCTTCCCGCCGTGCCGTGCTGTCGGGGCTGCCGGTGGCTTCCGTACCCGTGATCACGCAGGGTACCTTTACCCGGTTGTCTGATGTGACCAAGCTGATAGGCCCCTCCCAATATATTAAAAGCGGCCAATTGGAAAGGCTGCGGGATTACTGCACTGCCCATGGGGAGGATGCCGCTGCCAGATGCGCGGAAACAGACCCTGCCGTTACGATGGAAGGCCTGTATATCAAAGTGGAGGAGAGAGGACAGGTGGTGGATCGAATGAAATATGTTCGGCAGTCGTTTTTACAGTGCGCTGTGCAACCTGATACGAGTTGGCTCAGCCGCCCCATCATTCCCAATGGGCTGTGCCGCCCACTGGAAGAACTTTTTTCGGCCGCCCTGCGCGTTCATGCCGGAACGGAATACGATCATGGATAAATGGGCGCCGGCCCCGGGAGAGGGTATTGATTGGCAAGCGATCAGCAAAGGCCCGCTGGAAAACCTATTTGTCTCTATGCAAAAAACGCCGCAGAACCCGGCGTGGCATGGCGAGGGCAATGTGCTTGCGCACACCCAAGCCGTATGCGAGGCGCTGGTGCGCCTGCCCGCCTGGAGATCGCTGCCGGACGGAAAGCGGGAAACGCTCTTCCTGTCAGCGCTGTTGCATGACACCGGCAAAACGGTATGCACAAGGTTGGAGGAAGGGGTATGGCAATCCCCCCGGCACGGAGCAGTGGGGGCGGGTATGGCGCGAAGTATACTTTGGCGTGATTTCGGGCTTTGCGGCACGCAGGAAGCCATGCGTTTCCGGGAAAGCGTGTGCCAACTGATCAGATACCATTCCCTGCCGCAGCATATCTCCGGGCAGACAGATCCGGAAAGAAAACTGATCCAGGTTGCTGCATTGCCCACTGCCGGGTTTTCATTGGAAATGCTGGCCATGCTGGCCGAGGCGGATGTACGAGGCCGCATTTCCTCTGACCAGGCGGAGAAGCTTGAGGAAGTGGGTTTCTTTTTTGATTTGGCCGCGGAAAGCGGATGCCTCCGCGCGCCGTTTGTCTTTCCGGATGACTACAGCCGGTTCGCGTATTTATCCGGTAAAAATATACTGCCAGGGCAGCCGCTTTTTAACCCAACCTGGGGTACGGTCATTATGCTAAGCGGGCTGCCGGGAACCGGCAAGGATACCTATATCCGGCAGCATTTTGCCGGGTTGCCCATGGTATCGCTGGACGATCAGCGATACCGGCTTGGTATAAAGCCAGAGGGCCCTCAAGGCGTAGTGATCACCCAAGCGCGTGCGCTGGCAAGGGAATACCTGCGTAAAAAGCAGGTGTTTGTATGGAATGCAACGAATACCACGCCGCTCACCCGTGCAAAGCAGGTAAGCCTGTTTTCCGCTTATGGCGCAGCCACTAAAATTATCTACCTTGAAACCAGCTGGCAGGAGATGCTTGCCAGAAACGGGCAAAGGCCCGCCCCGGTACCCGAAAGCGTGATCAGCCATCTGCTAGAAGCCCTGATCCCGCCCAATGCTTGTGAGGCGCATTCGGTAGAGTGGATAAACACTTGAAAAAGCAGGGCAAGGTATCTGCCTAATTGAACCGTCCCGGATTTTGTGCCATTACAGCCAAGGCAGGCAAGCAGATGGAAGTATGAATCCCGGCACCCCCATCAAAGTAGTTCAACGCCTACTCAAAATTTATACAGCGCAGTCCCCTTATGGCTTGAAGAACCTTATCGCCGCTTAGGTTCCGTGATATAGCAGATACCACCTGCCGACAAGATGTCTCTTATCAGCAGATGGTATCAGTTCTGGCGGAGAGTTAGGGATTTGAACCCTAGGACGGGTATAAGCCGTCACACGATTTCCAGTCGTGCGCCTTAGACCACTCAGCCAACTCTCCATAGCCGGCAAGCCGGAAACGAAAACATTATACAGGCTGCCCGGGAAACTGTCAAGCGGCGCCAAAAGGTTCTTTGTATGGCTTGCTGGGAAGTTCGCCTATTCGGGCCTCTCTTCCCCCTGCGTAAGAAAAAGCCGGATCAGGCGCGCGGCGTTTTCGGCAGCGCTGCTGGCAAACCGCAGAAAATCCGTATCCGAGGTCCCATCGGCGTTATCTGATATGGAGCGTATCACAGCGCAGGGCACGTCATTCATATAGCAGGCATGGGCAACAGCCGCTCCCTCCATCTCGCAGCAAAGGCAGCCAAACAATTCCCTCACACGGTCCCGCCCAGCATGATCGTGCAGAAACTGGTCCCCCGTGGCGATCCCCCCCGCGGCGCCATGCATGTCCGGCAGCGATTGAAGAGTCTTAAGCAACCGGGCACGAAGCGGTTCGTCAAGAGGCAGCCGTACCAGACCGATACCGGAGAGATAGCCCGGCGGATCGCCCAAGGGCGTGGTATCCATGTCGTGCTCTACTGCATAGGTTCCAACCACCACATCGCCAATGGAAAGTTCTCCGCTCAGTGAACCGGCCACACCCAGATTGATCACCGCCTCCGGATGGTACGTCAAAATCATGGCCTGGGCGCAAAGGGCAGCGTTCACCTTGCCAGGCCCGCATACACAGAGCACCGCCCGCCTTCCCCACAGGCTTCCGGCATGAAAGGTCATGGACCCTATCTGTGTTGTCCGCGCATCCCCAAGGTTGGACAAAAGCTGTTCCATTTCTATCTTCATGGCGCCAATCAGCCCTAACATGGTGTCTCCGCTCCTTTGTTTGCATCCAGGATTTACTTATTATAAAAGGGCATAGGCTGCCTGTCAACCGGCAGTAAAGACGGAAAAATTTCGCCATTGTGAAGGCAGACACTTGCTTTTCCCATTGCGCCATGATATGATAATTCCCGTGGTTGACATGCGCTTGCGCTGGCCATGGTTTCCGGCGATACAGTGCCGCTTCCAAAAAGGTCGGCATCTTTCGTACATGGCCTTGAAGCGCCCGTCAGCAACTTATATGGGGCATTGGCACAGTTGGTAGTGCGCTACGTTCGCATCGTAGAGGCCAGGGGTTCGAATCCCCTATGCTCCACCACAAGAAAAACCCGGAGAATCAATGCTCCCCGGGTTTTTTATTTTGTGCGTAACACGTTAGATAACACGTTTCAGAATTTTACCAGCGCCAGTCCGTCCGCCTGGATCACGGTAACGGGCACTCCCTCCACTGTGATTTCTTCAAGGTCATCGCCGGGCCACCCGATCACGCCAACGGTCACGCCAAGCTCCCCGTTGTAAACCACAAGAGGCGCGGAGGAATAGGCAGCTCCGGCGCTAAGTCCGTATGCGGAAAGTGTACCGATGTACAGCATGGGTAGGTTGCCGGAAACAAGCGCGTCACCCGGAAGCAGTTCCCCGTATGCGTCAAAGCCGGATTCGATCACCGTAAACGCATAGGGAGGCAGCAGCTCGTCCAGACAGTCAGCGGAAAGCCCAACAATACCGGCCCCGGTAGCCGCATTGTAGCCGCAAAGAACGGGGTGTCCTTCCGGGAGCGCGGAAAGGGTAGCGTCAAGGAAGGAAGAACGCGCCAAGGGCAGCGCGGCGGACCATACCGACCCGCAGGAGGCCATGACCGGGACCAGGGAAACAAAAGCCGCCAGGAGAACGCACAGAGCCTTTTTCATATCGGGTCCTTTCTGCCGGACGCACCGGATGTCGAGCTTGTCCAATTGTACCACAATCTGGAATTTATTACAAGACACGCTTTCTTCCGGGCTTTTTTTCTTCCGGCTTGGGCTGGGGAGGAAAGCTCCAATAGACGTTTCCCTTACGGACAACGTGCTTTGCGCCGATCACGCGGCCCGCCCTGCACAAAACCTTCACGCGGGACGGGAGGAGCCCCCAGGATTCGCAGGCGTCGTTTATGGTCCAACGGAGGTTCTTTGTTGTGTCCTTGAAAGCCCATTCCAGGCTTTCGTCGTCGGCGTCGTTCACTTCCTGCCGGGTGTAGCAAGATTGGTTGACAAGATAGTCGCGGATGAATTCTCGGCGTTCGTTTGTCATATGGTCCTTTCTGCCCGCGTATTTCCCCACGGGCGGGGATCGGTGGAATTATTGACGGTTCCATGCTGTCGTGCATTCTGTACGGAAGGGGAGAACAACCACCTCACAGCCGTCGTTCTTGATATACACCGGGGCCCATTTGTTTTTTCCGACAAGACACGGGCCGCCTTCTACGCCGGACATTTCCATGGCCGATATCAATAGCGCCGTGTTTACCATGCATTCTCCGACTGCCGTATGATGAATCCAGCCCTTCCCGCCCTCCTTCGCCTTGTCAATGGCATACCGGGATTTCATTTCGCGCAAGGAAGGAAGGTCCGCGGAGGTTCCGATCCGGCAGGGGTCGACAACCTTTTCAAGGTCTACCGGTTCCCGGCCCTGCATTTCAGCTTGCGGAAGGCCATCCCAGGGCTTATCAAATATGGCCCCTATGAATCCGTTGCACAGGCATTGCTTTTCGTGCATCATGTAAGCGCCGGAAAGGTTTGGCCGGCTTGCGTCCTTTGCGCATTCCTTTGCGAATTTGAGCACCGCGTTATATTGGCTTTTCTTTCCTTTGGGCTGGCTTCCGCGTGCGGCCTGCGTTTCCAGTGATTTCAGCAATTCGGTGATATTGGCAAGGGCAGCGCCTTCCGCGCCTTCCATGATGGCCCTCTTTGCGGCCTCCAACGCTTTGATTGCGGATAATGCGCCCGTTACCGCCGGTTCACTTGCGGCCGGTTCACTGACGGGCACAGGGGCCGCTACGACTTCCGGCGCGGGGGCCGGCGCTTCCGCCGGCTTTTCCCCGTCGTCGTCGGGCAGGTTGGATTCATCCCCAAATATCATACCAACAGCCTTTTCCGCCTTGCCGGACGCGCTGACGATCATGTTTTTGTCATTCTTGAGCGCCTTTAGCCACGATTGGCAATAGGCAACGCTGTTTTTCATGGCCGCGTCGCTTTCCAGCCCCAGCCGCGTTACGGAAGCGGCCGCGCCTATTTCTGCAACCAATTCTTCCTTGCTGTATTCCGTTCCTCCAAACGCTGCAACGGCATCGGAAGAAAAGCGGCCCAGCCTGGATTGATGTCCGGTGCTATGCGTCAATTCGTGGTACAGCGTAGAATAGTATTCTGCAAGCGCCTTGAATTGCGCTTTTTCCGGCATACATACCATGTCGCGGCCGGGACGGTAACAGGCCGTATTTGTGGGGCTGTGCTCGATCACAAGGCCGGACCTGCCAGCATAGGCGGCCGCAACGCGCTCCGCTTCCGCGTCCGGTTCAAAGGCCGGCTTGTCTACTATGGCCGCAGGAAAGCGCTGAGGAACGTTATCACACTGGTCAATGTGGAACACGGTATAATAGCGCAGGAGTGGAATGGTCTTGACCTTCTCGTTTCCGTCCGCATCCGTTTCCTTAACGGCGGTCTGCTTCCAGAATACAACCATGTGGCCCTTCTCGCCCTTGCGCACGCTCCCGCCGGCGTCCAGGGCCTGCTTGAATGTGACATATTCCCCCGGCTTGCCCAGAAGCATTTGATTCAACAGGGAATAGGGACGGCCTGTGCTCCTGCTGTATGCTCCTGTGGCGCGGCCGTGCGGATACACCCAGGGCCGCTGCCAGGGAATGATGCCGTTGTCCAGGTCCGCGATGATGCGATCGGTTACGATTTCGGCGACGTTCATAGTCAAGCCCCTTTCTTTTTGTCGGGGCCTGTGCTATAATATACAGGCCCCTGGTTCGTGGTGGTTCTGGGTGGCGTGGCCCCGCTTGGATTGCAGTCCGGCGGGGCCGGTTTTTATCAGTCAAACCAAAAGTGAAGCAAATTGACATCGATTCCTTTGCTGTACGCCTGATTGATGTTGCTTTATTCTTCCTCCACTCCTGTAAGCGCCTTCGTGAATTCTTCATCCGCATCAGATTCCGCCCTGCTTTCGGTAAATGTGGCGTATCCGCTGTCACTATCGGGCGCCTCATAGGGCTTCACCCGATGGATTCCCTTTTCATATGCCCTGAAAAAAAGCGTTTCGGTCCGTCCATGAGAAAGGCCGTACAAGTCATCCATTGCATAGCAGTATCCGGTAATGGTAGAATGCAGCTTTTCAAGCCGTTCCCTGCTTTCGCGGCGGCAGGGGGTGTATGCTGATGGGGAGAAGTTTTCGTCATAGTCTTTCGTCCGCTTAATTGCCGCGCTTATCCCGTCCAGTGCGACGGCGTACTGCCTAAGCCGAAGTCCAAATACCATTTCCATACTGTCCTCCACCGGCCGGGCCTGTGGCCCCGCGCCCTTTTGCTGATACCATACTAAACCCGCCGACACAGATATTCAATACCGGAAATGTGCAAAATGTTTTTCGACGCGTTTTGTGCATGGTGCAATTAAATCGCACTTATAATTGCAAATGCAAATCATTCGCATTTAGATAGGTTGGAGTTTAGGGTGACTGTCCTGCATTGTCCATTATTCCTAGTGGATTACTATGAATTAAACCGCACTCACTCGCACGCGTATTACTATAAACAACGTATACCCTATCGCTCCCCTTCTGATGGGTTCGCCAGGAGGGAGGAAAGGAGCGGATCGGAAGGGCGGAAGTGGAGGGAGGCGGGATACCTCAATGCGTTCGAGAGAGCACCCCTCCCCCGGGTCCGTCCGCTGATGATCGGGAAGCTGCTGTCGATCTGCTTCCTGGCGATTGGTGGCAGATGGTTCGCCTGCAATGTGTGTTGCCAAGTGTGTTATGGATTCAGACGAATACTGCCGCAACCGTTGACATACAATGGCTTGCGCTGAATGTGGTGAGGGGATGTGTTCCCCTGCTTTGTTTTTTGGTTCGGGGTGATGGCCTGGCCTTTGCTTTTTACAGTTCCCTACAGCCAAGTATTATGTGATACCCGGGGGAGGGGACGGGAGAGGGTAGGGGGTAGGGGGCCCCGGCACGTAGCGTTTATATATCCTCTCCCCGTACCTTCCTTCCCCGGGGGTATAGGCGAGATAGGGTGTACGGCGTGTGAATCGCACTTTTCCCCCGCAAAAAAACCGGCGTCCGGAGTTTTTCGGCGCGTATCTTCTCTCTTTGATCCCCCTGAGAAAGTGTCATACAGTGATTCTTGTTTCTTTTTCTTTTGGTACTTTTCTTTTTCTTTATTCTTACACGTGCATTTGATAATACAGAATATGGTAATAAAAAAAGATGCAGGAGTACCGTTAAATAGTATTGACAATAGAGTATTTTTGGAGTAGAATGCCATTGTGGAGAGCTGGCGAAAGAAGTCAGCTCTTTTTTGTTGGTCGTTCTGCCACGGGGCGGCCTTTTCCGTTGCGCGGAACAGCGAAGCGCGCGACGATGTGCGGAGGACGGAACGGGCAGCCGTCGCCTACGTGGAGATGCCGGAGGATGCCGTCCGGCCCGCACCGCCGGTCTTGCCCGACCGACATACGGGCGTCCAAGTTTTCGGTTGACTGGGTATCGTGGGCTGGCATAGCCTGAAACCGACATTACGGGCCGCTGGTTACCCATCAGCCAGCTATTGCGCATTAAGTGCGCCGGTCGCAAGCGAACCGCCCGTCTTGCGAACAAACCGAAGAATACGGGCTTAGACGCAATACGTCGCGGTATAGCTTAGGCTTGCCGCGCCGTTATTATGCCGCCGTAGCTCAAACGGCAGAGCGGTCGTCTTGTAATAGACGGGTTCGGGGTTCAAGTCCCTGCGACGGCTCCAAGGGTTCGTGCGTTGTCCCTTAAAGTTACAGCGCTCACAATTTAGCGGGTGCCGACGGTAACCTCCTTCCGTCGAGCGGGTGCGTCACATTTATGGGGAGGCGGGACCGTGGCGCGATGACACAGGAGGGAACAAAGGAGGGCGGTCATGTACCAAAGCAAGACGCCGTACCTGCCAGAGGCGGAGCGGCTTGTGCTGGACGAAGGGAAGACGTGGAAGCAGGCCGGGGACGCGCTGGGATTGTCAAAAGAGGCGGTGCGTTCGGCTGTAAGAAACGGTGAGCGGTGGAAAGCCGGGGAGCGGTCAAAGCTGCAAACGGTAGAGCACAAACCAACCGAAAGACCGTTCAAGGAAACACAGCGCATCAACGCCGACGGCTCCCGCGAATCGTTCAAGCTGCTTGAGCTTA
Source organism: Bacillota bacterium (assembly GCA_023459275.1). GTDB lineage: Bacteria > Bacillota > Clostridia > Christensenellales > Aristaeellaceae > JAEWAH01. The sequence continues at coordinate 13,238 of JAEWVC010000018.1, read as the reverse complement.
TCAAGGGCCGGAAATACACGCCAAACGAGCTTCTTGAGCTGCACGGGTTCAGCCCGCCGGAATCCTGGGAGCTGATAGAATGCACAAGCAACGTCTGGAACGGCATGACAGGCAAGAAGCGCAATAACGAGCTTGTGGAGCTTTGGCAAAGCAAGCTGCGCGCGAAACCCAAGGCCGACGAAATATCGCTTGCTGACATCGACAGGCATTTTGAGGCTTACAAGGGGCTGTATGGCCCGGAACCCGTCCAGTTCATCCAGCGCGAGGGGCATTTCATGGCGGAGGTAAACATTGCAGACCTCCACCTTGGGAAGTTGTGTTGGCACGGCGACACCGGGAACGACTACGACCACAAGATCGCAAAGCGGCTTTTCCTGGGGCTGATCGCATCCATATGCGAATCGCTCAAGGGGAAGCCGATTGAGTATATCACGTTCGTTTGGACGAATGACTTTTTCAACAGCGACACCATAGAAAAAGACACCACTCGGGGAACGCCGCAAGACACGGACGTTCGCTGGCAGAAAATGTTCAACATCGGGGTTGAGGCGCTTGTGGAGGGCACGGAAGCCCTTGCGAAAATCGCCCCGGTCAAGATGTTTTACAGCCCGAGCAACCATGACGAAATGGTGTGCTACTACGCCATCAAGTACCTGGAGGCGTGGTTTTGGGGCAGGGAAGACGTAGAGATCGACATCGACGCCAAGGCCCGGAAGTACATACTCTATGGGAAAACGTTGATTGGCTGGACGCACGGGTTCGAGGAGCACAACACGAAAAAAGCCCTCTCCATCGCTACGCTGGCGTGGCTTCCTTCGATTGAGGCTAAACAAGAGTGGTCCGAATCGAATTACAGGGAAATGCACGCTCACCACCTTCACAGCGAACACCTGATTGAGGAGCAGAACGGCGTAATGGTCCGGCGCATATCCAGCCCTACGGCAACGGATACATACCATCACCGGGCGGCCTATGTGGGAGAAGTGCGCAAGGCACAGACGTTCCTGTACGACCGGGAATATGGGCTGATGCAGATCATCAACACGCCCGTTGAGGCGGTGATGTGATGGACGCGCCTATGCCCTACACGCTGGCGGTGTGGGTTAACCGCGTTTTGAACCAGACGGGAACAAAAGAACAGAAGGACGACGAAAAGGCGGAGGATAAAAATGCCGAACGTAAATCTTAGCCCTGCGGAGTACAGGAGCCCGGAGGACGGATGCGCGTATGAGGTTGTGATGTAATGAACCGAAAGCCCGCATCAACCTTGACAATACCGCAAAGGCGGGCGGCGGCGCTTGTTGCTCTTGGGAAAACGGAAGAAGAAATCGCGGAGGACGTTGGGCTTAGCTCCCGGACGATCAGGCGCCTTAAAAGCGATAATGCGCTTTTCAAGCAGGAAGTACAAGACTTTGTTGTAAAGTCCGTTTCGGCGGACCTTCTTGTTTTAGCGCCGAAAGCGGTAAAAGTTCTCGCGAATCAATTGGAATCTTCCGACAGGTGGATACAGCACCGTGCCGCCGTGGAGATTTTGAACAGAACGGCTCCTGTGCTTGAAGTCCACAAAAACGAGATCACGGTGAAGTTTGAGGGAATGCCAGAACTCGGGGCTCCTCCGCTTGACGATGATGGAATCGAGGCGGAAGGGGATGTGGAGTAATGCCGGTTTTTGTAGACACATACCAACCGACGCCAAAACAGCGTTTGTTCCACCAGTCCGTTGCAAGAGAAATTCTTTACGGCGGCGCGGCGGGAGGCGGAAAGAGCCGCGCGCTTGTGCAGGACGCGTTTTCAAGGTGCATGCGGTGGCCTGGGTTTCAGGCAAGGCTTTTCAGGAGGACCTACCCGGAGCTTGAAAAGACGCTTATCAAGGAAGCCAAAAACATCATCCCGGAAGGTCTTGCAAAGTACAACAATGGCCGGCATGAGTTCTTGTTTCAGAACGGGTCCGCAATGGTGTTCTGCCATTGCGAAAACGAGGCGGACCGGTTCAAATATCAGGGCGATGAAATCCACGGGCTTTACATTGACGAACTGACAACCTTTACCCTCACGATTTACGACTACCTCAAGACACGCTCCCGCGCAAGAAAGATGCTCCAAATCCCCACCGTTATCAGGTGCGGCTCCAACCCCGGAAACGTGGGCCATGGGTGGGTTAAGAAGTATTTCGTGGATTCCGCGCCCTACGGAGAGATTCACAAGGAAAGCTACTACTCCGAAACGCTGAAAAAGAACGTATCCACCACGATCCAGTATATTCCCGCGCTTGCCACGGATAACCCGCACATCGGTGACGACTACATTGTGGAGCTTGAGCGCAAGCCGGAAGCTTTGCGCAAGGCCCTGCTGTACGGGAATTGGGACGCCTTCGAGGGACAAGTGTTCCTGGAGTTCAAGAACGACCCGCGCCATTACCGTGACAGGCAATGGACGCACGTTATCGACCCAATTCAGATTCCTTCTTATTGGCCCAGGTATAGGACGTTCGACCACGGATTTTCAGAGCCGTTTTGCGTGCATTGGTACGCGGTGGACCCGGGCGGAACGGCGTATTGCTACCGGGAGTGGTACGGATCGGACGGAACGCCGGACGTCGGGCTGCTGATGTACCCGCAAGACATTGCAAAAGGCATACGGGAACGGGAACAGGAAGAAATCAAGGGAAACATCAAGATCGTTGGGCTGTGCGATCCTTCCTGCTTCAACTGCTCCACGGGCCCTTCCGTCGCAGAACAAATGCGGTGGGAGGGCGTTGTTTTTGCACCGGCTGACAGGGAGAGAATCCCCGGAAAAATGATGGTGCATACGCGCCTGGCTTTCAGCGACGAAGGATACCCCGGCGTGTATTTCTTTAATACATGCAAAGACATCATTAGAACGCTTCCGAACCTTCCATACTCCACGAAAAACAACAAGGAAGACGTGGATACGGAAGCGGAGGACCACGCCTACGATTGCCTGCGATATTTTTGCATGGGACGCGCCAAGTCCGGCGGGGAACCGCGCGAAGAGCGCACAAGACACTTTGATCCATTCAGGGAGGGACGGCATTGAAAGAGAAATTAGGGGTGATCGAAGCTGCTGACAGAGCACAGAGGACACAGCCCCTGACGGAAGAACAGGAAGCGTTTCTGGATGAAGCAGAAGCGCTTTTTTATGAGTTCAAAACGGATACGCAGACCATCCGCGACAGGGTAAGGGACAACCGGAAAATCTACCTTTTGGAAGACCCATACCAGGACGTGAAGATTGAACAAAACTCCGACGGGGAATATGTGTATACGTCCTCCCTTGCGGGCGGTGAGCCTCCCACCATACAGCTTCATACCCTGCAAAGCACCATCAACAACTGCGCGGCAGACCAGATGGACAATCTTCCCGACCCGGTTTTGTTTCCCGAGGTTCCGCAGCTTCAACCCGTGGCTGAGGACATGACGGACGTTGCAAGGTATATCCTGTACCACAACGAGTATCCCGAAATCCACAAAAAGCGCACGCACGACACGCTGATTGCTGGCGTGGCCGTAACCCAGGTTGTGTGGGACGATGATGCCGCGGACGGAAAGGGAGACGTTTGCATTTTCCGTTACCCCATTGAAAACATCTACTGGGACCCCTCCGCGCAGAGCGTACAGGAATGCAGGGCCATCTTCAAGGCAAGTTTCCATAACCACGGATGGTACCAGATGCATTATCCCGATCTTGCGCAGTATGTGGGAGACGACATAGGAGACGCATCCAGCGAAGCGCCGGAAGCGCAAAAGTCGGACGAACTGATTATGCTGCTGGAATACTGGTACCGCAAATGGGACGACGAAAAGAAGCGGTATCAGATCCACGTGGCTCATCTTGCGGGCGGGGCGCTTCTGTACATGAGCGAAGACAAAAAGCCTGCAGGCGTGTACAAGCACGGCATGTACCCGTTTGTTTTTGACGTCCACACGCCCATCGAAGGAACGCCCGTCGGAAATTCCATGATCTATGAGTACGCGCCCATGCAGCGATATATCAACCGGTATGCAAAGTACATTGACGCGAACACACGAGCCGCTGCGCACGGAAAGATCATTGTTGCAAGAACCGCTGGAATTGACAGGTCTGCCGTTTCCGACTGGGATACGCAGGTTGTTGAATCCGATTATTTGGATTCCGTCAAGCCGTTCCAGCCGTTGGCGCTCCCCACCACGGCCCAGCAGATGATGGCGCAGTTCCAGTCCGACATGAAGCAGGACAGCGGACAAAACCAGTTCAACCGCGGAGAGGGCGGGAAAGGCGTGACTGCCGCATCCGCCATTGCGCTTTTGCAGGAGGCCGGGGGCAAGACGGCGCGACTGCTTACCGCCACGCTGAATGTTGGGTTCACGCGCATCGTGGAGCAAATTCTATGGCTCGTTCATGAGTTCTATTCGGAAGACCGCGTGCAGATGGTGACTGGCAAGGACGGAAAGGCCAAGGCCATGAACCGGACCAAAAAAGAGCTATTCGGAGGTCTTACTTCTCCAAAGTATTCTGTGCAAGTCCAGATTCAGCGGAAGAATCCCATGATCGTGCAGAGCCAAAACGAGTTTATCATGTCCTTTGCCAACGTATGCGCGCAGGCCAACACGCCCATTCCCCCGGACGTGCTGCTTGAAATGCTACAGGTGGACGGAAAAGATACTTTCATGCCCAGGCTGCGCGAAATCATGGGCCAGCAGAACCAGATGGCGCAGATGACGCAAGCCATACAGCAGCAGGGTCAGCAAATGCAGGCCATGCAAGACCAGCTTGCAAAAGCAAACCAGGTCATACAGCAACAGGCAGAACAGGTCGGCGGCATGTACGCCGGACAAACGGAAACGAGCGCCTAACGGCGCTTTTTTCATACGACAACGCGGAAAGGCGCGAAAGGAGACCCCATGAACCTGGATGATTTTACGGTCGAAAATTTGCCGGACGACGCGGCGCAGGAAAGCCAAGGCGAGGAAAAGGTCGTAGAAACTGGGGCCGACGCCCAGCCAGCCAAAGCCGATCCTAAATGGCTCAAGCCGAGACTGGAAAGAGAACGCGACGCTGGCTACAAAAAGGCCAAGGCGGAGCTTGAGGCGCAATACGCCCCGCTCAAAGCCCTTGATGAATCTGTAAAAAAGATGTACCCGGACAAAAACCTGGAGGACATCGTTTTTGAACAGCGCGTTCATCAGGCCATGCAAGAGGACCCCGACCTGAAAGAGGCTACCGCAAAGCGGCTTGTCCGCGCGGAAATGGGAAGTTCCCGAAGCTATGAGCCTCCCAAGGCCCAGGAGACAAAAGAAGACCCTCACATGGAGCACCTCAAGCTGCAGGCGCGAGACATCGCGGAAGAATACGGCGAGAATATGGCCGATCTTTTGAAGGCCAACCCGGAAATCATGGAACGGGTTGCCAGCGGTGAAATCGACCTGTACAAGGCCAGGCGCGAGATCAAGTCCGGTTCCGGCGTGCCAGTCATCAAGTCCCCCACTGGAACAGCACAAGGCACGAGAGGAATCAAGGACATGACCCAAAAGGAATGGGACAAGCTGAACCAATCCATCAAGGAAGGCCATGTGTACAAATGATTCCTTTCGCAAAAGAAAGGAATGACACCGAATGGCGGTTTATGACAACCTGAATAGGTCCACCTCTTCCGGCATTGCTCCTTCGTTTCAGGATTACTACGACAGGATGCTGATTGAGAACCTTGAAACGGATGTGGTGCATGCCCGGGATGCGCAGAAGCGCAGGCTCCCCCTTAACTCCGGCGAACGGATTCAGTTCCGCAAGATGACCCCCTTCGCCCTGGCTACCACGGCGCTCACCGAAGGCGTAACGCCCGCCGGTCAGACCCTTGAGCAGACGGAAATCTTCGTCACCCCCGAGCAGTACGGCAAGCATACGGAAATCTCCGACAAGGCGCACCTTGTGGCGCTGGACAACTGGAACCAGGAAACTGCCAAGCTGCACCACATGCAGGCCGTGGAATCCCTGGACGTTGTGGCCCGTGACGCGCTGCATCTGGGCACGCAGGTCATTTACGCCGGCAGCAAGACCATGCGCGCCGAACTGGAAGCCACTCACATTCTTTCCAGCACGGAAATCCGCAAGGCCGTCCGTCTGCTGGAAAAGAACCGTGCGAAGCGCTTCCCTGACGGCTATTACCATGCCATCATCGGCCCGGACACCAAATACGACCTGCAAGCAGACGCCGCGTGGCTCGACCCCGGCAAGTACCAAGACAAGAGCTCCATTCAGACCGGCGAGATTGGCGTGCTGTATGGTGTGAAGTTCTTTGAGAGCCTTTACGCCAAGCAGAACGAGCAGCCCTCCTACCTGTTTGGAACCACTGCGTCCGTGACGGCCGCGACCGGAACCCCGCTGAACACCGGGACCAAGGTGCTGACCCTGAACGTGGACGAAACCGGCGTTGACGAAACCGTTGCAGCCGCACTGGTCGGCGATGCGATTGTCATTGACTACGCCGGCACGCCCTTCACCACGACCATCACCGCCGCCACCGCGTATGCGGCCCCGTCCACCGCTGCCACGATCACGCTTGCGGCCCTGCCCTCTGGCGCGTCCACGGCCACCTTCTCCGGGAAGGAAGTTTCCCCGTTTGGCGGCGGCAAGGCCGGCATTGACACCGCTGCCACCCTGATCTACGGCATGGACGCTTTCGGCTCTGTGTCCCTTGGCGACATGGGCGAGAACGTCAAGACCATCATCAATCCTCCGGGCTCTGCCGGTTCCGACGACCCGCTGGCCCAGCGCGGCACGATTGCCTGGAAGGTGGAAGGCTACGCCGTTGCCATCATCCAGGACGCTTTGATTGTCCGCGTGGAACACGGCTATACTGCCTGACCGACCGGAGGGGGCGCAACCCGCCCCCTCCTATTTTTGAATTAGGAGGAATCAAATGGCTACTAAGGTAAGCGAACTGCAAGAGCAGCGCGAGAAAGAAACGAAACACGCGATGTTTGCAAACTACCCCAACGAACCGACTGTGAAGATCAAGATTATCTACAACAAGGATGACGGCGTTGGCCCGCAGGTGATGTGCTCCCATAACGGAAACCGCTTCTGGCTCCAACGCGGGAAGGTCATCGAAGTTCCGCATTGCGTGTACATGGCCCTGAACCAGCCGAAAAAATACGACATCATTGTGTATTGAGGGTGATTCTGTGACGTTCAAAGACCTGCAAGAACTGGTCATGACCCAGATTGGGTACGATGTGGAGGACTTGGCAGACTACGCCACGCAGATTAAGCAATACCTGAACGAAGGGTATTACAAACTGCATGAGAAGTACGACGGGTACAATCCGGATGCGGAACTGTCAGCAGATGCCGACGAGCCTGACCTCCCGGACCGTTCCCACGGCGCGTTGGCGGACTATGCGACCTACCGCATGTACATGACCGGGAACGCGCAGAAGCAGAACCGTGGCGCGCCGTTCCTGGCGCAGTACAGGGAAATGGCAAACGACCTGGGCCGTTCCCGCGAAGAATATTCCCCGACGTTTACGAACCTGTATTCCAGGTAAGGAGGTAACGTATGGCGTCCCCCTATGAAACATCCGCAGGCATTGTCCAGTTTGGCGGATTGATGCAGGACGGCGACGGCAGAAATCTGGACATGCGGTATGCCGTGGACGCCATCAACTGCGACACGACGGGCGGTTCCCTGGCCCCCATGAAGAAGGGTGTTCAGCTTGCCGGGGACCTTCCCGCGCCCATTGGAACACTTGCCGTACTGTACAGGCGGTTCCATTCCGTTGAGGCTGAAAAGCAAGTGCTGATTGCGGCGGCTGGATCGAGCCTGTACTATCGGCTGATGACCGATGAAACCTGGACGGAAATCTATGACCAATTAACCAACGATAACCTGGACTATGTGGCGTATGAGGTCAACGAAGAAAGCGCAACGATTGATGTCTTGCTGATGACCAACGCGGACGATGGGATGATTTGCGTCTACGGCGATGACCTGACCGTGACAGCGGTTACAACTCCGTACAAGTTTGGCATCCTTACGCGCCACGCAGAACGGATTTGGGGAAGTGGTATCGAAGATTATCCTGACAAGCTGGTATATTCGGGCGCATATGACCCGTTCAACTGGACGGTGGACACGCAGGAAGAATTGGACGTTCCCGAGGATGCGCCCGGCGAGATTCTTCAACCCTCCTGGGACGGTGATTCGTTCGTTGCGCTCCGCACGTTCGGGGACCAACTGCTGGCGTTCAAGAAAACGCGGGTATGGCGCATTTTGGGAACGGACCCCGGCACGTACATCATGAAGGAACAGTACGGCGGCGGCACGATAGAGGAAAACTCCGTTGTGGTGTTTGGAAGCTACGCCTACATGCTGTCGTACAACGGGCTGATGCGCTACGATGGGGCGGATGTGATTCCGTTCCGGCAGCAGGCCATCAAGGACGTTGTGGGGCGAATCAATGCCCCGTACATCAACAAGGCTTACGCCGCCATGTGGGGAGTGAAATACTGCGTTGCGGTTCCGGTGGATGAAAGTACAATCAACAACGCAATTATTGTGTACGACACGGTGGAGCATACCTTCAACGTGATTGAGGATGTCAATGTCAAGGCGTTTCTTGCTGCGGACGGCGTTCTTTACTACACGACGGATGATACGCCGGGGACTGTCTGGCAGATGGGCGAAGGCGATTCTCTCCCCGTCACATGGATATCCGGGTATCAGGACACAGGCCGCAAGAATGCCGTCAAGAGTGCGTTCATTGTGTACCTGACCGTTCATGTTGACACAATCCCCGACGTAACCCCGGAGGGCGGCGGAGATCCGATTCCGCAGGAGCAGGGGTTTGACATGGACGTTACCATCCGGACGGAAAAGAAAGAAAAGAAAAAGACGTTCACGGTTCTCCCTGGCGACAAGATGAAACGGCTGAACATCAGCAATAGCGGCAGGTGGTTCCAGATCGAACTGAACACCGAAACCACGCTTGACTGGCGGCTGTTGGGCGGCGTGCAGATTGACATGGAACTAGACCATGATTAAGGAGCGTTGATATGTTTTCGATTGAGCATCTCCCGGCCTCAATTACCGTATCGAATGCGAATGACAGCTTCGCGTTTGATCTTTCCCACTGGATGACGCCAACGGATACCGCCCTGCTGTATGTGATTCGGCCAGAATCCGCAAGCGTGTCTGCGGCGACGTTTACGCAGAAGGGTTCTAAGGTTTTCTGGTATCCCAGCGCGGCGGATGTTGCCACGGCGGGGACTGGCAAACTTATCATCCGGGCCTCCACGACTGTTCCCAAGAGCGCGATCCTGCCCTTTGTCGTTCCCAACACTCCCGAAAACATTCATTCCGACGTGGACACCAAGTATGTTACTGCGTCTGCGGCTATTACGGCGCTTGAGGGCGTAACACACCTGTTCAAGGTGGTATTTGACACGGACGGCGGGAGCACGGCGCCCGATACGCAGTATGTGAACGAGGGCGCGAAAGTAACGGAGCCCGAGGACCCCACGCTTTCCGACCATACGTTTGCCGGATGGTCCGCTGACGGCGTGACAGTGTGGAAGTTTGACGCTGACGTTGTGACGGACGCTACCACGCTCACGGCCTTGTGGCTTGAGCAGTTTACCGTGACCTATGATGCCAACACCGGAACCGGGACGATCACGGACGAGGATAGCCCGTATACCGATGGAGACGAGGTTACGGTGCTTGCCTATACCGGGCTGACGCCGCCCACGGACAAGGTGTTCGTCAAGTGGAATACCGCCGCCAACGGTTCGGGCACGGATTATGCCCCGGCTGCCAAGTTTGTTATTTCTGCCGATGTAACCCTTTACGCGCAATGGGGTGACGGAGAGTAACCTTTGGGAGGTGTACACATGGCCGTAACGAACTACCAATATCAAAGGCCGCCCGTTCCGGCCAATGCCACGCCTGCGGAAAAGCGGCTATATCAGGGCTTGTTTGATATTTTTGACAACCTGTATGCGATGATGGGGCGTCTGGACGAAAAGAAGTTTTCTACGGGCGTTCAGGCGAAGCTGAATAACATCGCCACACTGGAAGAAAGCCTGAACACGGCCTATGAAGAATTGCAGGGCGCGATTGAGGCAGGCGGAGAAACCGCTTCAAGCGCGCTCCTGCAATACTTCAATACCCTGAACGAAACCATTGTAACCTATGCGTCTGCGACGCTTGCCAGCGCAAATGCGGCCCTTGCAACACAGGTGCAAAACTTCCAGGCCGCACTATCCGCCGCCCTTGCCCAGGCGCTAGACCAGGTATCATCTGCAAAGGCTGACCTGGACGCATACAAGTCGGAAGTCAAGGAATATGTGGACTGGGCAACAGGCACGGGACTGCGTTTTTCATATCCAGGAAGTCCGGTTACCAACGAGATAGCCAACGATGGCTTGTATATCAAATACAACGGGGCGAAGGCTGCAGTTTTTGGGCTGACCGGCACGCATACCCCGCGTCTTGTGGTGGAAGATAAGGCCTCATTCGGGAACCCCACCGACGGGTACGTTCAGCTGATACATACATCCCGCGGGCTGGCGGTGAAAGCGAGTGATACGATTTAATGCCACAATTGCAGTTCACTATACCAGACTTTAACCAACGGAGCGCATGGAACTATACTCTTATAGTCCCCGAACCGCCAAGCACAAGTACGGTAACAAAAACAGTTGATATAAGCACAATTCCACAAAATGCAATACTTGAATATGTTTATTTATCTCAATCAAGAAACGAACCCTTTACCGGAATTTCTTTACGTAGACTTGATGACGTGGATTGGGCTGGCACAAAAGACGTAACAAGTAAAATTGCTGCATTGTCCAGGCCGTTCACTACAGTTGATTTTGAGTTCAAGTTCAAAGCAAACGGAAACGCCGGAGCGGCTTCTTCTTGGTTGAATTTATCAAATACAGTTTTAACCGTCACCTACCACATGCCAACGTCAACGGGCGCGCTTGACAAAAGCGCTGTAAACGCCGGGGATGATATCAAGGTCACCATCACTCCGGCGGAGAGCGGTCGCACGCACAGGGCGCTTTGGACCTTCGGGTCCTACTCAAGCGACAGCGGAATCCTTTCCGCTGCTACGCTTACGCATACGCTTTCCGTTCCCATGAGTTGGCTCAACAACATTCCGAACGCTACCTCCGGCGTGGCAAATTGCCGTTTGGAAACCTACGATAGCGGTTCGCTGCTTGGGTATAATGACTATCCGTTCACAATTGCATGCCCCGGAAGTATTATCCCAGCCCTTACTCTGCCCGCGCCGACGCATATACCATACAGCGAAGGCGTGTCTACGTGGGGCTATATACAGGGCAAAAGCAAGGCGTCCATGTCGATAACAGAAGCAACTGGCGCTTACGGCAGCACGATTGTTTCCTACAACATCATTGGAGGCGGATACGACAGCGGCGCGTCTGCCAGCTTAGAAACTGGATTCATCAACGCCGTTGGCACGGTGACGTTTACGGCGCGTGTTACTGATAGCCGGGGACGCACAAATACCGCTACGCAGTCGGTGAATTTCCAGGCTTACGTCAAGCCGTGGTTTGTGTCTACCCTTGCGCAAAGATGCACTGCCGCTGGCGTGATTGACATTGCCGGGACTTACGCGCTGGTATATACGGTTTTTGACAAAACGGCGGTTGGCACAAACAGCGTATCCGGCACCGTGAGCTACATGGAAAACCCGTCTGGCGGGTGGAGCACACCCGTTTCTATTGCTTCCGGCGTGGCGCTTACGCTTGGAAGTGGGGATTTTAACGTAGGCAAAACCTACTCTATTAAGCTTACCATATCTGACGCGCTTTCTTCCACTGAGTACTACGAATATATCAGCGTTTCGGCTTTCCTTGCGGAGTTTGCTGCTAACGGAAAACGGGCGGGCCTGCTGACAGCCTATGGTGATGAAGATGAAACCATTAAGTTAGGCGGTTGGCTCATCGCGCCTACGGGGGAGAAAATAGCCGTCCCGGTTGGTGATAACTTGCTTATCAATGCCAACTTCGTTACTCCTGTCAATCAGCGCGGGAACCCAAACTACACACCGGGCGATTATGGATATGACAGGTGGCGGCTTGATGGGGCGGGAGGTACTTTTCGTGACGGAGATACATTGCATATAGTAGCAACTGCGGACAACCACGCGTTTTTTAGCCAGCCAATAGAACATCCCGAACTACTGTCAGGTACGCATATAATCGCCATCTATGCCAACGGTGAAGGCTCCCTGCATCTGGGATGTACAGTCAACGGGACATTGCAGAGAACACCCTACGATATGACTGGGCAAGGCTGGCGGTGGTATACCCATATCGTAGACCTGCCAGATAGCATGACGTCCTTTACCGTATCCGCCGTGGCGATAGCCGGGGGGCACTACTGGATCAAGCATGCAAAGCTTGAAAAGGGGTCGATCCTTACGCCTTTTGTGCCCAAACTATATGGCGAAGAGTTGGCGGCGTGCAAGCGGTGCTATCTACCAAAACACACCGCACCCTTAATATACCAGTCAGGAAGCTACTTTTGGGCGTGCCCTGGAAACTTCCCGGTAGAGATGCGCACCGTCCCTACTGTTACAAGTGCAAAATATGGCCTTATCGGAAGCTATGAATATCCTTTAGTCGGGACTTTTTCATTAGATGAAACAGGAAGCCTCTACGTGCTAACGGGAACTAACCTAGCCAGTGGAACAACACAAGACTATTATGTAGTTTTTGAAGGACTGGATGCAGAAATTCGATAGGAGGGGCGCCAATGGAAAAGATTGCTGTATATGTCCGCATGGATGAAGACGGGCGAATCCTTGCTATCAACAGCTCTGCTTTTTTGAAAGATATTGATGGGTGGGTAAAGATCGACGAAGGATTAGGAGATCGGTATGCCCACGCCCAAGGCAACTATATGCCCAAAGAATTATATACCAAGGGGGTGCCCCGCTACTGGTGGGACGGGGAACAGGCATTGGAGCGCACTGCGGAAGAAATAGCATCAGATGTAGCGGCCATTAAAAGTCAAATAGAAGCCCGAACCACAGAAACAGCCAAAGCCGCACAAGAGGCACTGAAAGCGCAGGTGCAGCAGGCTATATCCGATATGGGGATCGGCGCGGTTGCCGAAGATATTGCAAAGATAAAACCGGCCTTGGCAAAGTTTGGTATCAGGCTATAAGAGAGGGGGGGGGGTATAAAATGCCCGCTCAAGA